>CAIMBE010000148.1 GCA_903839085.1 uncultured beta proteobacterium | reverse complement strand
TCGATCAGGTCCTGCACCATGGCGTCGTTGGCACTGGCCCGCGCGCTGCCCGGCAGCAGGGAGGCATCGGCCTTGAATTTGAGTGGCTGACCCCGGTTCAGGCCCAGTCGCTCGCGCAGCGCCTCGAGCAAAGCCAGATCGGCCGGGTGAAGCTCAACCAGAATCATCGATTCGTCGTGCGACGACAGTTCATCGACGCAGCGCTGCACCAGCCGTTCGATCGCCTTGCCGTCCAGGCTCAGTTCGGCCAGCACCATTTGCTCGGCCAGATGAAGGGCCAGGCGCTTGAGCGGCTCAAAATAATCCTGCGGGCTGCGTTTGAGTTGTTGAAGAGCCGCCTCCAGCGCCCCCAGCATCGACCTGTCCTGCGCCTGCAGGTTAAGCAACTCCTGCGCTGTCTCGGACTGCAGACTGAGCCGTGTGTCAGCAGCGCCCTGGGCATAGGCGTGGGCGCGAACGCTCTCGAGCATCTCCTGCGTCGGACCGGCGGCGCATTCGGGTACGGGCTCGGCCGCGTTGTCGTCCGACCCTGGCGACGACGCCGCATCGCCCGCGCCGGGGGTTTCGAGCCCCTGCGAAGCTGTCGGCTGCGTGCTCGAACCCAGCGCCGAAGGCACCTCCTGCTGCCAGAACGTTCTCGATGACGGTGCCGCCCACTGGGCCGGAACAAAACCCTGTTGCAGCGCCGACACCATGGGCAACTCCAAAGGCTGCCAGACACGGGCCGGGCGCGACTTCGCGACCCGTGGCAGTGCCAGTTCAGACATAGTCGGCGCCGCCGCCCAGCACCAGTTCGCCGGCATCGGAGAGCTTGCGCGCGATGCGCATGATGGTCTTCTGCGCAGTCTCCACGTCGGCCAGGCGCATCGGTCCCTTGGCCTCCATGTCGTCTCTGAACATGCCCCGGGCACGCTCCGACATGTTGCTGAAGAACTTCTCCTTGACCTCCTCATTGGCGCCCTTGAGCGCGCTCATCATCAGGTCCGGCTCCACATTGCGCATCAGAACCTGGATGCCCTTGTTGTCGACACCGGTCAGATTCTCGAAGGTGAACATATTGTCCTGAATCCGCTGGGTCAGGTCCGCGTCAAGCTCGCCCAGACTCTTCATGACCGAAGCCTCGAGGTCGGTCTTGGTCAGGTTCATGATCTTGGCTGCCGCCTTGATGCCGCCAAAACTCGAGGATTTGGCTGAAGAGTTGGTGGAGAACTGCTTCTTCATGATGGCCTCAAGCTCCTCCATCGCCGACGGCTGCACGGTCTCAAGACTGGCCACCCGCTGCATCACCTCGGCGCGCGAATCGGCCGGCAGGAAGATCAGCACATCGGCTGCCACTTCGTGCTCCAGCACCGACAGAATGATGGCCACCACCTGGGGATGCTCGTCCTGAATCATGTCGGCAATCGAGCGCGCGTCCATCCAGCTCAGAATCTCCAGACCCTTGCTGCCGTGCCCCGGCGTGATGCGGCCCAGCACCGAGGCGGCCTTGTCGTCGCCCAGTGCGCGCTTGAGAACCTTTTCCACATAATCCGTGGTGCCCAGCCCCAGGCTGGTCTGGCGCTTGATGGTCGCCACGAACTCATCCAGCACCGAATTGACCGCCTCTTGCGACAGGTCGGAGACCGCCACCATCGACGCGCCCAGGGCCTGCACCTCCTTCGGATTGAGATAGCGGATGATGTCCGCCGCCTGCTGCTCGCCGAGCAGCAGCATCAGCACGGCGGCGCGCTCGGTGCTCGACATCGTGGCCAATTCCTTGGCCAGGCCTTCGTCGAGCAATTCGGTTTTGGTGTTGTCTGCCATGCGTGTTGCTCCGAAAGGCTCAGGCCAGCTTGATCATGCTCTTGAGGACGTTGGCCACACGCGCCGAGTCCTCGGCAACAATCATGCGCACCAGAGCCACCTTGTCATCGTAGGTATTGGCGGTGTCAAGCATCTCCATTGAAATGTTGGACTTCTTGGGTTTGAGTTTTGCCTTCATCTGCTCGAGCGTCTCACCCTGTTCTGTCGGCGCACCGCCAGCAGCGGCGGCCTCGCCACTGCCGGACTCGTCGCCAAGGGACAGCAGCGCCTGGGCACTGGCAATCTGCAGACTCGCGGCCTCCTGCGCCGCGACCTTGTCGCGGTTCATCAGATGCAATACAACCGGTCGCACCACCAGCATCAGGAACGAGATGAAGACCAGGCCCAGCATGGCGCTCTTGATGCCATTGACCAGCGCCTCATCCTTGTACCAGGGCACGCTCATGTCAACCACCAACTCGGGCTCGAAGCGCGCCTGCACCACCGTCACCACGTCGTCGCGCTCTTCGCTGTAGCCAACCACGCCCCGCACCAGTTCCTGCAGGCGTTCAAGCTCCTGCGGCGTGTACGGATTGGGCTTGGCCTCTACCGCCTCGCCCTTGTCATTCTTGGGTTGCGGCAGCGGCGCGCGCTCGTTGACGACCACTGCCACGCTCAGGCGTTCAATCGCGCCGGTAGCGCTCTTGGTATGCCGCACCGAGCGATCAAGCTCGTAGTTGCGGGTGCTGCGAGCAGCAATGGTGGATCGGTCCTCGGGCGCCTTGGCCGGATTGGCCGCCGTGCTGAGTGTCGTTGTTGGCTGCGCCGGCGCCGTATTGGACAGCGTGCCGGGTACGCCGCCCGCCTCTTTGGCGCTGTTGCGGTCTTCGCTGACGACTTCGGAACGGGTCCTGGGACCCTTGTCGCGGGTATCAAAGTCTTCCACCGTGGTCTCGGTCTGGCTGAAATCAAGCGTCAGGTTGACCTGCGAACGCACGTTCGCATCGCCCACAATCGGCGCAAGAAGCTGGATGATGCGCTGGCGATAGAGGTCCTCCAGATTCTGCTTGTGCTTGGTCTGGCCGGCGCTCATGCCCATCGCCGCGTCCGATGCCACCTCTGTGATCATCTTGCCGTTGTTGTCCACCACGGTCACGTTCTCCGGCGTCAGCATCGGCACGCTGGAGGCCACCAGATGAACCAGGGCCTGCACCTGCGACGGGCTGACCATGCGTCCGGCAAAAGGCGTCACCACCACCGACGCCTTGGGCGGCGTGCGGTCACGGACAAAAACCGATGGCTTGTTGATCGCCAAATGAACCCGTGCCGACTGAATCGAGTCAATCTGGGTGATGCTGCGCGCCAGCTCCTGCTCCATCGCCGCGTTGTAGCGGACCTGCTCCATGAACTGGCTGGTGGTCATCGCCGACTGGTCCTTGAGCGAGTCAATGCCCGACTGCGCCGTCCTGGGCAAGCCCTTGGAGGCGAGGTAGAGCCGCGCCTCGTGGTAGCGGCTGGCGGGCACCGTAATCTGACCGTTGGCGGTATCGATCACGGGCTTGAATTCACCGGCCTTGAGCGCCTCAAACGCAGCCTGCTGATCGGATTCGGTGACGCCCGAGAGCACCGAGCGGTAAGCCGGCGCATTCATCAGCGCGTAGACCAGTGCAAACGCCAGCAGCGCCAGCGCAACCATCATCATCGGCAGCGACTTCTTGACCGCCGGTTGATTCAGGATCTGCTTGACGGCGCCAAACGGACCGGCTGGCGCAAGCATCAGCGCACCCGAACCGCCAGCGCTCAGCTCGCCTTGTTTCGGCCCGGGAAGCTGCATCGGCGCCGCTGCGCCGGCGCTGGTGGCCAGCGGGTTCACGCCCAGCCCTGCGGCGGTGAAGTTGGTGGTTGGAGCGGTCGCAGTTGCAGTAGCCATGTCGCAATCCTTTGTGAATCAGCCTTACACCGGCATGTTCAAGACTTCTTCGTAGGCCTTGAGAACTTTGTTGCGCACCTGCAAGGTGGCCTCGAACGAGAGCGAGGCCTTCTGCATCTTCAGGACCACGTCCGTCAAGGGCACCGCCTCGCCGCGCTCAAAGGCCTGCGCCGTGTTTTGCGCATCGATCTGGCTGAGGTTGGTCTGCCCGACGGCCTGGCGGATCATGTCGGAGAAGTTCGTCTTCTCCGGCGCGGCCTCCGATGGCGCGACCAGGCCCTGCCCGGTTGCTTGCGACTGGTGCGCTTTGAGGGTCTGCAACATAGAGGCAATATTGGCGGTCGAGGTGGCTTTTTCAATCATGGTTGACCTTCAAGGTGTCGTTGCCAAGGCTTCGGAAACATTCCTGAACTTGGCTAGTTTGTAGCGCAGCGTGCGCGGACTGATGCCCAGTTGCTTTGCCGCGGCGTTGCGGCTCTGCGTCGCCTCAAGGGCCGCCTGGATCAGGCGCTGTTCACTGCACTTGACGCTGGCCTGGAGGCCCAGGCCCGAGAGCGGCTCGGCCTGCCACGGCCCTTGCGGCAGCAGACCCGACAAGTCGGTTTCAGGCTGCGTCGCATCAGGCTCGAGGACTGCCAGTGGCAGCGGCTGTGGCGGCGCCGCGGGTGTCAGCGCAAGCCGGTCATCAAACATCAGGTGAGCGGGCGTGATCAGGTGGTCAGCACAAAGAACCATCGCGCGCAGCACCACGTTTTCGAGCTCGCGCACATTGCCCGGCCAGGCATAGGACAGCAAGAGAGCCTGCGCCTGGGCGCTGACGCGGTAGGCCTGAGCCGGCGTTGCCTGGCGCGCCAGCAAGCGCGCGACCAGCGGCAAGATATCGCCCGGGCGTTCAAACAAGGCGGGCACGCGCAGCCTGAAAGTGCTCAGGCGGAAATACAAGTCTTCCCTGAATTCGCGCTGCGCGATGGCCTCCACCAGGTTCTTGTTGGTGGCCGCAATTACCCGCACGTCGAGCGCGATCAGGCGTTCGCCACCGAGCCGCACCAGGCTGCGCTCCTGCAGCACGCGAAGCAGCCTGGCCTGCAGATGGATCGGCATCTCGGCAATTTCATCTAGAAACAGGGTGCCGCCCTGGGCCTGTTCGAACAAGCCCCGGTGCTCCTTGAGCGCGCCGGTAAATGCGCCCTTTTCATGACCAAACAACATGTCTTCGATCATCAGTTCCGGCATGGCGGCGCAGTTCAGGCCGACAAACGGCCCGCGCGCAGCGGCAGATGACTCATGCAGCACACGCGCCAGCACCTCTTTGCCCGAGCCGGTCGGCCCCTCGAGCAGCACCGTCACATTGGCCTGCGCCACGCG
>CAIMBE010000147.1 GCA_903839085.1 uncultured beta proteobacterium | reverse complement strand
GTTTCGGACGCGGCCGAGCGCGGCGGCCACGTCTTTGCCGTCGACCCGACCTCGGCCGAGGCGTCCTGCATCGGCGGCAATATTGCCATGAATGCGGGTGGCAAGAAGGCTGTGCTGTGGGGCACGGCGCTCGACAACCTGGCCAGCTGGCGCATGGTGACGCCGCAGGCGCAGTGGCTGGAGGTGACGCGGCTCAATCACAACCTGGGCAAGATTCATGACGCCGAGCTCGCCAGTTTCGAGCTTAACTATTTTGCGGCCGATGGCAGGACCCTGCTGCGCACCGAGCGCCTGGATATTCCGGGCAGGGCGTTTCGCAAAGAGGGTCTTGGCAAGGACGTCACCGACAAATTCCTCAGCGGCCTGCCCGGTGTCCAGAAAGAGGGGTGCGACGGTCTGATCACCAGCGCGCGCTGGATCGTGCACCGAAAGCCGGCCCACACGCGCACCGTGTGTCTGGAGTTTTTTGGCAACGCGCGGGACGCCGTGCCCAGCATTGTCGAGATCAAGGACTTCATGTTCAGCGAACAGAAGCGCACCGGCGTGCTGCTGGCCGGGCTCGAGCACCTCGATGACCGCTACCTGAAGGCGGTCGGCTACACCACCAAGTCCCGCCGCGGCGGACTGCCCAAGATGGTGCTGGTGGGCGACATCGCGGGTGACGACGCCGACGCTGTGGCGCGCGCCACGTCCGAGGTGGTGCGCATCGCCAACTCGCGCAGCGGCGAGGGTTTTATCGCCATCAGCGCCGACGCGCGCAAGAAGTTCTGGCTCGACCGCAAGCGCACGGCCGCCATCAGCAAGCACACCAATGCCTTCAAGATCAACGAGGACGTGGTGATCCCGCTGCCGCGCATGGCCGAATACACCGACGGCATCGAGCGCATCAACATCGAGCTGAGCCTGCGCAACAAGATTGCCCTGTGCGATGAACTGGAAGGCTTTTTTGCCAGCGGGCACTTGCCTTTGGGCCGGCACGACGATGCCAGGCAGATCCCCTCCGCTGAGTTACTGGAAGACCGGGTGGCGCAGGCGCAGGCGCTGATTGGCGAGGTGCGCGCTCTGTGGGCCGGCTGGCTGCGCGAAGTCGACGCGCTGTTTCCCCAGTTGCAGGAACACAGCCTGCGCGCCAGCTGGAAGACTCAGTTGCGCGCGCCGCTGCAGAACATCTTCAGCGGCGCCGCGTTCGAGGGCATTCTGCGCGGGTGCGAGGCGGTGCACCAGCGCGTCCTCAAGGGTCGCGTCTGGGCGGCGCTGCACATGCATGCCGGGGACGGCAATGTGCATACCAACATCCCCGTCAACAGCGACGATTACGATATGCTGCAGGCGGCGCACGGTGCGGTCAGACGCATCATGGCGCTGGCGCGCTCGCTCGACGGCGTGATCTCGGGCGAGCATGGCATCGGCATCACCAAACTTGAATTTCTGACGGACGAAGAACTGCGACCGTTTAGCGAGTACAAGGCCAGGGTCGACCCCGAAGGGCGCTTCAACAAGGGCAAGTTGCTGCGCGCTGCGCAGACCGCTCGCGCCGACCTCACCAACGCCTACACACCGAGCTTCGGGCTGATGGGGCACGAGTCGCTCATCATGCAGCAAAGCGACATTGGCGCCATCGCCGACAGCATCAAGGATTGCTTGCGCTGCGGCAAGTGCAAGCCGACCTGCGCCACCCATGTGCCGCGCGCCAATCTGCTCTACAGCCCGCGCAACAAGATTCTGGCCACATCGCTGCTGGTCGAGGCCTTTCTGTACGAGGAGCAGACGCGCCGCGGCATCTCCATTGCCCATTGGCAGGAGTTCGAGGATGTGGCCGACCACTGCACGGTCTGCCACAAGTGCCTGGCGCCGTGTCCGGTGGACATCGACTTCGGCGATGTCACTATGAACATGCGCAACCTGCTGCGCAAGATGGGCAAGAAGACCTTCCGCCCGGCCGGCGCAGCCGCGATGTTCATGCTCAACGCGACCAACCCGGAAACCATTCGGCTGGCGCGCTCGGTGATGGTCAATGTGGCGATCAAGGCACAGCGTTTTGCTTCGGACCTGTTCAAGGTGCTTTCGCGCCGCCAGACCAAGGCGCCACCGGCAACGGTCGGCACGGCGCCGATCAAGGAACAGATCATCCACTTCGTCAACAAGAAGATGCCCGGTGGCCTGCCCAAGAAAACGGCGCGCGCCCTGCTTGACATTGAAGACAAAGATTACGTTCCCATCATTCGCGACCCGCAGACCACGAACGCGGAGACCGAGGCCGTGTTCTACTTTCCAGGTTGCGGCTCGGAGCGCCTGTTCAGCCAGGTCGGCCTGGCAACGCAGGCCATGCTCTGGCATGCTGGCGTGCAGACCGTGCTGCCGCCGGGCTATCTGTGCTGCGGCTATCCGCAGCGCGGCGCCGGCGAGTTTGACAAGGCCGAGAAAATCATCACCGACAACCGGGTGCTGTTTCACCGCGTGGCCAACACCCTGAACTACCTCGATATCAAGACCGTGGTGGTGAGCTGCGGCACCTGCTACGACCAGTTGCAGGGCTACGACTTTGACC
>CAIMBE010000146.1 GCA_903839085.1 uncultured beta proteobacterium | reverse complement strand
TGCAGGGCCTGGGCTCGAACCGGCTCGACGCCGTGTTTGTGGCGATCGGCGGCGGCGGCCTGATCTCGGGCGTGGCCAACTACATCAAGGCGGTGCGCCCGGAGATCAAGGTGATCGGCGTGCAGATGAACGACTCCGACGCGTTTGCGCAGTCGGTGGCGGCCAAAAAGCGCGTCACCCTGGGCGATGTCGGCCTGTTCTCGGACGGCACCGCCGTGAAGCTGGTGGGCGAGGAGACTTTCAGGGCCGCGCGCAAGCTGGTGGACGACTACATCATCGTCGACACCGATGCAGTTTGCGCGGCCATCAAGGACGTGTTCGTCGACACCCGCAGCATCGTCGAACCGGCCGGCGCGCTGGCGGTGGCGGCGATCAAGCAGTACGTGGCCCGCCACAAGACCCGGGGCGAGACCTACGCCGCCATTTTGTGCGGCGCCAACATGAATTTCGACCGCCTGCGCTTTGTCGCCGAACGCGCCGAGGTCGGCGAAGAACGCGAAGCGCTGTTTGCCGTCACGATCCCCGAGGAACGCGGCAGCTTCAAGCGTTTTTGCGAGCTGATCGGCAACCTGCCCGGCGGCCCGCGCAACGTGACCGAATTCAACTACCGCATCAGCGACGCGTCGCAGGCCCATGTCTTTGTCGGCCTGACGACCCACGGCAGGGGAGAGTCGGCCAAAATCGCCGCCAACTTCAGCAAGCACCGCTTCGAGGCGCTGGATCTGACGCACGATGAGCTGGCCAAGGAGCACATCCGTCACATGGTCGGCGGCCGCTCCAAACTGGCGCAGGACGAGCGCCTGCTGCGCTTTGTTTTCCCGGAGCGGCCCGGCGCGCTGCTCAAGTTCCTGAGCCTGCTGCGCCCGGGCTGGAACATCACGCTGTTTCACTACCGCAACCAGGGCGCCGACTATGGCCGCATTCTGGTCGGACTGCAGGTGCCGCCGGCCGACAATCCGGTCTTCGACAAATTCCTGAAGACGCTGGGCTACCCGTCTGTGGAGGAGACCGGCAACCCGGTGTACCGGATGTTCCTTCAATCATGAGCACCTCGCTGGAAGGCAAACTGGTGGTGGCGATCTCGAGCCGCGCCCTGTTCGACTTCGAGGAAGAGAACCAGATCTTCGAGCAAAGCGACGACCGCGCCTACATGGCGCTGCAGCTGCAGCGCCTGGACACGCCGGCCAAGCCGGGCGTCGCGTTTTCGCTGGTGAAGAAGCTGCTGGCCTTCAACCGCGCCGAAAGCGGCAACCAGCCGGTCGAGGTCGTCATCCTGTCGCGCAACGACCCGGTCTCGGGCATGCGCGTTTTTCGATCGGCGCGCCATTACGGCCTGGCGATCGAGCGCGGCAGCTTCACGCGCGGCCAGCCGCCCTGGCGTTACCTCAAACCGCTGCACGCCAACCTGTTCCTGAGCACGCACCTGAGCGATGTCCGCGCGGCGCTCGAGGCCGGCGTGCCGGCGGCGCAGGTCTATCCGCAATCCGCCCACGCCGGCAGCGCCTATCCCCACGAGGTCCGCATAGCGTTCGACGGCGATGCCGTGCTGTTCAGCGACGAGGCCGAGCGCATCTACCAGACTGAGGGCCTGGACGCCTTTCAAAGGCACGAGTCGGCCAAGGCGCGCCAGCCGCTGCTGGCGGGCCCGTTCAAACCGCTGCTGGCCGCGCTGCAGCGTCTGCAGACCGAAGGCACGCCGGGGCTGCGCATCCGCACCGCGCTGGTCACGGCGCGCAGCGCGCCGGCCCATGAGCGCGCCATTCGCACGCTGATGGACTGGAACATCGAGGTCGATGAAGCGATGTTCCTGGGCGGCCTGCCCAAAGGCGAGTTCCTGCGCGAGTTCGAGCCGGATTTCTTTTTTGACGACCAGACCGGTCATGTAACCTCGGCGTCCAGGCATGTGCCATCGGGCCATGTGGCAAGCGGCCTGACCAACGACTGAAACCGGGTCTGCCGGGCTCTGTGGTTTTATCCAGTACTATCGAGGGCATGGCCAAAGAGAAAACAGTCTACCTATGCTCCGATTGCGGTGGCAGCAGCCCCAAATGGCTGGGCAAGTGTCCGAGCTGCAATGCCTGGAACACGCTGATCGAGTCGGTCCCCGAGAGCGCGGCCCCGACGCGCAACCGGTTCGCCTCGCTGGCCAAGAGCGCCGAGCTTGCGACGCTGGGAGACATTGACGCGGTTGACATGGCGCGCACGCCAACCGGCCACGAGGAGCTCGACCGCGTGCTCGGTGGCGGCATGGTCGAAGGCGGCGTTGTGCTGATCGGCGGCGACCCGGGCATCGGCAAGTCCACGCTGCTGCTGCAGGCGCTCGATTCGCTGCAGCGCAGCGGCCAGAACTGCCTGTACGTGACGGGCGAGGAAAGCGGCGCCCAGGTGGCGCTGCGCGCGCGCCGTCTGGGCTTGAATAATTCGAGGGTCAAGGTGCTGGCGGAAATCCAGCTCGAGCGCATCCTCGCCACGCTTGATGCGGCGCAGCCCGACATCGCCGTGATCGACTCGATCCAGACTGTCTACTCCGATCAGCTGACCTCGGCACCGGGCTCGGTGGCGCAGGTGCGCGAATGCGCGGCGCACCTGACACGCGCCGCCAAGGCCAGTGGCGTCAGTGTGGTGCTGGTCGGCCACGTCACCAAGGAGGGCGCGCTGGCCGGCCCGCGCGTGCTCGAGCACATGGTCGACACGGTGCTCTACTTCGAGGGCGACACGCACAGCAGTTTCCGGCTGGTGCGCGCGATCAAGAACCGCTTCGGTGCGGTCAACGAGATCGGCGTTTTTGCCATGACCGAGAAGGGCCTCAAGGGCGTCTCCAACCCGAGCGCCATTTTCCTGAGCCAGCACAACGAGCCGGTGCCGGGCAGTTGCGTCATGGTCACGCTCGAGGGCACACGACCGATGCTGGTCGAGATCCAGGCGCTGGTGGACAGCGGCGGGCCATCGCCGCGGCGCCTGTCGGTCGGGCTGGACAAGGACCGGCTGGCGATGCTGCTGGCGGTTCTGCATCGCCACGCCGGCGTGGCCTGCATGGACCAGGACGTTTTCGTGAATGCCGTGGGCGGCGTGCGCATCAGCGAACCGGCGGCCGATCTGGCGGTGCTGCTGGCCATCACCTCGAGCCTGCGTGGCAAACCGCTGCCCAAGGGCTTCTTCGCTTTTGGCGAGATCGGACTCGCCGGTGAGGTCAGGCCGGCGCCGCGCGGCCAGGAGCGTCTGAAGGAAGCCGCCAAACTGGGCTTCAGCGTGGCGCTGGTACCCAAGGCCAACGCGCCCAGGAAGCCGATCGAAGGCCTGACGATTCACGCCGTGGAGCGGATCGAGCAGGCGATGGAGGTGGTGCGCGGTCTGGTCTGAACAATTGCATGGGGCTTGAGTCGCCTCGCCCTGCAGAGTGCGTCAAAATCGCGGCATGCAATTCCAGAGAGTCATTGTCCCGCTCGCCAGTGTGCTGCTGGTCATTGCGGCCTATCGCGCCTATGGCTGGGCGGGCGTGGCCGTCGCGGTCGGCTTGCTGGTGATGTGGCTGCTGCTGCATTTCACGCGCATGATGCAGGTGCTCCAGCGCGCCGCCAAGCGACCGGTCGGCTACGTCGACAGTGCCGTCATGCTCAACGCCAAACTGAGGACCGGCATGACCCTGCTGCACGTCGTGGCCATGACGCGGGCACTGGGCGAACTGCGCAGTCCGAAAGACGACCAGCCCGAGCTGTATCGCTGGACCGATGGCGCGCAGTCGCAGGTCAGTTGCGAGTTCCTGCGTGGCAGGCTCACGACATGGGACCTGCTGCGCCCGCTTCAGGGCGCGGATCCGGCAAGCGGACCGGACTTCAGCCAAGCCTCGTAAAATCGGCGCTTTGCATGCGATGCAAGCCCAAATTCGGAAGGAAACCCCATGAGCCCGCAACCCCCCTCGATGTCTGACCGCGATGGCAAGATCTGGATGGACGGCCAGATGGTGGACTGGCGCGACGCCAAGATCCACGTGCTGACCCACACCCTGCACTACGGTTGCGGCGCCTTCGAGGGTGTGCGAGCCTACAACACGGTCGGGGGCACGGCGATCTTCCGGCTCGAGGAGCACACCGAGCGGCTCTTCAACAGCGCCAAGATCCTTCGCATGGCCATGCCCTTCAGCAAGGAGGCGGTGATCGAGGCGCAGAAGGCGGTGGTGCGCGAGAACAAGCTCGAGTCCTGCTACCTGCGACCGCTGGTCTGGATCGGCGACAAGAAGCTTGGCGTCTCGCCCAAGGGCAACACCATCCATTTGATGGTGGCGGCCTGGCCCTGGGGTGCCTATCTCGGCGAAGAAGGACTCAAGCGCGGCATCCGCGTCAAGATCTCGAGCTACACGCGCCACCACGTCAACATCACCATGACGCAGGCCAAGGGGGTCAGCAATTACACGAACTCGATCCTGGCCAACATGGAGGTCACCGACGAAGGCTACGACGAAGCGATGCTGCTCGATGCCAATGGTTTTGTCTCCGAGGGCGCGGGCGAGAACCTGTTCATCGTCAAGAACGGCGTGGTCTACACGCCCGACCTGTCGGCCGGCGCCCTGAACGGCATCACCCGCAACACGGTGTTTCATATCTGCAAGGACCTGGGCCTTGAAGTCATCCAGAAACGCATCACGCGCGACGAGGTCTACATCAGCGACGAGGCCTTCTTCACCGGGACCGCCGCCGAGGTGACGCCGATCCGCGAGCTCGACCGCATCGAACTCGGCAGCGGATCGCGCGGCCCGATCACGGAGAAGATCCAGAGCGCGTTCTTCGACATCGTCAACGGCCGCAATGCCAAATACCTCCACTGGTTAACGAAAACCTGATGGTTTGCGATTGGGGAAATTTATGAATCAAGCAAATATCGAACTCCTTGCCAAGGACCTGAACCATCAGGGCGGCGTCTATTGCCCCAGTCCGAAGGCCGACATGCAACTCTGGAACAGTCACCCCAAGGTCTACCTTGACGTGGCCCACAATGGCCAGGCCAAATGCCCCTACTGCGGTACCGTTTACAAACTCAGGGCCGGCGAGCACTTTTCCGGGCATTGAGGCATTGGGTTCGGCCACCGGTTCCCTGATCATCGCGCCGCAGTGGATCGGCGACGCGGTGATGACCGAGCCGCTGTTGCGCCGCTTGGCCGGGCGCGGCGAGCGCCTCGCGGTGGGCGCGCTGCCATGGGTGGCGCCGGTCTATCGACTGATGCCCCAGGTGGCCGAGGTGATTGAATTTCCATTTGCACGCGGCAGCCTCCAGTTGAAGGCGCGGCGCAAACTGGCGCAGCAATTCAAGGGTCGCTTCGACACCGCCTATGTCCTGCCCAACTCGCTGAAAAGTGCTCTGCTCCCGTTTCTGGCCGGCATCCCGAAGCGGATCGGCTATCTGGGCGAGGCACGGGTCGGCCTGCTGACGCAGCGACTGAAGAATCCACTGAGGGGCGAGCGCGCATCGATGGTGCCGTTCTATTCGGCGCTCAGCGGCGAGAGCGACCTGGCTGCAGACCGGCCTCAATTGCAGCTCGAAGGCGCGCTCGTCGCTGCCGCGCTGGCGCAGCTCGACTTGCCTGCCAGCGGCTACCACGTCTTTGCGCCGGGTGCCGAATACGGCCCCGCCAAGCGCTGGCCGGCGGCCCATTTTGCGGAACTGGCGCTCGGCCTGGATCTTCCCGTGGTCTTGCTCGGCTCGGAGAAGGAATTTACCTTGTGCGACGAAATCGCAATGGCGGTCAATGCCAGGAAAGCGGGCCAGTGCCTGAACCTGGCGGGAGCAACCTCACTGGCCCAGGCCTTCGCCGTCATTGCCGGCGCCAGGTGCATGGTCAGCAACGATTCGGGCCTGATGCACGTGGCCGCCGCCTTCGGCATCAGGCAGGTCGCCGTCTTTGGCTCGAGCAGCCCCCTGCACACGCCCCCGCTCAATGCCCGGGCCGCTGTGCTGTGGCTCAAGAACGACCCCGATTACCTGCCGCCGCTGGACTGTGCACCCTGCTTCGAGCGCCAATGCCCGCTCGGGCATTGCCGTTGCCTTAGAGACATCGCGCCGGCCAGGGTGCTGCAAGGCATCCATGACCTCGGCGCCCAGACGCGCGTCGGCTGAGACGCGACAAAAAAAAGCCACTCTAAAGTGGCTCTGAAAAGTTCCCCTAAAGGAACTCGTTGGAATATTGGTTTGAGATCTGTGTGACAGCAGTGGGGCGACTTTAGCTGTCACCACCGAATGGCGCCATCCCCCATTTGGGGGATATGGGGCGAATTAAGCGAAAATTATTGGCTATTTGATAATAATTTGTTCTTGCCATCGACCTCGAGTGGCAACAAAACAACGAAACAGGCGCCCCCCTCAGGCCGGTTCTCGCACGTCACAGTGCCGCCATGACGAATGGCAATGGACTTGACCAGGGCCAGCCCCAAACCAACACCGCCGTCACGCTCGGTGGCCCCGGGCAAACGGTAAAAAGGCTCGAAAATGCGTTCGCGCTGGTCGGGCGGCACGCCCGGGCCATGATCACAGACACGGATCTCGGCGTGGCTCGCGGTCCGGCTCAGGATCACCCTGATATCACCGGCGGCATGCCGGCGCGCATTCTCGAGCAGATTGCGCATGACACGCCGCAGCAACTTGGTGACGCCCTGCACCGGCATGCCAGAGGCGTTGTCGGCCTGCAGGCTGGCAGCGCCTTCAGCGGCCAGCACCTCGAGTTCGGCACCGACGCGCGCGCACTCCTCGGCCGCCAGACCGATCAGGTCAACCGGTTCTATGGTTCCCAGGTCCGCTTCACGCGCATCGAGCCGGCTGGCCAGCAGGATCTCCTCGATCAGCTGGTCGAGCTCGGCAATATTTCGTTCGATCTCGTTCTTGAAGGTGGGGGACGATGGCGTCCCCATCAGTTCCAGCCCCATGCGGATGCGGGTCAATGGCGAGCGCAGTTCATGCGACGCGTTGGCCAGCAGCGATTTCTGCGAAGCCAGCAGCGATTCGTGCGACTTGACCAGGTTTTCGACCCGCTGGGCGGCATGGTTGAAGCGCGCGGCAAGGAAGGCAACCTCGTCCTGGCCCGCTTCCGATACGCGGACCGAGAGATTGCCTTCGCCCCATTTTTCAACGCCGTTTTGCAGCAATTCGAGTCGCCGCGTGAGTTTGCGAATGATCGGGTAGGTTGCCAGGGCCACCGCCAGCGCCACCAATGCCAGCGTCCAGAAAAAGCCGTACGGCGCCAGGTTCCACGGGGAGCGCGGCGGGCGCGGCAACTGCATGTGCACAATTTGACCATCAAGCATCAGGACCACGAACTCAGGGCCGCTACCGGCCTGGCTTTGCAGGCCGAAGGAGGGCGCCTGCGCCTGCGGTTCGCCCGGCACCCGGGCGTCAATGCCGGCGCCGGGGGGGCGCCTTCTGCGCGTATGACCGTTGCCGATGATTTGTCCGGCCTCGTTTCGAATGACGACGTCGCGCAGCGGCGGCTCCACCGTCAGCCGCCAGGCCCAGCCCACGAGAAACGTCAGCACCGCCACGGCCAACACCACGGCAAGCCAGATACGCGTGTACAGCTTCTTGAGGAACATGCCTGGATCCGCAGCGCCCGTCAGTCTTGCTGTCGCGCAAACACGTAGCCGACGCCGCGCACCGTGAGGATGCGCTTGGGATCCTTGGGGTCGACCTCGATGGCGGCCCGGATGCGTCCCATGTGCACATCAATCGAGCGGTCAAAGGCGTCGAGCTCGCGCCCGCGCACGGCCTCCATGATCTGGTCGCGGGTCAGGACGCGGCCGGCGCGCTCGGCCAGCGCCACCAACAGGTCGAACTGGTAGGAGGTCAGGTCACAGGCCTGGCCGGCCACGCTGACGCTTCGCGCGTCGCGGTCGATCTCCAGGGTGCCGAAGCGCAGCTGTTTGCTGACCGGGGACGGACCCTCGCCGCGACGGCGCAGCACGGCGCGAATGCGCGCGAGCAACTCGCGCGGCTCAAACGGTTTGGGCAGGTAGTCATCGGCACCAATTTCAAGCCCGATGATGCGGTCCATCGGGTCGCCCTTGGCGGTCAGCATCAGCAAGGGAATCTGCGCCAGGGCGCCGGGCAGGGACCGGATGCGCCGGCACACTTCAAGCCCGTCCATGTCGGGCAGCATCAGGTCGAGAATCACCAGATCGGGCGGATTGGCCTGCAGTGCCAGCAGTCCGCTCTGGCCGTCGCCGGCGTGGTTCAGTTCAAACCCGGACTGCCCCAGGTACTCGCCGACCATCTTCGCCAGGCGGGCATCGTCCTCGATCATCAGCAGGTGTTGGCTCATGGCCGCAGTCTAGGGCAGCGCGCCCCTTCACGGTTGAAGCAGTCGTAAAGTTAAGTAAATGGGAGCGTGGTCCCCGCAAACTTTCAAAGTGGTAAGCCAGTTGGGCTTGAATTGGCCTGAGCCGGATGCACTTGCGCTCATGCGTGAATAATACGCGTGGCCCCCCTATTCCTCCTGAGACAAAACATGCCCTTTCAACAAAGCAACGCGGGCCGGGCTCACCCCGACCGGCGCAAGCGCTGGCTTGCCCCGCTGCTGCTGGCAGCGGCAGCTGTGGTGACGCCGCTGGTGATCGCCCGCGAGGGTGTCGAAGTGGGAGCCAACTCGGCGTTCAGCAGGCTGGTTCCGGCCGAAGGCGTGGAGCGCTCTGCGCTCCAGCAGTACGCGCAAATGCTGCAACAGGCCGCCGGCAAGAACGCACTGGCCGGCAAGGACCACCCCCAAGTCAGGCGCCTGCGCGCCATTGCCCAGCGCATCATTCCCTTTGCCGTGGCCTGGAACCCGCGCGCGATCAACTGGCGCTGGGAGGTCAACCTGATTGGCAGCCGCCAAGTCAACGCCTTTTGCATGCCAGGAGGCAAGATTGCCTTCTACAGCGGCATCCTGGAACAGCTCAGCCTCAGTGATGACGAAGTGGCGATGGTCATGGGGCACGAAATTGCCCACGCACTGCGCGAGCACGCCCGCGAACGCATGGCCAAGAACGCGGTCACGCAGGGCGCGGCGCGCATCGGCGGCGCCCTGGCGGCGGGCGTCCTTGGCGTTGATCCACGCCTGACCGACGGACTGGCGCGTGGCGGCGCGAATTTGCTGACGCTGGAATTCAGCCGCGAGGATGAGTCAGAGGCCGATCTGGTCGGCATGGAACTGGCCGCCCGGGCTGGCTACGACCCGAGGACCGGTGTCACCTTGTGGCAAAAAATGGGTGCCGCCAGCAAGGGAGCACCGCCGCAGTGGCTCTCGACCCACCCCTCGGGCAAGTCCCGCATTGCGGACATACAGAAGAATCTGCCGCGCGTGCTGCCGCTCTATGAGCACGCCCGCAAGGACCCACATCCGGGATAGCGCGGCTGGTAGACTTCTGCGCATGAAATCGATTCTGTCATTGCTGCTGTTCTGCCTGCTCAGCGCGTCGCCGTTGGCGCAGGCGAAGACGCCGGGCGAGGTCGAGATTGGCGGCACGCTGCGCGAGGCGACCATGCAGGGGCTTTCGGGACCCTCGCGCAAGCTCTCGGAATTCCGCGGCAAACCGCTGATCATCAACGTCTGGGCCAGTTGGTGCGGCCCGTGCCGGCAGGAAATGGGCTCGCTCGAGCGCCTGGCGCGCAGCAAGGGCGGCAAGCAATTCACCGTGATCGGCATTTCCACCGACGACTACCCGGAAGCGGCCCGG
Source organism: uncultured beta proteobacterium (assembly GCA_903839085.1). Taxonomy (GTDB): domain Bacteria; phylum Pseudomonadota; class Gammaproteobacteria; order Burkholderiales; family Burkholderiaceae_C; genus Rhodoferax. The sequence continues at coordinate 25,437 of CAIMBE010000146.1, read as the reverse complement.
GCCTTCATGAAACGCTCAGGCACCAGTTTCAGTCACTTCATCGACAGCAAGCTGATGCTGGAAAACATGCTGGGTGCCGAACGCCTGCCCCTGACCCTGCTGGTCGACGCCAATGGCAAAGTGCTGGGCAAGTACTACGGCGCCGAGGAATGGGACAGCCCGCAAGCCTTCAAGCTGGTCTCCAAGGCCTTTCGCATCCCGATGTGATGGCAGCCCTGCCCATCACAGGCCGCCCCAAGAATCAACTCGCGTCACCTACGCCATGCCCCTGCGGCAGCGGCCAGACTTATGTTGACTGCTGCGGCACCTGGCACGCGGGTCTCGGCGAAGGCCGGCACGCACCGACCCCCGAAGCCCTGATGCGCTCGCGCTACAGCGCCTATGCGCTGGGGCTGATCGACTATCTGCTGTCGACCTGGCACCCGGCCACCGCGCCAGGCGAACTCGAGCTGGCGCCGCTCAAGTGGCTGGGGCTCGACGTGCGCCACGCCGCGCAGTCAGGCGACGCCGGTGTGGTGGAGTTTGTGGCACGTTGCCGCGAAAACTGCCGCGCCCAGCGCATGCACGAGACCAGCCGCTTCGTGCGCGAAGACGGCCGCTGGTACTACATCGACGGGCAGATGCCGGAAACGGATTAAGTGGATTGCCGCGTCGCTGCGCTCCTCGCAATGACAAGAATGTCAAGGCATCAGTTCGTCGTCATCGCAAGGGCGCAGGCCTTCAACCCGTCGTCATCGCGAGGCCGCCGGCCTTCAACTCGTCATCATCGTGGGGCCGCAGGCCTTCAACCCGTCATCATCGCGAGGCCGCCGGTCTTCAACCCGTCATCATCGCGAGGCCGCCGGTCTTCAACTCGTCGTCATCGCGAGGCCGCAGGCCGTGGCGATCCATGCGTGGACTGCCGCGCTGGCCGTCACTGCGAGGAGCCAAGCGACACGGCAGTCGCAGTGACGGGAGGAAAGACGCAGTGACGATACCGGGTTCATGGCCTGCCGTAGCGGGCGGTGAAGCTGGCTTTGCCCAGGCTGGTGGCGTTGATCATGAAGCCGGCCAGCGCGGCCGTGGCGTCGGGCGGAATATCGAGCACGTCTTTGAGCGCATGCACGGTGAAGATGTAGCGGTGCGGCGCATCGCCGGGCGGCGGCGCGCAACCACCCCAGGCGGCCACGCCGTAGTCGATGCGCACATGGCGCGCACCCTTGGGCAGATTGGCACCACCCTCGGCACCGGCATTGGGCGCGAGTTCGGTCACGTCGGCCGGGATATTGATCACGACCCAGTGCCACCAGCCTGAACCAGACGGCGCATCGGGGTCGTAGACGGTGACGGCAAAGGCCTTGGTGCCGGCAGGCGCCCCGCTCCACTTGAGCGCTGGCGATTTGTTCTCGCCGGAACAGCCAAAGCCGTTGTATTCAAAGCGTTGTGGAATCAAGGCATCTGCCCTGATCTCGGAACTGACAAGCGTAAATCCTGCGCTGGAAACGGTTTGCGTCATGGCATCCTCCTGTGTGAAGAACAGCCATGTTAAGCCAAGTGCTTGCCCACGATGGCGGCCAGTTCGAACATCGTGATCTGCGGCTTGCCGAACACCGGCAGCAGTTTGGCATCGGCATTGATGGCGCGCTTGTTGGCCGCGTCCTGCAGGCCGTTGGCCTTGATGTAATCCCACAGTTTCTTGATGACCTGCGGCCGCGCCACGGCCTCCGCGCCGATCACGGCGGCCAGTGCCTCACTGGGCTGCCTGCCGGTGCCGGGGGTCGTCTTGCGCGGCACCTTGGCCTTGGCATCCTTGGGCGCTGCCTTCTTGGCGACGGTCTTGACGGCGGGCTTCCTGCCAACCGCCTTTTTGGCCGCAACCGGCTTGTTCGCTGCGCCGGTCCGGGCCGCGGCAAGCGTTTTTGCAGCGCTACCGCTGACAGCCTTGGCCGCCGTCTTGCGCGGCGGAAACTTCGATGGCGCAAACTCGAAGTTGACCTTGCCGGCCTCGCCATCCCAGGCCAGCATGGCCTTGAAACCGCGGCGCGTGCGCATCGAGACAAACTTGTCGAGCAGATCGGTCTTGCCTGTGGCCAGCAATTTGCTCATCTGTTCGCGCGCAATCGGCTGCTGCAGAATGATTTGTCCACTCCTGAAATCGCAACTGGGCGTCGCCTGCGCGTGTGTGGGCACTGACTTTTCACAGACATAGCTCTTGCCATGCTCATACACTGCGGCACCGCATTTGGGGCAGGCGCCAAGCGTCTGCTGGGCCGAGAAGTCGATCAGTTCGCCGCTCTCTTCGCCCTTGCGGTCGTCGCCGAAGTCGAATTCCAGCTTGTAGTTCTTGCTCTGCTCATCGAACTTGATCACCATCTCGGCAGTGAACGGCCAACCGGCTTTGGAGCGAAAGCCGTCGAGCGGACCGATTTTCCTGTCGCGCAGGAATTGCTCGACTTCGGCCACCTCGAAGGTCCGACCCGCCGGTGTCTTGCCAAACGAGAAGCCGCATCCGTCTTCGGCGCCGGTCTTGCCGGTGCAGGTGTAACGGCGGTAGTTTTCCTTCATCACGCCGGCGCAATTGGGGCACGGCGCCTGCAGGGTGGCGTAGTCGCCGGGGACCGTGTCCCGGTCGTACTCCTTGGCTTTTCTGACCATGCGTTCAGTCATGGCGGCGATCTCGGCCATGAAGGACTCGCGCTTGAGCTTGCCGTGTTCCATCTGCGCGAGCTTGTACTCCCACTCGCCGGTCAGTTCCGCCTTGCACAGTTCTTCCACGCCCAGGCCGCGCAGCAGCGTCATCAGCTGGAAGGCCTTGGCCGTTGGTATCAACTCGCGACCCTCGCGCAGCATGTATTTTTCGGCGATCAGGCCTTCGATGATGCTCGATCGCGTGGCCGGCGTGCCCAGGCCCTTTTCGTGCATCGCGGCTCGCAGTTCCTCATCTTCAATGGCCTTGCCGGCGCCTTCCATGGCACCCAGCAAGGTTGCTTCCGAGTAGCGTGCCGGCGGCCGGGTTTTCATGGCTTTGGCCTCGACCGCCTGCGCGTTGACAAGTTCTCCGGCCTTCACCGGCACCAGATTGCCCGCGCTCCTGTCCTCACCCTCGCTGGACTCTTCAGCCGCTTCCTTGCCGTAGATCGCCAGCCAGCCCGGTTTGACCAGCACCTTGCCTTCGGTCTTGAAGGTATGTGCCCCCACGCTCGCCACTGAGTGTGCTTCGCTGCCCCCCGAGGGGGCCGCGCCCTCGCGCGAGTCTCGGAGAGACGGTGCGACAGGCTTGGGGCGGCCCGGCGCTGCGGCGTCCACGGTGGTGATTCGGGTTGTAATCTGGTATTCGGCGCTGGGGAAGAACACGGCCATGAAACGCCGCACCACCAGATCGTAGATCTTTTGCTCCGCTTCGCTCAGACCGTGCGGCGCCTGCAAGGTCGGGATGATGGCAAAGTGATCACTGACCTTGGCATTGTCAAAAATGCGCTTGCTCTTGCTGATGTACTGGTTCTTGAGCGCCGTGGCAGCGTGCGGCGCAAGTTGTTTCATGCCGCTGTGGCTCAGCATCTCGAAAGTCTGCCTGACCACCGGCAGGTAATCTTCGGGCAGGGCGCGCGAGTCGGTGCGCGGATAGGTCAGCGCCTTGTGGCGCTCATACAGGCTTTGCGCGATCGCGAGCGTGGTCTTGGCGGAAAAGCCGAAACGGCCATTGGCCTCGCGCTGCAGGCTGGTCAGGTCAAACAACAAGGGCGAAGCCTGCGTGGTGGGCTTGCTTTCCTCGGTGACGCTGGCTTTTCGGCCGCGCACAGCGTCTGCCACGGCCTGCGCTTCGCGCGCGCTCCACAGGCGGTCGGCCTTGAGCTCGGTGTCGATCTCGTCGGCATTGCCGGCCGCCGCGTTGGCGCTGGCACGCTTCCATTGCGGGTCAAACCACTTGGCGCTGTAGTCGCCGGCGGCGGCGCCAAACGTGGCGTGCACTTCCCAGTAGTCGCGGCTGACAAACCTGCGGATGCTTTCCTCGCGCTCCACCACCACCGAGAGGGTCGGCGTCTGGACCCGCCCCACGGTGGTCAGAAAGAAGCCGCCATCGCGCGAATTGAAGGCAGTCATGGCGCGCGTGCCGTTGATCCCCACCAGCCAGTCGGCTTCGCTGCGGCAGCGCGCTGCGTCGGCCAGTGGCAACATCTGCTGGTCGCTGCGCAAGGAATCGAAGCCATCGCGTATCGCCTGCGGCGTCATCGACTGCAGCCACAGGCGCTGCACCGGCAGTTTGACCTTGCTGTACTGCTGGATCAGGCGAAAGATCAGCTCGCCCTCGCGACCGGCATCGCAGGCGTTGATCAGGAGCCCGACATCCTTGCGCTTGGCCTGCTTGACGATGGCATTGAGTCGCGCCTTGGTCTTGTCCATCGGCTTGACCTCGAAATGCGGCGGGATCACCGGCAGATGGGCAAAGCTCCACTTGCCGCGCTTGACATCGAACTCCTCGGGCGCCTGGATTTCAAGCAAATGCCCGACGGCGCTGCTCACGATGTACTTGTCACTTTCGAAATGATCCTCGTGCTTCTCGAACTTGCCGGCGCTCGCGCTGAGGGCCCGCACAATATCCTGGGCGACGGAAGGCTTTTCGGCAATGACCAATGTTTTATTGAGAACTACGTTTTTCATCTGACTACAATCCATTTTCTCGCGGGCGCACAGGCGCACGCACATGCACGTGAGCGCGCACGCACGCGCCCATACGAGTTCACCATACCAAATTTTTCGTCGTGTCCAAAAAAGTCCCGCTTCCGCCCGCCCGCCGCATTCAAGCCCGCCGCTCCGGCGTCCATGGCAAAGGCGTCTTCGCCCTGCAGGATATCGCCCAAGGCGAGGTCCTGATCGAGTACGTGGGCGAGATCATAAGTTGGCCCGAGGCGCAGGCGCGTCATCCTCACGATCCGGCTGACCCCAACCATACCTTCTACTTTCATCTCAGCGAGAGCCAGGTGATCGATGCCCGGGTCGGCGGCAACACCTCGCGCTGGATCAACCACGCCTGCAATCCGAATTGCGAGGCCGACGAGCAGGCTGGCCGCATCTTCATCCGGGCCCTGCGCAACATCCGGGCCGGCGAGGAGCTGAACTACGACTACGGCCTGATCATCGACGACCGCTACACAGTCAGGCTGAAGGCCGAGTACCCGTGCTGGTGCGGCGGCGCAGACTGCCGCGGCACGCTGCTGGCGCCCAAGCGCAAGAGCCGCCAGAAACAGTCATGAGCAGTGCAGTCAGCTGGCCTGTGGCGCAGATCCGGCGTGCCGTCGAGCCCGCGCTGCCGGGCCTTGCTGTCGAGGTGCTGGCGCAGATTGATTCGAGCAACAGCGAGTTGATGCGCCGAGCTCGCGACGGCCGCATGGATCCCGTGCTCCTGATCGCGCAGCGCCAGACCGCCGGCCGCGGCCGCATGGGGCGCCAGTGGGTCAGTGGGGATGGCGCCACATCCTCGCTTGCCTTTTCAGTTGGCCTGCCCCTCTCGCCAAGCGACTGGTCGGGTCTGTCGCTGGCGGTCGGTCTGGGCATCGTGCAAAGCCTGCACCCCGATTTGCGACTGAAGTGGCCCAACGACATCTGGTGGCATGAGCGAAAGCTGGCGGGCATTCTGATCGAGACCGCCAGCGTCGGGGCCGCCCGCTACGCCGTCGTGGGGGTTGGCATCAACATCGGGATGCGGGACGGCACCGGGCTCGCGACGCCGCCGGCCTGGCTGCAGGAACTGCTGCCAGGCATCGATGCGCCCGCCGCGCTGCTGCGAATGGCAGCGCCGCTGATGCGGACCATCAAGACCTTCGAAATGCATGGCTTTGCGCCCTTTCGGGACGGCTTCAATGAGCGCGATGCGCTGCACGGTCTGGAGATTGCCCTGAGCGACGGCACTTTCGGCATCGCCCAAGGCGTCGATGACAGCGGCGCGCTGCAGGTCCGCACGGCCGTTGGATTGACCCGCATCACCAGTTCCGAAATCAGCGTGCGGGCGCGCCACGGGCGCTGAGCGTCTGCCATGATGCGCCTTTTCGTCCTCGCCCTGGTGCTGATCAACGCCGCCTATTTCATCTGGTCGCAGGGAAAATTGCCGGGTCTGGCGCCCGAGCAACAGACTGAACCGCAGCGCATGGCGCAGCAGCTCAAACCCACTGCCGTGCGCCTGCTCACAGCGCAGCAAGCCCGTCAACTGGAGGCGCCGCCGGTAGCGGCCAGGCCGGCCGAATGTCTGCAGTCCGGCCTGTTGAGCGATGCGCAGGGCGAACAGTTGCGCCCGCTGCTGGCGTCGACATGGCCGGCCGATGCCTGGACCCTGACCCCGGTGCTGGAGCCGGCGCGCTGGATCGTCTATCTGGGCAAATTCGCCAGCCCCGCCGCTATGGCCAAGAAGCGCTCCGACCTGGCTTCGCTGAATTTGAAGTTCGCGCCCTTGCAAAACCCGGCGCTGCAGCCGGGATTGGCGGTTGGCGTCTACGAAACGCAGGCCGCGGCCACGACGGCCCTTGGCGCGCTGAGCCGGCGCGGCTTGCGCAACGCCCGGGTGCTGCAGGAGCGAGCCGAGGTGCGCGGCATGATGCTGCGCCTGCCCAGCGTCGACGATGCGCTGCGGCCACGCCTGAGTGTGCTGAAGCCGGCTTTGGGCGACAGCGCGCTGCTTACTTGCAAATAAAGACTACGCAGGGTTGGCACTGCCGGATTCGGCGACGAACCGGACGCTGAAACGGGCGCCGGGCGGCACCTGCCCGGGCCGTGTATCCTCCATCGCGACGCTGGCGTTGTGCAGGTTCGCGATTTCCGTCACGATGCGCAGACCGAGCCCGGAACCGTCCACCTCGGTACCCAGGGCACGGTAAAAGGGCCGGAAAATCATTTCCCTCTCAGCCAGCGGAACGCCAGGCCCGGAGTCTTCGACCTGCAAGACCAAAGTCCTGCCAAACGGATCTGTCAGGACCCGCGCCGTGATCACACCCGGCTTGACGACGCTCGAGGGCGTGTAATTGATGGCGTTGTCCAGCAAATTTCGAATCAGTTCCTTCAGCAGCGTAGGGTTGCCGGTCAGCTGGCCGCCCTCGGCGCCGCGCTGGGTTCCCTCGTAACCCAGATCAATGTGTTTTTCAATCGCCCGCGGCACGCAGTCGCGAACCACTTCCATCGTCAGTTCCGCCAGATCGCAGGCAGTGCGCGGCATCGCCGAGCCGCTGCTTTCGGCCCGCGCCAGGGCGAGCAACTGATTGACAGTGTGGGTGGCCCGGATGCTGGAGCGGCCGATATGGCGCAGCGACTGCTTGAGTTCTTCGGTGTTTGCACCCTCGCGCTGCGCCAGATCGGCCTGCATGCGCAATCCGGCAAGAGGCGTCTTCAACTGGTGGGCGGCATCGGCCAGGAAGCGCTTCTGCGTCGAAATGGAGTCCTTCAGTCGCATCAGAAGATCGTTGACGGAGGACACCAGGGGGGCCACTTCCAGCGGCACCACGGTCGCGTCAATCGGGCTCAAGTCATCGGGTTTGCGCGCGCGGATGCGCTCTTCGAGCTGGCTCAGGGGTTTGATCGCCTGCACCAGCGCCAGCCAGACCAGCAGCACCGCCATCGGCAGGATGACAAACTGGGGCAGCATGACGCCCTTGACAATCTCGGTTGCCAGCACCGAGCGTTTTTCCAGCGTTTCCGCCACCTGCACCAGCGCCGGCCTTGCGTTGGGCAGGGCCAGTTTGACCCAGGTGTAGGCAATCTTGACGTCAGCCCCGTGCACCTCAGCGTCGCGAATGCGAACCTCGCCAAAGAAGACCTTTTCCTCTTCCGAGGGCAGGGGCAGATCGCGCTCTCCGCTAAGGAATTCGCCGCCAGCGCCGAGCACCTGGTAATAGACCGTATCCGAGTCGTCGGCGCGCAGCAGTTCACGGGCGGGCAACGGCAGGTTGAACTGCACCCGGTTGTTGCTGACGTTGACCAGCAGCGCCAGCGCGCCCGCGTTGTACTCCAGCGCCCGGTCGAACGGCTTGCCCGCAATGCTTTGCGCCACCAGCCAGGTCAGCACCAGGCTGATAGGCCACAAGAGCAGCATCGGCGTCAGCATCCAGTCCAGTATTTCACCGAACAGCGAGCGTTGCTCCTGATGGAAAATATTCACGTCGCTGGATACAGCGTGGGGGCCAATTCCGCCGCCGGGCCGCCCCAATGCGGAACCACCTCCTTGGGGGTGAACGCAGCACGCGCAGCGGCAAGCGTGGGGGCCATATCCCTACCCTGGAATCTTTTCAAGGCAATAGCCCAGACCCCGCACCGTCGCAATGCGGATCGGCCCCTTCTCGATCTTCTTTCGCAGGCGGTGGATGTAGACCTCAATCGCGTTGTTGCTGACCTCCTCGCCCCACTCGCACAGACGCTCCACCAGCTGGTCCTTGCTTACCAGGCGGCCGGTGCGCTGCAGCAGCACTTCAAGCAGTCCCAACTCGCGAGCGGACAATTCAACCATCACGCCGTCAATGGTGGCGACGCGGCCCGACTGGTCGTAAATCAAGGGGCCATGCTTGATCGTGCTGCTCGCCGTTCCCATGCCGCGCCGACCCAGGGCGCGCACGCGGGCCTCGAGTTCCTGCAAGCTGAAAGGTTTCGCCATGTAATCGTCGGCGCCATAGTCGAGGCCCTTGACCCGTTCCTCGACGCTGTCGGCTGCCGTCAGGATCAGCACCGGCAACGATGAACCGCGGGCGCGAAGCTTTTTCAACACCTCGAGTCCGTGCATCCTGGGCATGCCCAGATCAAGAATCAGCAGGTCGAATTCGGTATTCGTCATCAGCGCGGCGTCGGCTTCTGCGCCACTGGCCACGTGATCGACGGCGGCGCCTGAGCTGCGCAGGGTTCGCATCAGGCCATCGGCCAGTACCTGATCATCTTCTGCAATCAGAATCCGCATGTCTGTCTCCTAAGGGCTGAAAACCGGAGGCCGGCATTCCTTGTCCCGGTGATTCTAGGCCCCCGTCAGGGCTCATGTAATTTTCGTGAAAGACACACGAAATTCAGGATGCGTAGGCTTCCAGACCGATGGCAATGACGGTGGCCACCTCCGCGCCAACCGCCGATCGCAACTCTGCCTCAGCCTGCGCCACGGCCTGGCCAAAGGCCTGCACCCAGCTCAATCCGATCGCCGTGAAAACGATGCGCCGGGCCCGCGCATCGCGCTCGTCGGGCAGGCGGGCCACCAAGCCCCAGGCCTCGCATTGCTCGACCAGTTTGCCCATCGCCTGCTTGCTGACGTTGGCGCGCGCCGCCAGGTCAGTCAGGCGCGAGCCCTCGAGCGCCAGATGGCGCGTGATGTGAACGTGCGAAGCGCTCAGACAGCCGCGCGCAGCCAGATTGGACAGGGCCAGCGGCACATCCTCGTTGCGAGACATCAGGAACAGGACGCGCGCATCAAAGCGCTGCAGAGCCTGGCTCATCCAGTGGCCCAGATGCGCCTGTCGCCACCCCGCATTGCCCAGATTGACGCCCGGTGACGCCGCTCCGAGCCCCAAGGCGGGGGCAGCGGCAGACTCGCGCTGATTTTTGGCCATTCCGGGCATTTTGGTCATGCCGGATATAGTAAACCAAATTGACTATAAAAACTAGTTGCACGTTTCAACAATCCGGTTAAACTACTGTTCAAGCATCCAGCCTGTTATTAACAACAGAGGTTGCCCAGCCCTGAAACCGATTTACCCCGTTGCCATTCAAGGAGAACTTCATGGACGCACCCGTCAAAGCGCAAAGCCCCGCCAACAGCGAAAAGGCAAAAGCCCTGCAAGTCGCACTGGCCCAGATCGAAAAGCAATTTGGCAAAGGCACCATCATGCGCCTGGGAGAGGGCGAGGTGATCGAAGACATCCAGGTCGTCTCGACCGGTTCTCTCGGTCTGGACATCGCCTTGGGGGTGGGCGGACTGCCACGTGGTCGCGTGGTGGAAATCTACGGCCCGGAATCAAGCGGCAAGACCACGCTGACGCTGCAGGTGATTGCCGAGATGCAAAAGGTCGGCGGGCAATGCGCCTTCATCGATGCCGAGCACGCGCTGGACATCCAGTATGCGCAAAAGCTGGGTGTCAACCTGCAAGACCTGCTGATCAGTCAACCCGACACCGGAGAGCAGGCGCTGGAAATCGTCGACAGCCTGGTGCGCTCGGGCGCCGTCGACCTGATTGTGGTGGACTCGGTCGCGGCCCTGACACCGAAAGCAGAGCTTGAGGGCGAAATGGGTGACTCCCTGCCGGGTCTGCAGGCCAGGCTCATGAGCCAGGCCCTGCGCAAGCTGACCGCCCATATCAAGAAGACCAACTGCATGGTGATCTTCATCAACCAGATTCGCATGAAGATCGGCGTCATGTTCGGCTCGCCCGAAACCACCACGGGCGGCAATGCGCTGAAGTTCTACGCTTCGGTGCGCCTTGACATCCGACGCATCGGCACCATCAAGAAGGGCGACGATGCAATCGGCAACGAGACCAAGGTCAAGGTCGTCAAAAACAAGGTCGCGCCGCCATTCAAAACAGCCGAGTTTGATATCTTGTTCGGCGAGGGCATCAGCCGCCACGGCGAAATCATCGACATGGGCGTGAATGCCAACATTCTGGACAAGTCCGGCGCCTGGTACGCCTACAACGGCGAAAAAATCGGCCAGGGTCGCGACAACGCCCGGGAGTTCCTGCGCGAAAACCCGGAGCTGTCGCAGGAGATCGAAAACAAGGTCCGCGCGTCGCTCGGCATCCCGCTGCTGCCCTCCTTGGGCGAGCCCGATGCCAAAGCCAGGCCTTCAGGCAAGAAGGGTGATGCGACCGCGAAGGCGTAGCGCCGATGTCGCCGGACCGTCCCTCGCTGAAAGGCCGCGCCCTGCGGCTTCTCAGCGGCCGCGAGCACTCGCGCAGCGAGCTTGAGCGCAAACTGGAAAGGTTTGAAGAAGAGCCTGGCACGCTCGCCCATGCACTCGACGAGTTGCAGGCCAAGGGCTTCCTCAGCGAGCAGCGCGTGATCGAGTCGGTCGTTCACAGCCGCGCCGCCAAACTCGGCGCAGCACGCATCAGGCACGAGTTGCAGGGCAAGGGCCTGGACCCGCAGGCAATTGCCCAGGCGCTGGAAGGCTTGCAGGCCAGCGAGCATGAGCGGGCGCTGGCGGTCTGGCTCAAGAAATTTGGAACGCCACCCGCGAACCCGCAGGAGACCGCCCGTCAAATTCGATTTCTTGCAGCTCGGGGATTTGGCGCCGAGGCCATCCGTCAGGTGCTCAAAGGCCCAGCATCAACTTGAGATTTTGCACCGCAGCGCCGCTGGCACCCTTGCCCAGATTGTCGAGCCGGGCCACCAGAACCGCATGGTTAAAGCCGTCTTCCGGCGCGTGGTTGGCGAACACGCGCAACTCCATCCGGTTGCTGCCGACCAGAGCCAACGCGTCAAGCCGGCCATCGGACGTTGGCGCTTGCACGCTGACCGATTCGCTGCCGGCGTAGTGTCGGCTCAAAGCATCGTGCAAGTCCTGCGCGCTGGGTCGCCCCGGCAGCAGGTCCAGATGCAGCGGTACCTGCAGCAGCATGCCTTGCCTGAAATTACCGATGCCCGGCAGAAAAATCGGGCGCCGCGTCAAGCCGCTGTACTTCATGATCTCTGGCAGGTGCTTGTGCTTCAAACCCAGACCGTAGACCTCAAAAGCTGGCGCCTGCTTGCTCTCATAGGCCTCGATCATGCTGCGTCCGCCGCCCGAGTAGCCGCTGACGGCGGGCAGGGCGAGAGGGAACTCCGCGGGAATCAGGCCGGCATCGACCAGCGGGCGAAGCAGCGCGATCGCTGCCGTCGCATAGCAGCCGGCATTGGCAACCCGGCGCGCCTGAGCGACCTCCTTCTGATGTCCCGCCGTCAATTCGGAAAAGCCGTACACCCAACCCGGCGCGGTGCGGTGGGCGGTCGAAGCATCGATGATCTTCGGTCCCGGCTGACCGCTCGAGCGCGCCAGATCATCGATCAGCGCAACCGATTCAACAGCCGCTTCGTCATGCAGGCAAAGCACAACCAGATCCATCTGCGCCATCAGCTCGCGCTTGGCGGCGGCGCTCTTGCGCAACTCCGGCGCAATGCTGACAAGTTCAATGCCCGGCATGCCCTGCAGCCGCTCCTGGATCTGAAGCCCCGTGGTTCCGGCTTCGCCGTCGATGAATATCTTGCGCATTGGATGGCTCCCGGTCAGCGCACCAGCCCGTGCGGTGTAAGGTAAGTACAAGTTTGGTGCATTGCAGCATGATACAGTCTGCGACTGCGTTGTCCAGTGTCCGCCGTCGAGCCGCCAGGTTTTGCAGCGGGACGAGTGTCATCCTTTCCTGAAACCTTGCAGGACTATCTCAGCTGCGCAGCAGCCGTGCGGCCCTGTACGCCAACAAGATCGAGAAATTGTGGGAAAGAGCTTCCGTTCTGTCCCCAACTGACTAGGAAGATTTATGAAGATTCACGAGTACCAGGGCAAGGAAATCTTGCGCCAATTTGGAGTGCCGGTGCCACGGGGCATTGCCGCGTTCACAGTCCAGGAAGCGGTTGAGGCCGCGCAAAAACTCGGTGGCCCGGTATGGGTCGTCAAGGCGCAGATTCACGCTGGCGGCCGCGGCAAAGGCGGCGGCGTCAAACTGGCGCGCTCGATCGACGAGGTCAGGAAACTGGCCGGTGAAATACTGGGCATGCAACTCGTCACCCATCAAACCGGCCCCCAGGGCCAGAAGGTGCGCCGCCTGCTGATCGAGGATGGCGCCGACATCAAGAAGGAATATTACGTGTCGGCCGTGACCGATCGCGCCAGCCAGCGTGTCGCCCTGATGGCTTCCTCGGAGGGCGGCATGAACATCGAGGAAGTGGCGCACGCGACCCCGGAGAAGATCATCAAGGTCTTCGTCGATCCGGCCACCGGCTTGACCACCGCGCAGGCCACCGAACTGGCCAATGGCATCGGCGTCCCGGCCGGTTCGACGGCGCAGTGCGTGGACGTGCTGCAAAAGCTCTACAAGGTGTACATGGACACCGACGCCTCGCTGGTCGAGATCAACCCGCTGATCCTTGAAGGTGACGGCAACATCAAGGCGCTGGACGCGAAGTTCAACTTTGATTCCAACGCCCTGTACCGGCACCCCGAGATCGTGGCCTACCGCGACCTCGACGAGGAAGATCCGGCCGAGGTGGAAGCGAGCAAATTCGATCTGGCCTACATCAGCCTGGACGGCAACATTGGCTGCCTTGTCAATGGGGCCGGCCTCGCCATGGCCGCGATGGACACGATCAAGCTGTTTGGCGCCGAGCCTGCCAACTTCCTGGACGTGGGCGGTGGCGCCACGCCTGAGAAGGTGACCGAGGCCTTCAAGATCATGCTCAAGAACGACAAGGTGAAGGCGATTCTGGTGAACATCTTCGGTGGCATCATGAAATGCGACACCATCGCGATGGGCGTGGTTGCCGCCTGCAAGGCAACCAACCTGAATGTTCCGCTGGTCGTGCGCATGAAGGGCACCAACGAAGAACTGGGCAAGAAGATCCTCGCCGAATCCGGGCTGCCCATCATCAGTGCCGACACCATGGCCGACGCAGCCCAAAAAGTCATTGCGGCAGTCAAAGCATAGGAAATATCATGTCGATACTCATCAATAAAGACACCCGGGTCATCACCCAGGGCATCACCGGCAAGACCGGTCAGTTCCACACCGAGAAGTGCCAGGAATACGCCAACGGCAAGAACTGCTTTGTGGCTGGTGTCAATCCCAAGAAGGCCGGCGAATCGATCTTCAATATCCCGATCTACGCCTCGGTCAAGGAAGCGGCAAAAGAAACCGGCGCCACCGTGTCAGTCATCTATGTGCCACCAGCGGGCGCTGCGGCAGCGATCTGGGAGGCAGTTGAAGCCGGCCTGGATCTGGCGATCTGCATCACCGAAGGTATTCCGGTGCGCGACATGCTCGAAGTGCGCAACAAGATGCGCGCGAGGGAGGCGGCAGGTGGCAAGAAAACCCTGTTGCTCGGTCCCAATTGCCCGGGCGTGATCACGCCCGATGAAATCAAGATCGGCATCATGCCGGGTCACATCCATCGCAAGGGGCGCATTGGCGTGGTCAGCCGGTCGGGCACCCTGACCTATGAAGCGGTGGCTCAACTGACCGAAATCGGATTGGGTCAGTCCACCGCGGTCGGCATCGGCGGGGACCCGATCAACGGTCTCAAGCACATCGACGTCATGCAGGCGTTCAATGACGACCCGGACACCGATGCCGTCATCATGATTGGCGAAATCGGCGGCCCGGACGAAGCTGATGCGGCGCGCTGGTGCAAGGCCAACATGAAGAAACCCATCGTCGGCTTCATCGCCGGCGTCACAGCGCCTGCAGGCAAGCGCATGGGGCATGCTGGCGCCCTGATCTCCGGCGGCGCCGACACCGCGGAGGCCAAACTTGCGGTGATGGAAGAATGCGGCTTCAGGATCACTCGAAATCCTTCTGAAATGGCCAAATTGATGAAAGCCATGCTGTAACGCGCATGAAGAAACCCCGGGCGGTCAGGAGACCGTTACACTTTGCAGACGCCTGAAGCGCTCCAAACCTTTTGTTTTGGGCGCTTCTTGCATTGACAAGGCAGGAGAAAGCGGATGGAGTTGCTGCAAAGCGTTGACTTCTGGATTGGTCTACTCAAGATTGTCTGGATCAACATCATCTTGTCGGGCGACAACGCAGTGGTCATCGCGCTGGCAGCGCGTTCCCTGCCGCCAGCACAGCAAAGAAAGGCCGTCTTCTGGGGCTCTGGCGCGGCGGTGGTGCTGCGCATCGCACTGACTGTGGTGGCGGCCAAGTTGCTGGAAATGTCATTTCTGCAGATCGTCGGCGGACTGCTGCTGCTGTGGATTGGTATTCAGCTGCTGAGCGAGGAAGAGGAGGAAGACGGACACGCCAAGGAGCACGGTAGCCTGCTGGCCGCGGTGCGTACCATCCTGATTGCCGACCTGGTGATGAGTCTGGACAACGTCATTGCTGTGGCCGCTGCCGCCAAAGGAAGCATGCTGCTGCTGGTTCTGGGCCTGGCCATCAGCATCCCGCTGGTGATTTTTGGCAGCACCCTGATGATCAAGCTGATGGAACGCTTTCCGGTCATCGTGACAATGGGGGCGGCCCTGATCGGCTGGGTCGGCGGTGAAACGATGGTCAGCGATGTCGCCTTGAAAGACATGCTGGCCGGCAAGCCCTGGGTGCACTACGCCGGTGCAGCGGCTGGAGCCGGGTTGGTGCTGGTCCTCGGGCGCATGCTCCAGCGACGCGGCGCGCGGGAAGCGACCGCAGGCGGCTGATGAATTACACCTTCTGCTCGCAAACCAGCCCGGGCCGGACCCGCACCAACAATGAGGACTCGGTAACATTCGACGAGGCCGCGCAACTGGGCGTTTTGGCTGACGGCATGGGCGGTTACAACGCCGGTGAAGTGGCCAGCGGCATGGCGACCACCCTCATCAAGGCGGAACTGGCCCGCTGGCTATCGGATGCCGGCGGGAGGGCCGACATCGAGGAGGCGAGGCATGCGCTGGAAATGTGCGTCGACAACGCCAACCACGCGATCTATCGTGCATCGCGCGCCAATCCGGAGTATTTCGGGATGGGAACCACCCTGGTGGTGGCGATCTTTCTCGAAAATAGGGTGCTTCTCGGACATGTCGGGGACTCCCGCTGTTATCGCCTGCGCGAGGACAAGTTCTTGCGGATCACCAGGGATCATTCGCTGCTGCAGGAACAGATGGACGCCGGCTTTCTCACGCCCGAGCAGGCAGCGCTGTCGCCGCTGAAGAATCTGGTGACGCGGGCCGTGGGCGTGGAAGAAGAGGTGTCGCTCGAGGTCAGCGAGCACCCTGTTCTGGCTGGCGATATTTACCTGATGTGTACCGATGGCCTGTCCGACATGATGAATGACGAGGCGATCGCGGACGTCTTGCGCAAGGGCGCGGATTTGGCGCAAATGGCGGACCAACTGATAGCCCAGGCCAACGAAAATGGCGGACGCGATAACATTACCGTATTGCTGACGCAAGCCAGCAGCACATCTGCAAAGCGCGGCATGATGGCAAGATGGCTTGAATCTCGGTAAGCTAATGAGACTTTCCATGGTCAATTCAAGTAACAGGAGTCGGTCATGCCGAAAATGATTGTTTCAATTGACGGCGTAGTCATCAAGGAAGTCCAACTGACCAAGGACAAGACGACCTTGGGCCGGCGGCCTTATAACGACATCGTGATCGACAATCTTGCGGTCAGTGGTGAGCACGCGATACTGGAACTCGCGGGCAGCGACGTTTATCTGGAAGACCTCAACAGCACCAACGGCACCTATGTCAACGGCAAGGCTGCCAAGAGGCAACTGCTTAGAAACGGGGACAGCGTCGAGGTCGGCAAGTACAAGATCAAGTTTGTCGCCGATGCGATCGATGAAGCGCAAGAGCGGGCCGTCGCAGCCGACGCGACCGGCGACGAGGCGAATGCACTTCAGGCCTCGATCAAGGTGCTCTCCGGCGCCGCTGCCGGACGCGAGGTTCCATTGACCAAGACCGTGACCACGATCGGAAAGCCCGGCATTGCGGTGGCGGCAATCACCCGTGGCGAGCGCGGCTTTGTGATCCAGATCCAGGGCGGCGGCAACCCGGCGCTCAACGGCAAGCCGCTCGGCGACGATCCGGTACCGTTGAAGAACGGCGACCTGATCGAACTGGCGGGCAGCCAGATGCAGTTTGTCCAATCCTGACCCCCACTTCACAACCATCGCCCCTTGCACGCGCGTCAGGAGTTTGCGTCATGAATGAAGTGAAGAAACCAGAGCTACCCGAGGTCGAGCCCGATGTCGACCCGATTGCATCGCTGGCCGTGCCGATCGAGCGAAAGGGGATCAAGTTTGAAGCGTTTTTCTACAAACAGCTTCAACAGGTCACGGCGCGCATTCATGAGACCGAAAATCTTGAGCAGATCATGCTCGAGGTCAGCCAGGAAATATGCCGACTGTTCAATGCGGATCGCCTGACGCTCTACGTCGTCAATGAAGACCAGAACGCCATCATCTCGAAGGTCAAAACCGGTCTGAAGAGCAGCCGCGAACTCAAGCTGCCGATTTCGCCGCAAAGCATCGCGGGCTACGCCGCGGTCAGCAAACAGCTGATCAACCTGGCTGACGTTTACGACGATGCGGCGCTGAAGAAAATCCACCCGGCGCTGACCTTTCTCAAGGAGGTGGACAAGCGCTCGGGCTACCGCACGCGGCAGATGCTGGCGGCCCCCATTCTTGAAGGCAGCACGCTTCATGGCGTTTTGCAGATCATCAACAACAAGAGCAATCAGGCCTTCAGCGAGCTCGAGGTCGAGGGCGTTTCGCAGCTTTGCAAGACCCTGGCCATCGCCATCCGGCAGCGCATCCAAAAGGCCACCGAAGGTGTGCGTCTCAGGGCCACCAAGTACGACGGCCTGGTCGCCGACGGCGTGATGACTGCCGATGAACTCGCGCAGTGCCTGCAGGCCGCGCGCAACGCAGGGACCCCGGTGGAACAGATGCTGATAGGGCATTACAACGTTCAACCGGCACAGATCGGACCGTCGCTTGCCAAGTTCTTTGGCGTTCCCTATGAGCCCTTCAGCGCCGGCCACATCCGGTCTGAAATGCTGCACGGCGCTCTGAAACGCGAGTTCCTTGAGGCGCAGGGATGGATTCCGCTGGAGGAATCGCCCGCGGGACTTGTCATCATGTGCATGGACCCGGAGGCCGTGCGCAACTCGCGCGTCGTGCCGCAGGTTTTCCCGCGCATGACCGGCTTTGTCTATCGTGTGACGTCGCAAGCCGAGTTTGCGCAGACGCTGGCCCAGATATTTGATTCCGGGGGCGAAGGCGGCTCGATTGACGAACTGCTGGCCGACATGGACGTTGGCGCGCTCGACGACGGCAGCAATGACGATTCGCTGGAGTCGGCGGCAGCCGACAATGAGCTGGTCAAGTTTGTCAACAAGGTGATCATCGACGCTTACCAGCGCCGCGCGTCGGACATCCACATCGAGCCGCTGCCGGGCAAGCTCAAGACCGGCATCCGCTTTCGCGTGGACGGCACCCTGCTGCCCTACATCGAGGTGCCGGCTCATTTCCGGCAGGCCATGGTGACGCGCCTGAAGATCATGTGCGATCTTGACATCTCGGAGCGTCGCAAGCCGCAGGATGGCAAGATCAAATTCAAGAAGTACGGGCCCCTGGACATCGAACTGCGGGTCGCCACCATTCCGACCGCCGGCGCCGTCGAGGACGTCGTGATGCGCATTCTGGCGGCAGGTGAGCCGATCCCGCTGGACAAACTGGGGCTCACGCCGCACAACAAGGAGCGGGTCATCCGCACCATCGAGCGGCCTTACGGCCTGTTCTATGTCTGCGGTCCGACCGGCTCCGGCAAGACCACCACGCTGCACTCCATCCTGAAGCACCTCAACACGCCCGACACAAAAATCTGGACCGTCGAGGATCCGGTCGAAATCACGCAAAAAGGATTGCGCCAGGTCCAGATCAACCGCAAAGCCGGCATTGACTTCGCCCTGATCATGCGCTCCTTTCTGCGGGCCGACCCCGACATCATCATGGTCGGCGAGTCGCGCGACAAGGAAACCGTGTCAATGGGCATCGAAGCCTCGCTCACCGGCCACCTTGTGTTCTCGACCCTGCACACCAACTCGGCACCCGAATCGATCACCCGCCTGCTCGACATGGGCATGGACCCGTTCAACTTTGCCGATGCGCTGCTGGGCATTCTGGCCCAGCGACTGGCCAAGAAGTTGTGCGACTGCAAGGAATCCTATGTGCCCGACGAGGCGGAGCTAAAGCTCTTCGCCGCCGAATACGCCGACGAGCTGAGCCATTCTGCAGCCTGGACCGCCGACTACGAAGGCGAAACCGCCAAGTTGATTGAGAGCTGGCGCAAAACCTACGCCCAGGACGGGCCTCTCAGGTTGTATCGCCACGTTGGCTGCGACAAGTGCAGCCAGACCGGCTACAAGGGTCGCATCGGCCTGCATGAACTGCTGATCGCAACCGACGACATCAAGAAACTGATCCAGGAGCGCGCGCGCGTCGCCCAGATTTTCGCCGCCGCCGTGGAAGGCGGCATGCGCACCCTGAAGATGGACGGCATGGAGAAAATCATGATGGGCCTGGCCGATCTCAAGACCGTCAGATCGGTCTGCATCAAATAGTGACGAAAATGGCTGACAAAAATTGTCATATGACTGACGCAGTCTGACAATAATTGGCCGGTGATCGGGTTAGATTGTCGCTATTGAATTTTATTACGACAATTGAATCGACCAGGTCATCTGGCACGGAACCTGCTCAAGGTTACCGTTCGGTTTGTCACATGTAGTTAAATCAAGGAGCAATTTATGAAGCGTTCTATGCAAAAGGGTTTTACCCTGATCGAGTTGATGATCGTGGTTGCCATCATCGGCATTCTGGCGGCTGTGGCTTTGCCGGCGTATCAGGATTACACGGTGAAGGCGAAAGTGTCGGAAGTGACCAGCATCTCTGCGCCGGCACGTACCGCATTGGGCCTTGCATGCAGTGAGCAAACTTTGGCTGCTATTGGCGACAATTCTGCTGCCGGCAATTCGCTGGGCTTGCCAGCTGCTGCAGCTATCAGCAGCACCTACGTAACAAGTGTCACTGCCACCGGCGCTTCTGCTACCAGTGCCACCGTTGTCGTTGCCATGAAAGCAATCGGTTCAGCAGTGACTACCTCGGATACGATTACTTATACCGGCACCTGCTCGACTTCAGGTCTGTCATGGGCCGTTACGGGTACGGCGAATATGTCCAAGTACCTGCCGAAGGTCTAACTGCACAGTTCGTTGATCAAATTACGGATGTTGGTTGACACTATGTGCTGTTGACTGATCCAAATTTGCACAAAAGGGCACCCTGCGCGGTGCCCTTTATTTTTGATTGTTGTTACAAAGAAACATGGCCAAAAACTTGCCAGTGCTGACGCCTTTTTGGCTGGCACTTTGGGCAGTCGCGATGGCCATCGGCTGGATACTGCCAAATCACTATCGGCCTTGGTTGGCTTTTCATACCGATGCCTGGATCGCAACCGGAATGACGCTGGCTTGCGCCACCGTTAGCTTGCGAACAAGCGGAGACTTTGCAGTGCACCGCATCGCAGCGCTAGTAGCAGCGCTGATCGCTGTCCCCTGGCTGCAATATGGTTTTGGACTGATTCCTCAAGCGGGTGTCGCCTGGATCAGTTCCGCCTACCTGCTGGGACTGTTTCTCGCGATGATCGTCGGCGCGCGCTGGGAGTCCTGCAGCCAGGATCAACTTGGCGATGGCCTTTTCTTGGCCATTGGCATTGCCGCCGTGCTGTCAGTCGGATTGCAACTGCAGCAGTGGCTGCAACTCGATGGCTTGGAACTCTGGAAGATGGGCGGGGGAGCGCTGCGCCCGCACGCCAATCTGGGACAGCCCAATCAGCTGGGTACTTTTTTGCTATGGGGGGTACTTGCGGTTGGCTGGGGGCTTACCCGTAAGCACCTTGGGGGGTGGACGGCTGGGCTAACGGCTGCCTTTTTGCTGTTTGGCGTCGCCCTGACCGGATCGCGCACTGCCTGGGTTAGCGTTGCGCTGTTGGTGGGTGCCACATGGCGATGGAACCGCTTATGGTCCAACCGGCATCTGCCGTGGGTGGTTACAGGTCTCGGACTGTATTTT
Source organism: uncultured beta proteobacterium (assembly GCA_903839085.1). Taxonomy (GTDB): domain Bacteria; phylum Pseudomonadota; class Gammaproteobacteria; order Burkholderiales; family Burkholderiaceae_C; genus Rhodoferax. Next base: position 4,701 of record CAIMBE010000146.1, on the reverse strand, counting down.
GTCGTGTGCATCGCCACACAATCCTGGCTGGGAAGTAATTCCTTAGGTAACGCCTCATTGCACCCCGATTACCTGAACCCTACGACCGGTCAGCAACGGCTGCTGGCTTGGTCCGCCTTTTGTGACGCCATTAGTCATCGACCATGGTTTGGCTACGGCTGGTATCAAGTGGTATCGGCCCAAATGACAGTGGCCGTTGAACACCCGTCACTCCCCCCTGGCGTGTTTACAAGCACCCACAATCTGTTTTTGGATCTGCTGGTTTGGTGCGGTGTCCCGCTCGGCTTGCTGGTTTCTGCCTCATTGCTAATCTGGTTCTGGAAAAAGATCAATGCTGTTGGCGAGGCTGAGGATGCAATCCTGGTCTTGTTCTTGGCGGTGGTGGCTGTTCACTCCATGCTCGAACTGCCTTTGCATTACGCCTATGTTCTGCTACCGGTCGGATTGGTCATGGGAATATTGAATACGCGACTGGGTGCAGCGCCCGTATTTTTCATGGCTCGCTGGGTGTCAACCGGCGCCTGGTTTTCAGCGTCCTTGGTGTTGATGTTGATCATTCGGGACTACATGCGGATAGAACCCAGCCATGAAAACTTTCGAATGGAAAGCATGAGAATCAAAGTGGTCCACCTTGATCCTCCGAATGTGTTGTTGTTAACACAATGGCGCGATTTCATTGACGTGACTCGGATTGAACCTCGGCCTGACATGCCCCCAGCGGAAATCAATCAAATCCGTCGTGTGACGAACTTTTTTGCTGGCCCATTCTTCATCCATAAACTGGCCACTGCTTTGGCCCTGAATCATCAGCAGGATGAGGCCAAGTTGTGGTTAAAGCGGTTGTGCAGGTCAGCGCCGGACCAAGAGTGCGCTGATGCCCGAAGCATCTGGAACATGCAGTCCCTAAGATACCCTGAGATTGCCGCAACGCCTTGGCCAACTCCGCCTTAACGGTGCCATTCAGAAAAGCAGTACCCGCCTGCGGCCCGTGGTCCTTCACCTAGATAACTGTTGCGTTCACCCCCGCATCAAGGCCTCAATCTCCGCCACCGTCACCGGCACATCCCGGCTGATCAACTCGCAACCTGACTCCGTGACGATCGCATCGTCTTCAATCCGGATGCCGATATTGTGATATTGCTCCGGCACGCCCTCCGCGGCGCGCACGTAGATGCCGGGCTCGATCGTCAGCACCATGCCGGGCCGGAGAATGCGCGCCGGGCGGTCCTTGATGATTTCGCCGCTGAGCGGATCCTTGCGCTCACTGACCGTGCCGACCTCGGACGGCTCGATGTAGCTGCCGCAGTCGTGCACGTCCATGCCCAGCCAGTGGCCGGTGCGATGCATGTAGAACTGGAAGTAGGCGCGCTTCTCGATCACGTCCTCCAGGCTGCCGACCTTGTCGCGCTTCAGCAGGCCCAGGTCCAGCATGCCCTGCGCCAGCACCTTGACCGTGGCCTCATGCGGATCGGTAAAGCGGGCGCCGGCGCGCGTGGCGGCGATGGCGGCCTCCTGCGAGGCCAACACCAGTTCGTATAGCGCGCGCTGCGGAGCGCTGAACTTGCCGTTGGCGGGGAAGGTGCGCGTGATGTCGGAGGCATAGCCGTCGAGCTCGCAGCCGGCGTCGATCAGGACCAGTTCGCCGTCGCGCACTGCGCCGGCGTCGGCGCGGTAGTGCAGCACGCACGCATTGGCGCCGGCCGCCACAATCGAACCGTAGGCCGGATACTGCGAACCATGGCGCCGAAATTCCTGCAGCAGTTCAGCATCCAGGTGATATTCGCGCACCGACTGCCCCTCGCGCAGCATGCGTGCACTCAAGCGCATGGCGCTGACATGAGCCGCCGCGCTGATCTGGGCAGCGCGGCGCATCGTGTCCTGCTCGTGGCTGTCCTTGAACAGGCGCATTTCGTCGAGCAGGCCGCACAGGTCGCGCTGCTGCTCGGGGCACAGCGCGCCGTAGCGCACCCGCGCGCGCAGAGCGCCGAGCCAGCCATCAACGCGCGTCTCCAGCGCCTTGTGCGTGGCAAACGGATACCAGACGACATCGCGCCCGTCAAGCAGAGCGGGCAGTTTGGCGTCGAGTTCCGCCACCGACCAGGCCACATCAACGCCAAGTTGCGCGAGCGCCGCATCCGGTCCCAAACGGTAGCCGTCCCAGATTTCCCGCTCCAGATCCTTGGGCTGGCAGAACAGGGTGGTCTTGCCATCGCCCGTGATCACCAGCCAGGCTTTGGGCTCGGTAAAGCCGCTCAGGTAATAAAAGTAGCTGTCGTGCCGGTACAGGAAATCGGAATCGCGGTTGCGCTGCTGCTCGGGCGCGGTCGGCACGATGGCGATGCCTTTGGGGCCCAGCAGGGCGACCAGTCTGGCGCGGCGCTGGGTGTAGGCAGTGATGGCTATCGGGTTCATGGTTTAGCTCCAGTTGGCACGCACATGGGCGAGGTCAGTTAATGGAATAGCCTCGACCGCCACACCCGTCGATGTGCCGGAGGCAGGCCTGATGGTGTAACGAAGCTCGCCCGGATACACCACATAGAGCGCATCAAGTTTCAAATCTTGCAGGGCAATATGCATGGAAGCAGTCATTCTCGGCGCATCCACGCGCTTGAATTCAACCCCGACGCGTAAACCCTGCTTGAACATCAACAAATCGAGCTCGGCACCGGCATGTGTCGCCCAGAAATAGGCCTCGTCAGGCTGCGCGACATGCATTACCTGCTCCATCGCAAATCCTTCCCAGCTGGCACCGCTCTTCGGATGCTGCCATAGTGCATCGCTGTCTGCGATGCCCCACAGATAGTGCAGCAAGCCGCTATCCCGAATGTAGATTTTCGGCGCCTTGACTTGCCGCTTGCCAAGATTCTCATGCCAGGGCGGCAACTGACGCACCAATTGCAGCCCGGTCATGAAGTCAAGGTACCTGCGCACGGTAGGTTCGCTCAGACCGAGGCTTCGAGCGGGTTCCGCTGCATTCCATGTCTGTCCATGGTAATGGGCGAGCAGACGCCAGAACCGCTGCATGACGGGCGCTGCAACGTTCAACCCCAGCAGCGGAAGGTCCCGCTCGATGACCAGCGAGAGGTAGTCGCGCAACCACCGCATCGCCGCCCTCGGGTTGCTCGCCAGCACGGCGCGCGGGAAGCCGCCGCGCAGCCAAAGCTCGGCAGCCTGCGCCTGCAAGGCCTGCCCATCTTCCATGACCTCGGCCAGCGCCAAGCCGCCCATCGACACCAAGCTCAGCCGACCAGCCAACGATTCACTGGACTGCTGCTGCAGCAAGGGCGAAGCACTGCCCAGCAGCAAGAATTGCGCCGAGCGCTCATAGCGATCAATCAGGGTGCGCAAGACCGGAAATAGATCAGCGCGCCGCTGAATCTCATCAATAACGACCGTGCGCCCTTGCGACAACAACGCATTCAAGCTGGTCATCGGCTGCGCCAGGCTTTCCAGTGACTGCGGGTCTTCCAGGTCGAAATAGGCGCAATTGTTCGCGCTGGCATAACTCCTGGCCAGCGTGGTTTTGCCCACCTGGCGGGCACCGAGCATTGCCACTGCACGCGACTCCTGAAGACGCTCGGCCAGGGCCTGAAACAATTGACTTCGGTTGATCATTGGTGAATAATATCACCTTGAAAAACGAACACATAGCTTTCGATTTTCAAGGTGTTATTCGAAGACTCTTTTCAAGTGATCTGACCTGGTCAAGCTGCTGCAGTCGCTCCGGCGTGCCGACATCGGCCCAGACGCCACGATACAGTTCGGCACTGACAAGCGCATTGTCCATGGCCGCGCGCAGCAGTGGCGCCAAGGGGGCTTTGACGCCCTGCGGGTTGCCAGCCGCAATAGCGCAGCACGGCGGCTCAAACAGCTTCCTGCTGAACAGGCCGATGGTCGAGTAAGTGTATTGTTCCTCAGCGTGGCTCCGTGCCAGGCCATCGCGGCCGATGCCGAAATCACCGAGTGGATTGTGCGCCGGGTTGGGCACCAGCCAGAGGTGCGCCAGTTTGCCGCTGTCGGAAAAGCGCTGCACCGCCGCCTGGCTGAAGACAAAATCGGGCGCGAACACATCGCCGGCCAGCAGCCAGAACAGGCCCGCGTGCGGGCTATTTGCGCCGGCCGGGCACAGCAGCGGCAAGGCCCGCGCAATGCCGCCGGCCGTCTCCAGCGCGCCGCCAAAATCCCTGCCCTCGCGCGAATACTGGATCTGCATCGGCATTGGTGTGTCGTCGAATGGCGGCGGCGCCGGTGCAAAGGCAGATCCAAAGGTCTGTTCGATCTGTTCACCCAGCCATGCAGTGTTGATCACCAGTCGGGTGACACCACCGCGCGCCAGCGCTTCCATGGCCCACTGCATCATCGGCCTGCCGCGCAGCGGCAGCAGAGGCTTCGGTCTCGCGTCCGTCAGCGGCTGCATGCGCTCGCCGCGACCGGCGGCCAGCAGCATGGCGGGGATTGGGGGCATGGAAAAGCCCGATCAGTAACCCGCCATTGCGAGAAGCGCAGCGACGCGGCAGTCCATCGAAGACATGGATCGCAGCGCTGCGCTCGCGATGACGAGGTGAAACTCGCGATGGCGGCGGTGAAACTCGCGATGGCGGTGAAACTCGCGATGGCGGCGGTGAAACTCGCGATGGCGGTGGTTGAAGTCGCGATGGCGAGAGGAGGCTCGCGATGGCGGCGGTGAAAGTCGCGATGACG
>CAIMBE010000145.1 GCA_903839085.1 uncultured beta proteobacterium | reverse complement strand
GCTCGTTTTCGACTACCGCCATTACGGTGGAAGCGAGGGCGAGCCGCGCGAGCTGATGTCGGTTGGCAAACAGCTCGCCGACTGGCGTGCCGCCATCGCGTTTGGCACGAAGCTGCCAAACATCGATCCCAACCGCGTAGCAATCTGGGGTTCGTCGTTCGGCGGCGGGCATGTGATTCGACTTGCGAGCGAGAAACTTGGTATCGCGGCGGCCGTCTCGCAGGTGCCCTTCAGCAACGGGCTCGCGAGCACGCTGACGATTCCGACGGTCACGGCACTGCTGATCACTCTCAACGCCTTGATAGACGTTGTGCGGCAGTTGCTTGGCTTGTCGCCGCGCTACATCGGTCTGGTCGGCAGGCCAGGCGAGGTAGCGATGATGACCGCAGCCGATTGCTCGGAGGGCTACATGAGGCTGGTTCCTCCGGAAGTATTGGCATCCGGTGCATGGCGCAACCGCATGAGCGCGCGCGCAGGCTTGGTGGTGCCCATGTACATGCCAGGGCGTCGTGCAGCGAAGATAGCGATTCCGATTCTCTTTGCGATCGCCGAGAACGACACTATCGCGCCGGCGGCACCAACGCATGCTATTGCGAAGCGTGTTTCACGCGCGGAAGTCAAGAGCTACCCGAATGGTCATTTCGACTACTACAGCGGCACCGGCTTCGAGCAGATCGTGGCCGACGAGTTGGAGTTCTTGACGCGCCATCTGTTGTCTTGACACCCAGCGTAACTGCGGCAAGAGCGCGCCGACACATTTTCAAGATCCGGCATTTTGGGAGAGCATTAATGATCAAGAAACTTTTCATCGTTTTGACAGCCTTGCTGGCATTGCTCTTCGGCTTGGCTACAGCAATGAACAGGCTGGCGCCGATGACCACGGCCGAATTGCTGCGGGATATATCCCGCAGAGCAGCTGGACTCGATGCGAAAACTCTGGCGGTCCAAGGTAAGGCCTTTCCGTATCTCGCCGGCGGAACTGGCGTGCCGCTGATTCTGGTACACGGTTTCACCGCCAATAAGGATGCTTGGAGTTCCATTGCACGGTACCTGACACCCAGGTACGCCGTGTACGCCCCCGACTTGCCTGGTTTTGGCGATGCGTCGCGTGACCCAAATGGGGACTACAGCGCTGACGCGCAGGTGGAAAACTTGCATGCATTCATCAAGGGATTAGGATTCACGACAGCGCACCTTGGCGGAAGTTCCATGGGTGGCGGTGTGGTGGCCCGGTATGCTGCCAAGTATCCGAACGAGGTTGCCAGTTTGTGGCTGCTGGACGCCGCCGCCACTCAGGAATCGGCTGATTCGACGCTCATGAAAAATTACGTTGCCACTGGCGAATTCCCGCTGCTTGTAAGGACACAGGATGAGCAGGCAAAGCAAATGGAAATGCTGTTTGGCAAACCCAAGTTCATTCCCTATTCAGTTGCCTACTACTTTCTGGAAAACTCCAAAAAGGACTATGTCTTTCACCGAACAATCCTGAAGAAAATGATCGCCGATAACGCTCCCATCGAGTCACGCTTCAGCAATCTGCAGACACCATCTTTGATAGTTACCGGGGAGCAGGACCGAATTGTCCCGCCCGCCTCGGTAAAGACGCTGGCCAAGGTCTTTCCGCAGAGTCAGGTAATAGTAATGTCAGGTGTGGGCCACATCCCTATGACTGAAGACCCGAAGACTGCGGCTGAAGACTACTTGGCGTTCAGGGCTTCGTTATCGAAGGCACCGTAGCCTCTCTCAGGCGAAGGAAGACTTTTGCTGCAAAAGAGCGAATGTCAGCTTCCAGAAAAAGCGGCTTGCCTCAGCAGACACCTTGCTGTCCTTCAGCCTTTCGGAGAGTTGACCGTCAATGTGTGACCCGAGGCAGGGCTATACAACCCACAGCCCATGCTCGACGAGTATTCTCTGAAGTACATCTGGCCCGCTCTCGCCAACGTAGACCTCGGCAGCGAGGCCGACGCGTTGCGCGGCATCGACATTTTCCTGCCGATCATCGAGGAACAGCACGTTGTTTCCTTGAAGATCCAGCTCATGAAGTATCTGTTCGAAGAAGGCTACTTCCGGCTTTGCAACGCCCAATGAACAAGAGTAGAACTCCCGAGTGAAGAACGTTCTGTAGTTCAATTTCTCCGACATGTGGCGGGCTCGACCAGCATGCTGATTGCTGGCAATGTGGCAGTTCACGCCTGCGTGCTGCAGGGCTTGCACAACAACCAAACTGGCAAGGACCAACGACGCGCTGACATCGAGCCTTGCTTAAGGGCCGGCGCTAGCGCCGGTGCCACTTGGCCTTGGCAGCCTCGTCAATCTTCAACTCATGTTCGCGATGCTGCAACGCACGCAGCTTGTTCAGCGGGCGAATCTCGCAGGCGGTGCTCTGTGATCGTGCGCGTACAGAAGTGCGACCGTGCAAGGCAGTTCAAGGGTGAGCTGGCAACACCGTACCACGACACTCGCCGAAGCCGATGCGACGAAAGCCCTGGCGCCGGCAATAGCCACGCAAGATGACCGTATCGCCATCTTCAAGAAAAGTTCTCTGTTCGCCGTTGGACAGGGCAACAGGGCGCTTGCCACCCTGACTGAGCTCCAGCAAAGAGCCAGCTTGGTCCGGTTGCGGTCCTGATAGCGTGCCCGACCCAAATAGATCTCCGCTGCGCAGGTTGCAGCCATTCACGGTGTGATGTGCCACGAGTTGCGCCACGGTCCAATAGGCGTCTCGGTAGTTGGAATGCATCAAACGCTCACCCGCATGGTTGTCTGCACGCATCTTTGCCGTCTGCAGCCACACTTCGAGCTCGATGCTGATGGCGCCATGTTGCCGGTTCTCGAGGGAGTCGAGGTAGGGCAGTGGCGCAGGGTCATTCTCAGGCCGGTTGAAAGGCTCTCGGAAGGGCGCCAGTGCATCGAGTGTCAGCATCCACGGCGACACCGTGCTGGCGAAATTCTTTGAGAGAAAAGGTCCCAAGGGCTGGTATTCCCATGCCTGGATGTCACGCGCACTCCAGTCGTTGAAAAGGGTCAAACCAAAGACATGTTCTTCCGCTTCGGTCAACAGAACAGGCTCACCTGCGGCATTAGGCTGTGCGATGAACGCCCCGATTTCAAGCTCAAAATCAAGCTTGCTGCATGGTTCGAGTTTGGGTTCAACGGCTTCGGGACCTTTGATTTGGCCCCAGGGACGGTGAAAGGTCTGTCCCAGGCCCGCATTGCCGACGCCAATCGACGACGAGCGACCGTGGTAGCCAATTGGCACCCACTTGTAGTTCGGCAGGAGTGGGTTGTCAGGGCGAAACTGCCTGCCAACCATTGTGGCGTGGTGAATGCTGGTGTAGAAGTCGGTGTAGTCCCCGATCTCGCAGGGCAACCCCATTTCAACCCGCGCCTGGGGTACCAGAGCGGCGCGAAATCGGACCTCGTCTGCACTGCCATGACGTAAGCCCTGCGAGAGCGCCAACCGCAAGGCCTGGCGTGGCTGCTTGGCAAGCCGCATCACACGGCGCATGTCTTGGGTCTCAAGCACCTTGGCGCGGTTCAGGTCAAGCACCTGGTCACCAATGGCCACGCCAATGCACCAGTCCAAATCGTCCTCGCGCCGAAAGCGACCAAATGGCAGGTTCTGAATGGGAAAATCGGTAGCCGGGTCATTGGCAGACTCGACCCAACTCTGTTGCGCAGGGTCGTGCGTCTGGTCCATCCCCGTGTTCATGCGCGGAACTCACGCTCATGAAGAAAGGCGGCATGTTTGGGTGCGCGTCTGGTCTTGGACCATTCTTCAAGCATGTCCCACTTCACGACATCGAGCTTCTTGAGCATTGCCTCCTCGTCAGGGTCCGGGCACGCCAGTTCGAGACGGTGCCCGTTGGGATCGAAGAAGTAGATGGAGTGAAAAGCCCCATGATCGGTGATGCCGAGCACGTCGACACCATTGACTTCCAGGTGGGCCCGAAACTCAAGCAGCGTTGTACGATTCTTGACCTTGAATGCGATGTGCTGCACCCATTCAGGGGTGTTGGGGTCGCGCCCCATCGGCGACTGAGTCGGCAACTCAAAGAATGCGAGCACATTGCCTCCTCCAGCATCCAAAAAGATGTGCATGTAGGGGTCTGGCGCCTTGGTCGAAGGCACCTGGTCTTCGCTGATCGCCAGCAAGAAATCCATGTTGAGCATCTTCTGGTACCACAGAACCGTCTCTTTGGCGTCCTTGCAGCGGTAGGCAACGTGGTGAATGCGATCGATCTTCATGGGTATCTCCGGTCCATTAGTCTTCTTCCGCCGCGAGCACGCCACGGCGGAGCTGGTCGCGTTCGAGCGATTCAAACAGCGCCTTGAAATTGCCTTCACCAAAACCCTCATCGCCTTTACGCTGGATAAACTCGAAGAATACTGGGCCTAGCTGGGTTTCTGAGAAGATTTGCAGGAGCAGGCGTGGCGTACCGCCTTCCGTGCTGCCGTCGAGCAGGATTCCGCGCTTGCCCAGCTCAAATGCCGGTTGTCCGTGACCGGGCAGGCGATCCTCCAGCATCTCGTAATAGGCGGCGTTGGGCGCTGTCATCAGCGGCACGCCAGCCAACGCAAGGCTGTCCACGGTAGCGAGCAAGTCATCGCAGATCAGTGCAATATGCTGAATGCCTTCGCCATTGAACTTCAGCAGGAACTCTTCGATCTGGCCGCCACCCTGCCTTGACTCCTCATTCAAGGGGATGCGAATCTTGCCATCGGGGGCGGTCATGGCGCGAGAGGTCAAGCCGGTGTACTCGCCCTTGATATCGAAGTAACGCATCTCGCGAAAACTGAACAAGCGCTCATAGAACGCGCCCCAATAAGCCATGCGCCCGCGGTAGACGTTGTGGGTCAGGTGATCAATCAACTTCAGGCCGTGGCCTACCGGGCGACGGTCGATACCGTCGATGAAATTGAAGTCTATGTCGTAGATCGACTTGCCCTCTTCAAAGCGATCGATCAGGTACAGTGGCGCGCCACCAATGCCTTTGATGGCGGGCAGGTTCAACTCCATCGGACCGGTCGGAATTTCGATCGGTTGCGCGCCCAGTTCCAAGGCCCGGTTGTAGGCGTGGTGAGCGTCCTTCACGCGAAACGCCATGCCGCAGGCGCAAGGTCCATGCTCTGCGGCAAAGTAGCCCGCGACGCTTTTTGGCTCGCGGTTGACGATGAAATTGATTCCGCCCTGGCGAAACAGTATGACGTCCTTGGAGCGGTGCCGGGCCACCAACGTGAAGCCCATGCGCTCAAAAAGAGGTTCCAGCAAGCCGGCCGTGGGTGACGCAAATTCAACAAACTCGAAACCCATCAAACCCATGGGGTTTTCAAACAAATCAGTCATGGCGATATTTCCAAACGACAAACATGGATCGTAAATGCAACGCGGATCGTGAAAGCGTGCCGCTCAAACGAGTCCGGCAACGGGAATCATTGCGCCATGGATGTCTCTTGCTCCATCGGACGCCAAGAACGCAATCACTTTTGCCAGAGAATCAGGCTGAACCCAGGCAGCAGGGTCGTCGTCAGGCATGGCGGCCCGATTCTCGGGCGAATTGATGATCGAAGGAAGCACGCAATTCACGTTGACGTGGTGCTTCTTGAGCTCTTCCGACAGGCTCTCGGTGAGCCGCATGAGCGCACTCTTGGATGCTGCGTAGGCACCCATTTGGGCCTTCCCGCGCAACGCGCCCAAGGCACCGATCGTAATGATCTTGCCACCGCCCGCGCTGACCATGTGGGGTGCCAGGCTGGCAACAATTGGCAGCAGGGTGCGAACATTGACGTCCATCAGAAAGTCAAAGGTCTCGACGCTTGTTGATCGAGCGCTGTCGCCCATCCGAAAGCCGCCGGCCAGATGGCACAGAACATCGATGCCGCCATGGCGCTGCACTGCCGTTTGAATTGCCGCATCGACCTGTGATCCGTCCAGCAGGTTCGCTTCATAGCAGTCCATGTCATGAGCCATCGTTCCATATTGAGATTTAAGGACTTCAACATTGCGGGCAACAAGCAGCAATTGATAGCCGATCGCCCTGAATTCATCGGCAACGGCGCAGCCCAGAGTGCCCGCTGCGCCGGTGATCATCACAGTCCTGCGTCTGGCGCTCATGCCGCTTCTCCCTGACGCCTCGCGATATGGTAGCGGCCGTCACCATGGCCGAGGACTTCATCCGTGCTCAATACATCGCCTGGATTGAGATCCTTGAGGCCGCGCGCCAATTCGTACAGCGGCGCAAAATCAATCTGCGCGAACTCAAGCAGTTCGTCCAGATTGCGGATTACGAAATATGTTTCTTGAAGATCGTCGATGCGGTACTGCGTGCGCATGACACGCTCCAATCTGAGTCTGATCCGGTTCGGAGACGCGCTGTCCAGGCAAAACAGTGATTCCGTGAATGAGGATGCGATACCCGCGCCATAGAGCCTGAGCCCGTTGCGTTGTTCCACCAGACCAAATTCCACGGTGTACCAATAGACGCGGGCCAGTCTGGACAACTCGCCGAGTTTCTGCGCCCGCAGGCCCCCGATACCGTAGGCCTGAATAAAGTCGGCGATTGCCGGATTCATGAGCATGGGTACGTGCCCAAAAACGTCGTGAAAAACGTCGGGTTCTTCCAGATAATCCAGATGCTCGGGTTTGCGTATGAAATTCCCGCTCGGGAAACGCCTGTTTGAGAGATGCTCAAAGAAGACATCGTCGGGCACCAGGCCGGGTACCGCAACAATGCGCCACCCCGTTCGCTTCATGAGCACGTCATTCAAGCCTCTGAAGTCGGGGATGGCTTCAGCGCTGATCGGCAAGCCCTCCATTCCGGCGATGAACTCATCGCAGGCGCGCCCGGCAAGCAGCTTTGCCTGACGCTCATAGAGAATCTTCCAGGTCGCATGCTCGACCGCCGTGTACTGTTCCCATGCCTGTGGAATTGTCCAGTCTGAGCTTCTGGGCCTCTCAGCCTCCCCTGCTGCAAGCCCGTGCTTTTGCACCGCTTCAACAGTTGTCATATTACGCGCCGGCATCGCGGTGACGTGAATAGATTGCATCGGCTTGCGTGGCCCACTCAATGTCTCTGGACGTCAAACCGGCGACGTCATGCGAGGTCAGAGTGACCTCGACCCGATCAAACACATTGAGCCACTGCGGATGATGATCCATCCTCTCGGAAATGAAAGCCATGCGTGTCATGAAAGCGAAAGCTTGCGCGAAGCCTTCAAAAAGGAAGGTCCGTGAGATTGATCCGCGAGGCGCGTCTTCAGACCACTGGTCAAGTGAGCCCGTAACTTGCTGATGTTTCCGAAAATCGATCTGTGACATGTCTGTCGTCTTCGTTATGACTGGTGTTCAATTGGCTAAGACCCAGAGAGGGAATTGAATAACGCAAGAATTGCGGAGAACAGACCTTCCCGCCGACCCGAGCAACAATCCAATAGCGCGAGGGCGCCGTGCTAACCCTGGGCAGAGGCAGCACCGGGCCCCCCCAACTTCGTGGGCCACCCGCATGCCAATGTCACGCCGGCGCAGGCATTTGGCACCAACAATTCCCAATGGGCAAGCCAGACCAGAATTGGTTGATACTCAGGTAGGGTCAATATTGCAGGACGCGATGGGCAACTCACTGATGGGAAATCGGCTAAATCAATCACGTCGAGGCCACCCTCAGACTTACCCTCCTGTCTTGACGGGGGCCGCGGCGGACGGCCGGTTACTCGAAGTCCAATGGTCGGCCGGCACGACCGCAAACACCCCCATCGCCATCTGGGCTCAAACATGATGACCTTGCATTCGGACTGACCCGCATTTTCAACGGAGTGTGCAGGAATCGGCTGCTGCACTATGGCCGTCCCCGCCCGAGCTTGCCCGGTCTATCTTGCGACCCCGGCCTGATCAAAGCCGCGCAGAGTGCAATCCATTGGATAGTAGACAGCGCAGGCTGGATGTGAGTGGATCAGGTCACGCTGTCCCGGCTTCCAAGTAACTTCAATTGCTCGGTAATGCTCGTTTTCAGCAAATAGCTCTACTTCGGCTTTGTGTCTTGCGGGTCCTGCCGCCATCGCCGGATACCGACCGTCAAAGTTTTTTGCCAGCTACCAGTCAAAGCGAAATTCGGTTGTGACGCGTGTCCGGTCATGTGTATGCATTTCCATTGGGGAAAACACCGATGCCAATGCACCACGGCAGGACCAAAGTAACTCCCCCACATCTTTTGTGGACAGGCCGTCGTTCACACCGACGGGAACAACAATTGATCTATTGAAGGGGAGGAATATGAGCGGTTTAAATCTTCTTTATGTTGTCGCGGCTGCGGTATCACTTGCAGCGATATTCATGAGGAGTTAGATGAACATGAGAAAACTTCACCTGGTCTGTCTCAATGTGGCGACGGTGGCCGCAACGATTTTGTTCAATGGTTCCATCTCGGCTCAGGATCTGACCGTCAAGATTGGCCATGTGGCGCCGACGAGCGGCCGGATAGGGTTAGCTGGAAAGGCGAGCGAAAATGGTGCCCGTTTGGCGATCGACGAACTCAATGCCAAGGGGGTGAGCATCGGTGGCTTGAAGGCCAAGTTCGAACTGCTCGCGCAGGATGATGCTGCCGATCCAAGCAGGAGCACTATGGTCGCGCAGAAGCTGGTCGGCGCCAAGGTCAACGGCGTCATCGGCCACCTCACTTCTGGCACCTCGATCGCGGCCTCCAAGATCTATAGCGATGCTGGCATTCCGCAGATTTCGCCATCTGCGACCAACCCCAGGTTCACGCGCAGCGGCTACAAGACCACCTTCCGGGTCTTGGCAGACGACACGCAACTCGGCAGCGCGCTCGGCCGTTACGCGGTCCGCGAGTTGAAGGCCACCAGAATCGTTGTGATCGACGACCGAAGCGCCTACGGACAGGGTATGGCCGAGGAGTTCTCCAAGGCGGCAAAGGCAGCCGGCGGCAATCTCGTCGATGCCCAGTACACAAATGACACGGCGACTGACTTCACCGAGATATTGACAGCGGCCAAGTCGAAGAATCCTGACGTGGTGTTCTTTGGCGGCTTCGCATTGCAGGCAGGGCCGATCATCAATCAAATGAAGCAGCTCGGCATCAACGCCAAGCTCATGGGAGGCGACGGCGTTTGCACCGCCGATCTGCCACAGCAGGCGGGCGACGCCATGACCGACGGCCAAGTCGTTTGCGCCGAGGCGGGTGGGGTGGAATCGGGCGCGCCCGCGATGGCGAAGTTCCGCGCTGACTTCAAGCAAAAGTTCGGCACGGACCCGGAGTATTACGCGCGGTACGTGTACGACGCAGTGATGGTCATGGCCGATGCGATGGTTCGGGCCGGTTCTTCGGACCCCGCCAAGTACCTGCCGGCGCTGGCTGCGACAAGCGGCTACAGTGGCGTGACCGGGCCGATTACGTTCGATGAGAAGGGCGACATCAGGAACGGTGCATTGACTCTGCTCACATACAAGGGCGGGAAGAAGGAAGTGGTCGCAGTGGTGCGGTAGTCTCAGCTTCTGTCAAGAACCGTCGCCACATAGCTCATCAAGCTGCCGCCAATGGCGTCACCGGTCAAATAGGCCAGGACAGGCACCGGGCAGCACCGAACGCTGTCGAGCGCGGCAACAGCCTCCTGCATCATGGCAAGCGTCGCTGCTTTGTCGTGCACGTTGGCGAGATCCTTGAGGTCCTCGCCTGCGGCGAAGTAGCGATCGCCGGCACCCGTGACAATCACGCAGCGCACGTCCGGACAAGCGCCCGCAGCCGTCACGGCCGTCGCGATTGCGGCGAGCACCGGGCGCGCCAGCGCATTGTGCTTATGCGAGCGGTTGATGGTGATCCAGACCGCACCGAACTCCCAATCCTCTAACAACACGCCGCGTGCATCTGATGGCGTCATGACTTGCATGGCAGTCATGTCAGATTCACTCGAATTCAGGCCTTGGCACTGCAGTGCGATCGGCAAGGCGCTAATGGCGCGCTGTCGGGCCCAAGCAGGTGATCGTTTTCTAGGATTGACCGGACTGCACCGCGGCGCCATCGGCGGCGCGGATCTTGTGGCTAAAGCGCGCGTAGATGCGCGCGGCGCCGATCAGGTTCCATTCAAGCCAGAGGCAGGAGGCAGTGAACGCCAGTCCGGCAGGCAGCGTCAGCGCCGGCCAGCCCAGTGCCGCGAGCAGCAATCCCAGCGCAGCGAAATGCAGCCGCATCTGGCCGCGCATTGCGCTTTCGGGAATCATCTGCTTCATATTGGGCGTCGTCATCACCGTGCCGCCCTGCTGCTGCAAATGCAGCCAGTTGAGGAACGGCATGATCTTGTACAGCATGCCCGTGATCACCGAGAGAAACAGACCGGGAATGGCCAGGACGCCGAGCCAAAGCGGCGTGCTCAGGCTCCCGCCCAGCTGCGGCAGGGCTTCGAACACGATCCAGGACAAGGCGAAGGCGAGCAGCGACACCATCGCGCCGCGCCAGAAAACCAATGTCGGATCGGCGTGGCGGCGCCGGCGTCGCGATTGCAGCCAAAGCGTCGTCGCGGCATAAAAACCCGCCAGCAGCACGCCCACCAGCGCCACGCCGGACTGCCACGCCTGCATCGCGTCGCTGGGAGCGACCAGCTGCAGCGACCACAGACAGAGCACCAGAAACAATCCGACCGGTATGAGGCGCGTCAGCCACACAGGATAGGACGGCGTCAGTTGAAACATCGGCACCACCAGATAGGAAACACCGATCACCAGCATCAAGGCCCAGCCGCCGAGCCCCCAGGCGACATGGACGTTGATGAGCGCAAGCATCGAAAAGTCCGTTTGCAGATGCTCCTCCAGGCCGAGCGTGAGGGCCAGCGTTGCGCCGAGAGCCACCGTCACCAGAAGGCCAAGCACGGCCAGGCGCAGGACGTAGATTGACATGCCGCGCGCCGGCGTGCGCAGCAGCGCGATGGCCATGACGGTGAGGAACAGACCCAGAGCCGTGATGAATACCGCCGCGGCAACCAGGAACAGCACCTGCCGCTCCAGCAGGAACGCCGATGCGAGGAATATTGCCCCTGCGGTGATCAGTGGATGCACGATGTGAGCAACCAGGCGTGGCCGCCAGATGTTGGCGCCAGCGACCACCGCCACGAATTGCAGCAGGGAACCGCACATTGTCTGCAGCATGAAATCGACGACGATCAGGTGGGTCATAGCCAGTGCGCCGGAGGACCAGCGCGACTGGAAGGTTTCCGGCCCGAGCACCGCCAGCACCAGCCCGGCGACGGCGCCGAACAGCGGCGCGGTGAGGAAGAACCGGTAGGGCACCGATATCGGCGGCGCCTGCTCGAACGACAGGGCGGGCTGCGTTGAACTTCTAGGCATTTTGAATGTGAACCTCGTTGGTGCCGTCGGCGCGACGCTCGGCGCGGTAGCGGTAACCGCTCCGGTCGAGAATCGCGTACAGCGGCAGCGGCTCGCAATTCAGCAACATCACCAGTTCCTCGCCGGAGGCCAGGGTGGCCAGTTGGGCGAGCGCGAGTTCCAGCGGCTCCGGCGGCTCCATGTCGCGGCCGTCGATCACCCGGGGCTCAGGCATACCCCTTCTCAAGCGTCGCGCCGATCTTTGAGCCAAGGGTTTGCGCCACGGCTCCGAGCGCCTGGTCGCACATAGGATAGAGGATGTTCTCTTCCTTCATGTTGTGCTGTTGCATCAGCATCAGCAAAGTTTCGGCGACACCGGCGTAGCTCTCGCCGTCATGGGCTTCGCATGCCAGCGCGAGCTGCGCCAGCAAAGAGCGCATCTGTTCATGCTCGTGGCGCATCATCCGGGTCGGGCCAGCGCTCATACCGGTAGCGGCTTCGAACGCCGTGAACAGCAGATCCTCCTCGGCAGCGAAGTGCGCTTTCATCTGACCCTGGAAACGCTCGAAGGCGAGTGCCGCCTCCGCCCAGTCGCCGCGTTGAGCGGATTCCTCGGCCGCAACGAACAAATCGTCGCAATGCCGGTGGTGATCGGGAAGGACTTGCGTGGGAAAGCTCATTGAGGTGCCTTAAGTTGAAATGCGTGGTATGGATAGCCTGGCCGAAAGATCTGCACTGTTACATGTCGGTAAAGTACTTGCCGAAAGCGATCAAGATCAAGGTCAGAAGAAAGATGGAGGTAATCGCCCGGCGCACAATTTTCAAGACACCACCCTCTGTGGAGCGAATTCTTGCCGTGATTCTAGTTGACCTGTTGCGTTGCATCCGACGTGTTGTGGAAACTGGTGAGGCCCATTTCGGGCTTGGAGCAGCCCGGCGGTGCCTTGAACAGAACCTGCTGCAGCCCATGCGCTGCGAGGCGCGCCGCGATCCCGCGGCTTTCGCAGGCGTACGGGCTAAGGTATTCGACCGCCCGGAAATCATCCTTGCTGGCGGCTTCGAACCGATCGAGAAATTCAGGCTCGGGTTAGCGCACCGACAGGCTGGCTGCAAATTTCGGCATCAGCATCTCCAGCGAGATTCAGCCTCGTTCATGCCATTCTCGTGAAGGCTTTGCTGAAGAAGTCGTCGG
>CAIMBE010000144.1 GCA_903839085.1 uncultured beta proteobacterium | reverse complement strand
TGCGGTGGCAGTCGGTGAATGATGTAACTCGCCTCCAGAACCGATATCCATTCGCGTGCCGTGTTGTGGCTCAGACCCGCATCGTCGCCGAGTGCACTGAGGTTGAGAAGCTGCCCTGTGCGCCCGGCGCACAGGCGCAAGAAGCGTTGGAACTGGCTGAGGTCGCGCACATTGATGAGCTGACGCACGTCGCGTTCCACATAGGTCTGGACGTAGTTGGCGTACCAGATGCCGGGATCGAGTTGTCGGTCATAGACCGGCGGATAGCAGCCCTTGAAGATCGCCTCGTCCGGCGATGGCGGCAACAGACCGGCCTGACGCAACTCGCCAGCAGAAAACGGCAGCAGGTTGAGCAGAGCCACCCGTCCGGCCAGACTCTGCGTGATGCCGGACATCAGTCCAAACTGCTGTGAGCCCGTGAGGATGAAGTGGGCCGGTCGCCGCTCTTGGTCCACCAGCCCTTGCAGCCAGGAAAAGAGCTCGGGGCAGCGCTGCGCCTCGTCGATGATCGCGCCTTGGGCGTACTTGTTCAGAAAGCCTTGCGGGTCGCTCTGGGCAAATTCCCGCTGCGCCGGGTTTTCCAGCGTCACGTAAGGGTGGGAAGAAAATACGGCGCGGGCAAGTGTTGTCTTGCCTGCCTGCCGCGGCCCGGTCAGCGCCAGTACCGGGTAGCCATTGGCGAGTTCGCGAAGTGTCGGCTCAGCCGCTCTGGGGATCATTTGGCTAATTGTAAGTTAAACTGCCAATCAGCCAAAACAAGATCATCATGCTCTGCTTTCCTTATGCACCTGTTCAATCGCAGTTTGGAGTCGAGCAGAAAAATCGCAAGTCGGATGCAGCGCATTCATGGCTTTGAATCCCTGATCAAGTCGACGCCGCCAGCCCGGACCACGCGCATTGACATCGATCCAGAGCGTGCCAATCTCCATCGAATCATGGGTCAGCAGGTAATCAATCAGAGCCGCCGCTTGAATGACATCCTTGTTGGCTTTTGTTCTTTGGTTCTGCAATCTTTCTCCGTAAACCAAAAGCTTGTGTATTGCATACCTTTGCGGCCTTGGCAGGTTGACGACGATAGGCCCGCTTTTTGCCAGCAACGTGCATCGCATCGGGTCCTCCAGAGACAGTTCCATAAACCGCAAAGGCTGCATCGTCAATCCCAATCGGGCGATGTGGATCGGAGCATCCTGTGCGCGTCCTCTTGAAGTCAGAAAGTCAAGGTCGAAATCGGGCTCATCCGACTTCTTGAATGATGTCTTGCTGCTGTTTGGGACAAACCCCATTTGCAGCGATTCAATGGCGGCAGGCGCGTCGATTGTCAAGTTTTCGGGCAATGCCAGAGACACATTGCGACCAGCATGCGCAAAATCCAGGTCCAAAGTGGCGGCACCGCCGGTCCAGACGACGCCAAGGACATTTTGATACGCCAGGAACGCATGCGTTCCAACAAGAATTCCTCCTGCCGAAAACAAGCCGCTTTGCGCAAGCCTGCCGATCACCTTGGCATGCTTTGCCGGAATTTCTGCGCAGCCCAATTCAATGGCGGATCTTGTCAATCGCAGCAGATGTTGCCTCGCCCCTCTTGCAACCGGGTCGGTATGGCACTGAATCAAAGTTCTGGTTTGGGCATCGTCCGGGCCCACATAGGATTGCTGCAATCGCCCATCAGGTGTCTTGATCTGGTAGTACCAGTATTCGCGCCCGGCTACCTTCTTCTTGGCAAACCCGCCTGGAACATCGGCAATGCTTCGCGAAAGGTCTGCTTGACGCGCCGCCGCGTCCAGACCCGCAAAAGCGGTTTGCGTGGCCAAAGGGGAGTCTCTATAAAGTGCCATTTATACTACCTATACGGATTGGGTAGTATAGTGCATGCCGGTCAGAACTGTTCCTTCTCATTCCTGCTATTACGGCGTAATACTTTTTGAAAGCTTGCCATGCAAACCACGATCACCAGCAAGGGGCAGGTCACGATACCGCGCGATGTGCGCCAGCATTTCGGACTGCAACAGGGCATGTCGGTCACCTTTGCAGTTGAAGGCGACCACATTGCACTGCGCCCGGCGCCCTCGGCACGGCAGGGCACGGCCAGCGGTTTTGGATTGATCAAGAGCCGGCGCCGGGGTGTGCCAGCGGACTTTGACACTGCAAGCTTGAGTAGCAACGCCTCATGATCGGGCTTGACACCAATGTGCTGGCGCGTTACTACGTCTCAAGTTCCGATGCGCCCTCGCAAGAGCAAGGTGCGCTGGCGTGCAAGTTGATCGAGAGCGGCAAGCGACTGTACGTGAGCAAGTCGGTCGTGCTGGAACTGGAATGGGTGCTGCGCGGTTACTACAAAAGTCCGCTCGCAGATGCCCTGAGCGTGCTGCGCCACCTGCAGGTGCTGCCAAATGTTGAAGTCGAGGATCGCCTGGGCGTAGAACTGGCGGTAAATGCGCTGGCCGATGGTTTCGACTTTGCCGACGCCCTGCACCATGTGTCGTACCGGCAGTGCACTAGCGTCGCCACCTTCGATGACCGCAAATTTGCGCGCCGGGCCGGCGCACTGGGCTCGAAGCCCTTGGTCAAGGTGCTGGTGTGATCAAGCCAAGGTAACCAGTCGATTCAGAATCTGAAGGTTGTTGGCGCACACGTTCCGAAACGGCACGCTGATGAGAAGGTCCTGAGACGCTGCCAGCCAAAAGGCCTGTGCGGCCAGACTGGCCTGTTGCCAGGCCGGCTTGTCGGATGGCATGGGCAACGCCGGAGCAAAGCTGACGCGGGGATCTCGCCGCCCTGCAAAGGCGCAAAGATGATGGTCAGCATGTCGTAGAGGAAACTCGCCATCCGGGTTCCAATTTAGACCTAAGTCCAATATTAATTCTGCAACAACTGCCGTTATCTCGCCTCCATCAGCTTCCTATTCTTACCTGGAGTTCACCATGGCCATATTTGCAACCGTCGCCGCCATCACCGGCACTGGCACCGTATTCGCAGTCAACGCGCAAGGCGTGAGCCGCGCCCTCAAAGTCGGCGACACCCTGGAAAAGGGTGAAACCGTACGCACCGTGGGCGACGCCCGGGTCGAACTCATGATGGAAGACGGCCAACTGATGGCTGTGGCTCCCGCGCAAAGCCTGCGCCTGGACGAGAACGTCGTCCAGTCCGAGCAGCGCCCCACCGCACAAGATAGCGCCCTGACCACCCCCGCCACGACGGACACCGTGATCCAGGCCCTGGAACGCGGCACC
>CAIMBE010000143.1 GCA_903839085.1 uncultured beta proteobacterium | reverse complement strand
GTGTCTTTATATGCCTCTCGATTTGAACGTTGGTGTTGCGATCCAGGCCGATGCGCTGAGCGCCCCATCAGCCTGATCCACGGTGGCTACCCGGCTCGCACACACCACCGGCGCCCTCGACCCACACAGCTTGAACCCTGGCCACTGGATCGCGGACGAAGTGAAGCGAGCCATCTACTCACGGGCCATGGATTGCCGCGCTGCGCTCGCAATGACGAAAGCCTTTCATCATCCGGGGTGGCGCTCCCTTTCATGAAAGGCGGCGCTGCGATTCATGGCGGTTAAAACGGCAGCATCGCCTGCAGCCAGAAGCGACTGAACTCGGCCCGGTTCTTGACATCGAAATCCTGCTGATATTTGAGGGTGAAGGCGAGGTGCGGCGAGACCCGGTAGCTCAGGAAGGGGCCGATCGAATTCGCGCTGCCGCGGTTCCCGATGCCGCTGCCAAACAGCTTGCCGTTGGTCGCCGAGGTTGATTGCCCGTTCAGTTCATCGTCCGTCGTCTGCCTGAAAAAATAGCCCTGAAGGCCGAGCGTCATGGCCGCTGACGGCTTGTAGCCAGCGCTGTATTCAACGCTGAATTCGTTGCCCGAGCGATAGTCAGTGGCATTGTTCTCGGTGTTGATTCCATAGCGCAGCTTGAACCCGAAAACGGCCTCGGCAGACGGGCGGTAGCTCAGCGCGTAGGCGGGTGCGAACTGCCAGTAGTTGCGCCCGGTGTTGACCCTTGCGCTGACATCGTAGGCACCCAGCGGCGCCACAATTTCCAGCGCCGCGGACTGGTTGAGCTGCTCGCCCTTCCAGGCAAGTCGCAGGGGAACAAGCAGCGGATCGGTCATGCCGAAGCGGTTCCCGCTCATGTCGGGCAAGGTGCTGGCAACCTGTCTCTCCAGATCGATCGCGGGAAACGGCAGCACCAGGGCCGACTCGGCCGTACCGCCGAGCAGCGTCGCGGCCCAGACATACTGCATGCGATAGGAGATGGTATCGGCTGTCAGGCGATAACGCGTCCAGCCCAGATCCTGGCCCGAACTGCCCTTGAGCGACGTGGCCTGCGAGTGGCTGTAGTAGGCCAGGTTGTAGAGGCCCGGTGGCAACATGTCGCCGTAGCCGAGTTCCACGCCAACCGGATACGAGCTTCCACCCAATTCAGTTGCCCGGGCCAGGCCACCCTGCGCCAGCCATGCCGCCAAGGCCAGCGAGATGATCCCGCAACGACGGTTGAAGTGGCCCGGTGAATAGGTCTGGTTCATGTTTTGTACCCCTATGATTGATGAAGCATTTCCAGCACCCTCTGGCGATACAGGGGCGTGAGCCTGGTTGTGGCAAGCAGTCCGATCACGAGCAAGGCGCTGGCGACATAGAAGATGCTTTGCACCGGCACGCCTTTTGCCAGCATGGCGCCGCCAACCAGCGGCCCGATGACCGAACCGACGCGACCGAAGGCGAAGCACAAGCCCACGCCCCAGGAGCGGATGTAGGTCGGGTAGACCTGGCTCTCGGTCGCGATGATGCCGAACTGCAGTGCGATCAGACAAAACCCCGCCAGGCAAACCAGCGCCATGATGCTCTGCTCGGGCAATCCGGCAACGCCGATCAGGCCGACCGCTGGAATGCTGATGGCAAACAGGATCGGCACCGGAATGAGACCGAGCTTGTCGACCGGACGCATGATCGCCAGCACGCCGGCGAAGCCGCCGAACATGAACAGGCTGGTGGCCATCGCCGCGCGCTCGACCGGGATGCCGGTGCTGGCGAGCAGGACCGGCGTCCACTGGTTGACAAAGAAGAACACCATCAGGCTGATGACATTGGCAATCCAGAACAGCGGCGTGATCCAGGCCAGCCGACCTTCGAGCAGATCCTTGAAGGAAAATTTGGCGCGGTTCGCTTCATCGCTCAGGACGAACTTGGCGTCCGCGGGAACGATCACGCTCGGCGCCAGCCGGGCCAGCACCTTGATGAGTTCGGCGCGCCGTGCGGGTTTGAGCGACAGGAACTTGAGCGACTCAGGGAAGACAAAGAGCGCCAGCACGCCAACCAGGATCGGGGCGACGCCGCCGGTCCAGAATATGACTTGCCAGCCGTAGCTTCCCATGAAGCGCGAGGCCACCACGCCGCCCAGCGCACCGCCCAGCGCCACACCGACAAAGCTCAGCATGGTCATGCTGGCCCGGATCCGTCGCGGGGCGAATTCGGTATTGAGCGCCACGGTGATGGGCAGCACGCCGCCGATGCCGATGCCGGCGATGAAGCGCAATGCCATCATCGAGCCAAGCGAGCTGGCCCAGACCTGGGCCAGCGTGAACAAGCCAAAAAAGAAGGCGCCCAGGATGACCGCGAACTTTCGTCCAAAGCGGTCCGCCAGGTAACCGAACAGCGGCGGACCGAAAAGACCGCCCAGCAGTCCGGCGCTAAAGAGCGGCCCGAGCGCCGATTTGTCCAGGCCCCATTCCTGAATCAGCAACGGTGCGATGTAGGCGATCGAGATGTTGTCGTATCCATCGGCGAGCATCAGCAGAAACGACATGCTCACCACGGTCATGTGAAACGAGCTGAATTTCTGCTCGTCGATGATGCTGGCGAGGTCGATGCGATGGTTCATTGTTTTCTCCCGTCATTCATTGAAAACGACCTCAGGGCGCTGCCTGTGGGATGCCAGCGCGCACCGAGCAGCTCATCGCGCTCCAGTTCTTCGAGCTGGGTTTCGATTTCGCTTATCTCCGCGTCGAGTTCTGGCAGCAAGACGTCCTGCAGCGCGCGCACGCGGCGCACCGAGCGGCGGTAGTCCAGGTACAGGCGGGTCAGGTTTCCCGACATGGCGGCCATGACCACGAGCTGCTGCGTCAATGCCAGGAATGCCATCCGACAGTCTTCTGCCTCGGGCGAGACATAGGCCGGCTGCGCCAGCGCCACAGGTTCGCGCCCGGTTCTGGCATCGAGCAGCGGCACATTGAGCAGCAGGCGTTGCTTCACAGCCAAGGTGATCGCGTTGGGCGGCAAGGCCGGATAGCACTGCAGAGCCTGCAGCCCATGGCGCCCGAGGGCAGCGGCCAGCGCCGCCGCGGCCTCTGACTGCAAGGCCTGCAGCCTGCCTCTGGCCTCATCGAAACGGCGCAGTTCAAGCAGCATGGCACCGGCCAGAAGCAGGCATTTCTCATCCAGAAAGACGTGACCTTCCTGCATCGCCTGGCGCTCGTCGGCCAGGGCGATGGCCACGCTTCGGGTGGCAGTGATGTCGCTCACGGCGCAGTCCCGATGTATTGCGCGATCTGCGCATCCGAGAGGCGTGAAAGCTCGGATTTCGGCAGCGCGCGCAGCAGTCGCCAGCCGATTTCCATGCTGGTTTCCAGGGTTCGCGCCGAGGCCTGCTGCACCAGATCATGCTCAAAGCTGGCGCCGAACGCCAGGTATTTCCGGTCGATGTCGAGCAGCCCCTCCTCGCCCACCACGCTGGCCAGCACGCGCGCCTGCATCGCCCTGGCGTAGGCGGCATAGAGCTGGCTTGAAAGCGTTGGATGGTCCGCGTGGGTGGAGCCGCTGCCGATGCCGTCCTTCATCAGGCGCGACAAGCTCGGCAGCACACCGATCGGCGGATAGATTCCGGCGCGATCAAGCTCGCGCGAGAGCACGATCTGACCCTCGGTGATGTAGCCTGTCAGGTCCGGTATCGGGTGGCCGATGTCGTCCGACGGCATGGTCAGGATGGACAACTGCGTCAGTGTCCCGGGCATGCCGCGCAGGCAGCCGGCGCGTTCATAGAGCGTGGCCAGGTCCGAATACAGGTAGCCGGGGAAACCCTTGCGTCCAGGCACATCGCCTTTTGCGCCCGAGACCTCGCGCAGCGCTTCGCAATAATTGGTCATGTCGGTCAGAATGACCAGCACATGCTTGCCCTCGACAAACGCCAGGTACTCGGCGGCGGTGAGCGCGAAGCGCGGCGTCAGCAGCCGCTGCGTGCTCGAGTCGCTGGCGAGGTTCAGGAAGAGCGCCGCGCGCTCAAGCACGCCGCTGGCCTCGAAGCTGCGGCGGAAGTAGTCGGCGCTGGCGCGAGGGACGCCAATGCCGGCAAACACGATGGCGAAATCGCGCGTCTCAGTCCCGCGCAACCTCGCATGATTCGCTATCTGCACCGCGATCCGGTCGTGCGGCAATCCGCCGCCCGAGAAGATCGGCAGCTTCTGCCCGCGAACCAGGCTGTTCATCAGGTCCACCGCCGAGATTCCGGTTTCGATGAAGTCGTGGGGCCTGGCGCGGGCAACCGGATTGAGCGGCAAGCCGTCGATCCGGAAGTTGCGATCAATCGCGACCGGAGGGCCGCCGTCAATCACCCGGCCGACGCCGTCGAAGATCCGGCCCAGGATGCCCGGACTCAAGCCGAAATGCAGGGGCTCGAGGTAGAAGCGCACGGCAGTGTCGCCAAGCGCCAGGCCGGCGCTGGATTCGAGCAACTCGATGGTCAGGAACTCATCGTCCAGCGCGGCAACGCGCCCGAGGCGAATTTTGCCGTCGCTGCCGTGGACCGAAACAGCGTGGTTCAGACCGACATTGAGCGTGCGCCGCATAAACAGAAGCGGCCCCTCCAGGCGGGAAGCGGCGCCGGTGACGATGAGCTGCGGCCTCACGTTCTTGCTCCGGTCAGCGCGGCGAACTCGCTTTGCATGCCCAGCGCCAGTTCGGCAAAGGCCTGAGGGCTGTCCTCGGCAATGTCCTCGCCCATGCGCTCAAGCCGCCTGACGACCGCCATGGCTGTGATCGCTTCGCAGGCGACGCCCCTGGCGAGTGCGGTCTCGGCGGCATCGATAAAGTGCGCGATGCTGCGCATCATCATGCCCTGGCGCTGCGGTCCGCAGTAGCGGTCATTGTCAGAAAACGCCGACTGGCGAAGAAAGCCTTCGTTGATCAGTTCGGCACTGAACAGGATCAACTGCTGGCGCGCGGGCAGCGCGTCCTTGCCGATGATGCGCGCCATCCGCTCCAGGCGCGCCTGTTCCCCCAGCAGTGTGAGGAAGCGACGTCTGAGTTCAAGCCATTCATTGCCAGGGGCCTGTCCGTTCGGGGACAGATCGGCAAAGACTTCTCCCCACCACGATCCGATGTCGAGCGAGTCCTCGGAATAGGATTGCAGCGGATTGATCGCCGGATAAAAGCGCGATTGCGCACGCTTGACATCGAGCGCCCAGAAACTGCGAACCTGGCGCTTGGTATGGCTGGTCACCGGCTCCGAGAAGTCTCCAGAAGGCGGGCTGATCGATGCCAGCACCGTCACGGACCCGGTGCTGCCCGAAAGCGTCCTTACCTTGGCGGCGCGTTCATAGAATTCGGCGATGCGGCTCGAGAGATAGGGGGGATAGCCGCCTTCGCTGGGCAGTTCGCCAAAGCGCACCGACACTTCGCGCAGGGCTTCGGCCCAGCGGCTGGTCGAGTCGGCCAGCAGCGCGACGTGCAGGCCCTGATCGCGGAAGTACTCGGCCACCGTGACGGCGCTATAGATGCTTGCCTCGCGGGCCGCCACTGGCATGTTGGAGGTGTTGGCGATGATGACCGTGCGCTCCATCAATGCGCGACCGGTGCGCGGGTCGACAAGCCTTGGAAATTCGTCCAGAACGCCCGCCATTTCGTTGCCGCGCTCGCCGCATCCTACATAAACGATCACGTCGGCGCTGCAGGACTTGGCCAGCGCTTCCAGCAGCATGGTCTTGCCCGTGCCAAACCCGCCGGGAATCGCCGCCTTGCCGCCGAGCGCCACCGGAAACAGGCTGTCGAGCACGCGCTGGCCGGTGATCAGCGGCTCGTCGGAAGGCAGCCATTGGGAAACCGGGCGCGGCTCACGCACCGGCCAGACATGGCTCATGGCAATGTCACGGCTGCTGCCATCCGCAGCGCGCAAGGTGCACAGCGGCAGATCCTCGGCATAAGCGCCGGCGCCATGGATGGTCAGCACCTCGCCCTGGGCATCAGGGGGCACCAGACACAGCTGGCGCGTTCCCGATGGATTCATCACCTCGCCGAGCACCGCGCCGCCTCGGGCCAATTCTCCGGGGCGAAGCCGCGGTGTGAAATTGAACTCGAGCGCTGCCTCGGCTCTCATGCCAGGCTCGACATAATGCGTCGAGGCGCCGGCCAGCGGCCGCAGCAGCCCATCGAAAATCCGGCCAAGCAGGGACGGGCCGAGCGTGATGCCAAGCAGAAAACCGGTGCCGGTCACTTCCACGCCCGGACGCAGGCCGGTCGTGTCTTCGTAGACCTGGGCAACGATTTCATCCCCCTGCATCCGGATCACCTCGCCGAGCAGGCCGCGCTCGCCGACGCGAACCGCCTCGCGCAGGCGAAACGGCCCGAGGGCGCGGGCCCTCAGGACCGGCCCGCTGATCCAGCTGATGTGTGCAAGGCTCATGTTGCCTGCGCCAGGTAATGCAGCAGACGCCCCTCGATCTGCGTGCGGTCGGCGAGCAGCCCTTGCAGCGAAGCATCCAGAATGTTCAGGCCGCAGACGACGCGGATACCGGCCGGCAGATCTGAATCGACCTCGAAGCGTGCGCCTGCAATGCCATGCGTCTGAAGCCACTGCTCTGTCAATTCGATCTCCACGGCAGACCAGTTCTGCGGATGCTGGATGAGCCATCCCGGGGCGGGCAAAGCCAGCACGGCGATTGAAAGATGATGCGTGACCCAGCAAGCGCGTCCCGACGGCGTTTCCCAGCGCTCGCGCAGCGCTTGCGCCAGCCTCGGCCACGCCTGCTCGAGGATGTTCGACAGAAGCCTTTGCTCGCGCATTCGGCGCAGGGTAAGCAGTTTGGCCTGGTCGGCGGCAGCTTCGGCGGCCAGCCGGTCCAACTCGGGGGCAAGTGTCGCGCGCAGTTCACGCCGCGCCGCAAGCTGCGCGCGTCGCAGGACGCTGCCGGACCGCGCGCTGGCCTTGTCCAGCAACGAGCGGCAGTGGGCGGCGCGGTAGTCTGCGGCAACCTGGAGCATCGCAAGCGCCTGTTGTCCGGGCTTCATGTCTCGAGCCCTAAAACGCGCCGCACCTTGTTGGCCGGATCACTTCTCAGCGCTGTTCCGTCCCAGTCAGGAACCACCATGACCAGCGGGGAGATCAGCGCCAGCGCAGCTTCGAGCGCTGCCGGTGGGAGGGCCTCGGCGCAACGCGAACCAATCAGGACAATGGGCGCCTCTTCAAGCGCCTGTTGGAGGCAGCCATTTTCGTCGCCGCGCGATGGCACGCGCGTCTCCAGCCCACAGAGCCGAAAACCGGCAGCGCTCAGTTCGTCGCCAACAAAAATGCTCGCCACGGACATGGCATGTCACGCCAGGCGGTTCAGGATCAGGACCGAGATGATCAATCCGTAGATCGCGATGCCTTCGGCAAGCCCGACAAAGATCAGCAGCCGGCCGAACAGGTCAGGCTTTTCAGCCAGCGCGCCGATCGCCGCGCTGCCCAGTCTTGCAACGGCATGGGCGGCTGCAGCCGTCGAAATTCCGGTCGCTGCCGCCGCGCTCGCCAGCGCCCAGCGCCACACATCGGGCGGCAATGCGTAGTGGGTTGCAACACCTTGTGCGGCCGCGTCCTTGACCCAGAACAGGAGCACTGAAGCAAGCGTTCCCAAAACGGCGGCGACGACGGCCATGGCCATGGAAAATTTAAGTCCTTTGGACATTTCGGATCTCCTCAGGTGAGCCCCCCGTGGGAGGCAATGGGTGGAACTCCCGCCCGGTGCTCTCAAAAAACCTCGTGAAGAACTCAAAGAGGACGAGGCGCGTGGTTTGAATCGAGGCAGCGAGCACCTCGATGACGATGATCAGTGCGTTGCCGGCAATCAGCAGCAGAACATAGCCGCTGCCGCTGCCCACGCCTTCCACCATGGAGACCAGGGCGCTCGACAGACCGGCGTGCGCCAGCGCAAAGGCGCCGACACGGACAAAGGACAGCGTGTTGATCAGAATCTGCACAAGCTTCTCGACAAGTTCCCCGAGCGACTCGAACACGACGCCAATGCGGGGTTCCTGCGACAGCCGGCCGACAAGCTGAATGCCCAGCCCGATGATGACCAGCACCCATCCGGCCCGGTGCAGCAGGGTCAGCAGCAGTCCAACGTACAGGGTGAGGAATCCCGCGTCGTGGCGAAGCCAGTTTCGGATCCTTCCGCTCCAATAGGTTTCCAGGGCGTTCAAGGCGAGTCCGATCGTCAACAGCGCGCCGCCAAAGGCGATGGGCACCAAAAGCACCGGCAAGGGCTCAGCGAGCGGATCCACCCAAAGGGGCGACAGCGCTCCGTGCATGCCGCCGGCCGCGCCGAAAACGAAACCGAACACCATGGCCGAAATTCCGCCTGCCACCAGCAGGCGAAGCATCGGCCAACGCCACTGCAGGGCCAGGCCAATCACGACCAGGGCCAGTCCCTGAATGACGTCGCCAAACATGTAGCCGAACAGGATCGGCGCCACGAACAGCAGCAGTCCGCTGGGATCGGCACTGAAACGACCCGGCATGCCGACCAGGCGCGCGAAGATTTCGAAGGGTTGAACCCAGCCCGGATTGGTGAGTATCAGGGGTGGCAGAAGTTCCTCCGGCGCTTTCGGAAAATGCACCACCGCAGGGGCATGAGAGCGTTCCAGGCACGCCGCAAGCCTTGCGACATCGCTGGTCCAGCCCGTGATGCGCGCGAAGATGGCCTGCTCGGCCCCGGTCGCCCGGCATTTTGCAAAGGGCTCGATTTCTGCGCATCCGGCCGCAGCCAGCGAATCGAGAACCTTGCGCTTGCCGCTGACCGCGGCGATGATTTCGAACCAGACAGCGGGCTGCGGGCGCATCATGATGGAATCAGCCCCGCATCGGCGAGCAAGGGCTTGAGCAGCGCGGCGCGCAGCCGCTGGATATCGAGTGCCGCAAACGCGATGTAGATGAAGACAACCACGGGCTCAAGCACAGACCGCCGAAACAGGCTGTGAAGCTTGCGCACCAGATCGGCTCGGCCCGCCAGCGCCGGCTGCCGGCTTGCGGCATCGAACAGGCGCGCCAGATTTTCGAGTGCAGCCGTGTCGCTCCACCCTGGCCAGCGCCGTCGCCACTCAATCAGCCAGGCCTGACTGATTTGGGACGGGCCGGGCCGCGCTGGCAAGAGCGCGCGGTCAAGCGCTTCGAGCGGCGACCCCCTGATCGCCCGGCAGTCTTCACGCAACAGGGTTGCCCGTCTTGCCTCATCAATCCGGGCATAAGCTTGCAGCGAGGGATCGCCAAACATCCAGGGCAAGGGCGCTGCGCCGCGGGCCAGGTACAGAAGCGCCGGCAAGTCTGCCAATTCACGTGTCCACAGGAGCGCGGGTTGCCAGCGCTCCGGCACCCAGGACGCAATCTCGGTAACGCACTCGCGCCAGCGCGCCCTCAGGGCGGTCTCTATTTCGTGCTTGTCGGCATTCGGCGCGATTCCGGCAACCCACCTCCTCAAGCCGCAGGAGCAGGCAATCTCGAGTGCGCCAGCAGGTTCTGGCACCGCTTCGAGCTTCTGCCAGAGAATCTCGTCCGGGAACTCGCCGAACCGTGCCTGTAGCCTGGACTGGGCGTAGTCCATTTTCAGCTCGATTCCGGGATCCCGGCAAGTTCCGCCGTGACCTTGGCAATCGCAGCGCCCAAGGGTGCCATGAGAGGTGCAGGCACACCTGCGCTGCTTTCAAGCGCCTGCATTTCGGAAGAAACCCGCTCCCGGCGAAGCTGCGCGGCGGCCGTCATCCTCTCGCGCAATCGAGCGATCCTGACCTCGGCGCGCTTGTGCGCGAGCACGGCACGCAAGCAGCTTGTGACGACCAGTCGCATCGTTTGAAGCTCGAAATGCTCGATTTCAGAGAGTGCGGCGCGCTCTGCCTCCAGCACGAGAGCGACGACACCCCCGGTTTGCGCGAGGTGAGCGGCATTGGCGGGGGTGCACATGTCAGAAGAAATGGAACGGCAACCCCGTCATTACAGCAACATCATTGATTGGCGCATTGACAGTGATCAAGCCGCACGATGTTTGTTCAAGAACGGCTACCATCTGCCAGCGTAGTTCAGACACTCAATGGAAACAGGTGATGGCCATGGAATTCTCTGGGGAATACCGCATTCCCGCCAGGCAAAAGCGAGTATGGGAAGCGCTCAGTGATCCTGCGCTGTTGCGGGACTGCATCGCCGGTTGCAGCCGGGTGGAGAAAATATCGGACAGCGAAATGGTCGCCACCGTGGTGACAACGGTCGGCCCGATCTCGGCAACCTTCAAAGGCGATGTGACGCTGAGCAGCCTCAGTTCGCCGATCGGCTATACCCTGGCGTCCCATGATGGGTCGGCCGTCCTGGCCAGGATAGAGGCCCGGGTCGCGCTGGCCGAAGAGCAGGACCACACGCTGCTGAAATACGTTGCTAGCGCGGAGATCGGTGGCCAGTTGGCGGGCGTCGGCGGGTGGCTGGCGCAGACCGTGGCGGAGATGAATGCGGATGACTTCTTTGCCGCATTTTCCCGGCGTCTGAGCGCGACCAGCGTGCACGAAGTCATACAGCCGGTCGCCGCGCCAACGGTCGTTTCGCCTGCGGCAGACGTCGTGCTGCCGGCAACGCCGGCAGCGCCGGAAAGATTCGGCGCGCTCAGCGCGCCAGGTCCGGGCTGGCCGATGGCGGCCGCGCTGGGTCTTGGTTTCGCTCTGGGTTACGCTTTTGCGCGCTGGCTTTGAAGGCGGATGCGCCGCGTGGCGCCGATAGCCCCGAAGGCGACAGCCTCGCGGGCGGCTGACCCCGAGAATCGAATTCATGGCACTTGAAATCAACTTCGATGCGGTGCACAGCGCGCCGCTGCCATCGGCCACCGTGATGCTGCTGCGCGACAGCGCGGACGGCCCTGAGGTGCTGATGATGCGGCGGCACGGCAATTCGAGCGTGCTGGGCGGGGCGCACGTGTTTCCCGGGGGCAAACTCGATCCGCCTGACTGCAGGGTGGACGCTGCACTGCTCGACCAGCCGCTGCAGCGCCTGCACGCGGCCCTGGGCCAGAGCGATCTCGACCAGCGCAGCGCCGCCGGACTGCACGTGGCCGCGCTGCGCGAGACCTTTGAGGAATGCGCCCTGCTGCTGTGCAGCGGCATTGCGCCCGATGTCTTGCGCCAGGCGCAGGAACTGGTGCGCGCCGGAGCGGGTTTTCTCGCCACCCTGCAGCAGCTTGGACTGGTGCTGGAGACGCGTCGGCTCGCGCCCTGGTCGCGCTGGATCACGCCACGCGTGCCCTCGGTCAGCAACAAGCGCTTCGACGCCCGCTTCTTTGTGGCGCAGGCGCCGCTGGGTCAGCAGGCGCGGCACGACGATCACGAAGCCACTGAAACGATCTGGCTCAATCCCCGTTGCGGCCTGCGCCTGTACTGGGAGGGCCGGATCGACCTGGCGCCGCCGCAGATCATGACGCTGAGCCAGCTGAGCCACTTTGACAGCGTGGCGCATCTGATGAGGACAGCCCGCAGCCGGCCGCCCGCCTTGATCGAGCCCGAGCCTTTCGATCAGGACGGCCAGCGCATGGTCTGCTATCCGGGCGATCCGCGCCACCGGGTTGCCGAGCGCGCCTGGAGCGGTCCGACGCGACTGATCTACCGCAACGCCCGCTTCGAGCCCGAGGGCGGGCTGGCGGCTTTGCTGCCAACTGGCAAATGATGGCAACCCGTTTCTGCTGGCATGGAGGGTGGAACTGGCTGCCGGGGCACTCAGCTACGCGACTGTCCCCCGCCCTTTGGGCTCCTCCTTTATGTCGCTGCGCTGAGCGCCCCATCAGCCAGATCCGTCGAGCAAGGTTGGTGTGCGATCAGCGCATGCAACAAACGCTCGTCGCCCTCGGCCCAGACACGTCTCAGGCTCAGACTTGTGCAAGCAATCTGCTTCAAATGGTGCCGTGAATTAAGGAAAGCTCAACGGGCGCCGGCTTCCGCGTTGAATTCTTCGATCAACAGGTCGAGCTCGGCACTCTGCGTGCGCAGGCAGCCCCAGTAATTGCGGTGATCGTCCCACTGCGCGCGCAGTTCCTCGACGCTCTTGCCAAGCTGCTCGACCCATGAGAAGTACTTGAGCTGGTGCACGCGGCGCTTGTCGACGTGAGAGAGCTCGAGCACATGGTCGATCGAGATGCCTGAGAGCCGGTCGAAGTCTCGGTCGGCCTGGCGCTGGTCGTAGGCGCCGCGCTCGGCGTTGAGCTCGCCCAGCCGGCTCTGGTACATCGCCATCGAGTCGGTGAAGACGGTGAAGACGACGTCGCTCTCGCCGAGCTCATAGTACTTGGCGAACTTGATCGCGCCGATCATGTTGCCGATGCTCGAAATCCCCATCCATTCGAGTTTTTCAAGCAACTCCTTGCTGACGCCGGCCTCAAGCAGCCTCTTATGCCCGGCGGGCTCGTTGAAGAGCCGCGCGAAGCGGATCGGCAGTTCGTCATCGACGCCGACCGCCATGTCGGTGTCGCGCAGGTTGTGGATCCAGGGAATGTGCTTGTCGCCGATGCCTTCGATGCGGTGGTCGCCAAAGCCGTTTTCCAGGATGGTGGGGCACTGCAGGGCCTCGGCCACGCCGACTTTGGCGCCATGGAAGTTGTCGCGCAGGTAGGAGCCGGCCGCCATGGTTCCGGCCGATCCCGACGACAGCACGGCACCGGCGAGCGAGTCACCGGGGCGCGCGATCTTTTTGAACACTTCCTCCATCGCGGGGCCGGTCACGTTGTAGTGCCACAGCGAATTGGGAAGCTGGTCGAACTGGTTGAAGATGACAGCCTCGGGGCGCGTGCGCTCGAGCTCGATGCACTTGTCGAAAATCTCCTTGACATTCGATTCGCAGCCCGGCGTGGCGATCACTTCCTCGGCCATGGTGCGCAGCCACGCGAAGCGCTCCTTGGACATGCCCTCGGGCAGGATGGCGACCGACGGGCAGGACAGCAGGCGCGAGATGTAGGCGCCGCCGCGGCAGTAGTTGCCGGTGCTCGGCCAGACCGCCTTCTTGGTGGTCGGGTCGAAGCGGCCCGTGACAAGCTCGGGCAGCAGGCAGGAAATGGCCGGGCCGACCTTGTGCGCGCCGGTCGGGAACCACTTGCCGACCAGGCCGACGATCCTGGCCTTTGTGCCGGTGATGGCGCGCGGAAGTTCGACGAAGTTGACGCCGTCAAAGCCGCCGCCCTGTTCGACCGGCGCGTTGTGCCAGTTGATGCGAAACAGGTTGCGCACATGAACATCCCACAGGCCGATGCCGGCCAGCTCGGCCTTGACCGCCTGGGGAATCAGGGCCGGATCGCGCATCTGGGCGTAGGTCGGGAGGATGATGCCCTTTTCGCGGCAACGTTCTATGTTCTTCTTGCGCTGGGCCGGGTTGATTTTGAGGTCGATCATTTTGTGTTTCCTTGGCTTCGTAATTGTTCAGCATGCGAGCAGCGGCGTGGCGATCTTGGGGTCAGAGCCGTCTTCGCTTCGCTGCGCGGATCCGACCCCAATATCGTGGGTCGCGAAGGTCATGCTTGCAGTCCCAGTCCGCGCGCGGCCGCGGCGATGTCCTTCAGGCCCGATCCGGTGATCAGCAGCACGCAAGTCTGTTGCGCCGGGATCGACTCGCGCACCTTGAGCCAGCCAGCGAAGGCGGTGCTTGAAGACGGCTCTGCGAACAGGCCCGAGCCGCTTGCGAGCGTCTTTTGGGCGACAAGAATTTCGCCGTCCGAAACGATCACCGCCTTGCCGGCGTACTTCCTGAGCTTGGAGAGCGCGTGCAGCCCGTTGCGCGGCACGTCGACCGAAATCGAGTCGGCCAGCGTCGAGGAGGGCAGCGGTTCGCCAAAGGCGTCGTTGCCCTCGAGCGGCGAGGCCAGTGCGCGTGCAATCGCGCTCGAGCCCTCGGCCTGGCAGGCCCAGACGGTCGGGATCTTGCTGATGCGGCCGAGCTTCAGCAGGTCCTCGAAGCCGCGGTAGACGCCGGCCAGAATGACGCCGTCGCCGACCGGGACGAAAACATGGTCGGGGGCGCCCGCGCCGGAGCCGATCAGGTCGTCGACGACCTCGAAGGCGACGCTCTTCTTGCCCTCGATCGTCAGCGGGTTGTAGGCGGTGTTGCGCGAGAGCGAGCCGGTGCGGTTCGAGTATTCGAGCGACAGGTCGAAGGCCTGGTCGTAGTTGCCATCGACGGTGACCAACTCGGCGCCATACTGCAGCACCTGGATGCGCTTGGCGAGCGGCGCCGTGGCTGGCAGGAAGACCTTGATGCGCAGGCCTGCTGCGGCGCCGACAGCGGCCATGCTGGAGGCCGCGTTGCCGGTGGAGGCGAGCACGATTTCCTTGACGCCGTGCTTGCTGGCGAACGCCGCGACCAGCCAGGAGGCCCGGTCCTTGAACGAGCCGGAAGGGTTGCAGGTGTCATCCTTGAGCCAAAGACTGGGCGCGTCGAACTGCTCGCGCAGTCGTTGCGGCGCCCACAGCGGTGTGCGACCGACCGGGATCGGCGCAAACCACGGCGGCTCGATCGGCAGGGGCAGGCTGCGGGGATCGGCAGCGCCCTCCCACGCGACTTCAAGAACGCCGGCCAGCGGCCGGTCCTTTTGCTGCTGCCGGGCGCAGGGCGTGCACAGGTAGCGGCCGGGTGCTATCTCGTAGGTCGCGCCACACGTGTGGCAGCGGTAAAACCATTTCATGTCCAGGCCTGTGGGAAGTAGAAGATTGCCAAGACAGGGCCCCTGTCATTGCGAGCAAGGCGTCGCAATCCATGCCTTCGGACTCCCAGTGCCGATCGCCACGGCCCTGGGCCTCTCCATGAACCGCTTCGCCATGGCGCCACCGTTGTCATCACGAAGGCCGAAGGCCTGTGGCGATCCATGCATGGATCGCCGCGCTTCGCTCGCGATGAAGGAAGGAATGACGCAGTGTCGATATGGGTTTCATGGCCAGCATGCAGTTTCGGGTCCCGAAACAGGGAACTCGGGATGACGGACAAGGGTGCGTTGACGACATCATTATTCCTCAGTGCGAAAAGCTACAGCGGCGGCGGGATCGCGCCCTTGCGCTC
This sequence comes from uncultured beta proteobacterium, assembly GCA_903839085.1. Classification (GTDB taxonomy): domain Bacteria; phylum Pseudomonadota; class Gammaproteobacteria; order Burkholderiales; family Burkholderiaceae_C; genus Rhodoferax. The sequence continues at coordinate 19,619 of CAIMBE010000143.1, read as the reverse complement.
GACGATCATCCGGTAATGCTCGGGCTCACGGTGCCGGGCGAAATTGAAGGTGGTGTTCTTGAAGGAATTGCACAGATCGAGATCGCAGCGCGCCACCGCCAGTTCATCGCCCGTGGTGGTGCAGGCGCCGACGGTCTCGCCCGAGGGCGCGATGATCAGGCTGTTGCCGATCAGGTCGCAACCCTCCTCGCGCCCGGCCTTGGCGACGCCGACGACCCAGGTGCCGTTCTGGTAGGCGCCGGCCTGCATCACCAGCTGGTTGTGAAAATGCGAGAGGTTGTCGTGTTCGGGCGCCGGCGGATTGTGCACCGGCGTGTTGTAGCCAAGCAGGATCATCTCGACGCCCTGCAGGCCCATGACGCGGTAGGTCTCGGGCCAGCGCCGGTCATTGCAGATGCACATGCCGATGATGCCGCCGAACGCGCGCGTGACGCCGAAGCCCAGATTGCCGGTTTCGAAATAGCGCTTCTCCAGATGCTGGAACTCGCGCCAGGGCTCGTGCTCGGCGTGGCCGGGCAGGTGGATCTTGCGGTACTTGCCGACGATCCGGCCCTGTTTGTCGACCAGCACCGAGGTGTTGAAGTGCCGGGGACGGCCATCCTCCTGGGTCAACTCGGCATAGCCCAGGTAAAAGCCGATGCCCAGGCGCGCCGCTTCGTCGAACAGGGGCCTTGTTTCGGGACCGGGCATCTCAAGCTCGAAGAAGCTGTCGACTTCGGCTGGGTCGGCCATGTACCAGCGCGGGAAAAAAGTGGTCAGCGCAAGCTCGGGAAACACCACCACGTCGCAGGCCATGGCATGCGCCTCGCGCAGCAACGCCAGAAGCCGTTTGACCACGCTGGCACGGCTGTCAGCGCGCTGAATCGGTCCGAGCTGGGCGGCGCCAATTTTTACGATCCTCGTCATGGCACGGTTCTCCTCACAGGCTTGCGCAGAAAAGTTGGGGCTTCGTCATCATGAAGCGAGCTGCAGCAGAGTGTGCAGCAGCACATTGGCGCCGGCTTCGAGGTCCGCCGGGCTCGTGAATTCCTTGACGTTGTGGCTGATGCCGCCCACACTTGGGACGAAGATCATCGCGCTCGGGCAGATCCGCGCCAGCATCTGCGCATCGTGGCCGGCGCCGCTGGGCAGGCGCTTGACGCTCAGGCCCAGCCGCCTCGCCGTTGCCTCGACCAGCGCCACGCTGTCGGGGTCGAAGTCGACCGGCTCGAAGCGCGCCAGCGGGCGGCTCGACAGGCTGACGCCTTCGGCCGCAGCGGTCTCGCCGGCAAACGCGTGCAGGCGGCGTTCCGCCGCTTGCAGCGCGGCTTCATCGGTGTTGCGCAGGTCGACCGTGAAGACCGCCTTGTTGGCGATCACATTGACAAGGTTGGGGAACAGGTTGATCGCGCCGACCGTGGCGACCTGGTTGCCACCCATCTCATCGGCGATCTGCCTGGCGTAGCGGGCAATCGCGCAAGCGACGTAGCCGGCGTCATGGCGCAGGCGCATCGGCGTCGTGCCAGCGTGGTTGGAGACGCCCAGCAGCGTGAACTCGGTCCAGGAGATGCCCTGCACCCCCTGCACCGCGCCGATCGTGAAACCCTCGGCCTCCAGCACCGGCCCCTGCTCGACATGCAGTTCCACATAGGCATGCACCGAGGCCTTGCCGCAGGCGGCGGGCCCGGCGTAGGCGATGCGCTGCAGACAGTCGCCCACCGTCGCGCCATCGATGCCGACGCTGGCCAGCGCGTCCTCGAGCCTGAGCCCACCGACATAAACCAGGCTGCCCATCATGTCGGGGCTGAAGCGCGCGCCTTCCTCGTTGCTGAAGAAGGCCACCGCCAGCGGCCGTCGGGTCGTGATGCCGGCATCGTTGAGCACCTGCACCACTTCGAGTCCGGCCAGCACGCCCAGGTTGCCGTCGAAGCGCCCGCCAGTGCGCACGGTGTCGATGTGCGAGCCGGTCATCACCGGCGCTGCGCTCTCGCTGCCCGCTCTCAGCCCGACCACGTTGCCGATGGCGTCGATACTGACCGACAGGCCGAGCGCCTTCATCCAGCCTACGACCAGATCGCGCCCGGCGCGGTCTTCGTCGCTGAGCGCCAGGCGGCAGACGCCGCCACCGGCGATCGCGCCGATGGCGCCAAGCGCATCAAGCCGTGCGCCAAGGCGCGCGGGGTCGATGCGCAATGCGCTGCCGTGCGTCAGTTCGGTCATTTTGTCGTGTTGATTCGGGTTTGAGTTGGAACGGGGCGCCCGTGACAGTGTATCTTCTTGAAAAGCGGTCCCAGAGGCGAACGCCAGCCGTTTTCAAATCAGATGCGGCAGCGCTTCGGCCAGATGGTCGAACACCGAGCGGATGCGCTGGCTGCCGCGAATTTCGCGGTGCACCGCCAGCCACATGGGCAGCGTCGGGATCTTGAGCAGGCCCGGCAGCACGCGCACCACGTCCGCATCGGCCCGCGCCAGGTAGTCGGCGATAAAGCCAATGCCCAGGCCGGCGCGGACCGCCTGCCACTGCACGATGAGGTCGTCGCTGCGCAGCGCAAACGCCTCGCGCGCCACGGGGTATCCCATGGCCGCAAAACCCTGCAGGATGGCGGGGTCGCTGTCGCTGCCGATCAGCTCGTGCTGCAGCAGGTCGGTCACTTTGCGCAAGGGGCCGCGCCGCGCCAGGTAGCTTCGATGGGCGTAGGCACCCAGGCTGACATCGCCGATCTTTCTGGCGATCAGCGAAGACTGGTCGGGGCGCACCATGCGCACCGCGATGTCGGCCTCGCGCCGAAGCAGGTTGCTGACCTGGTTGCTCGACACCAGCTCGATCTGGATATCGGGCAGGACCTGGCGCATCGCGGCCAGCACGGGCGGCAGCAGCTGCACCGCCACCGGCGCGCTGGCGGTGATGCGCACGGTGCCGGCGGTCTGGCTTTGCACGCCGGAGAGGGTGCGCGCGAGCTGCAGGGCGCCGGCCTCCATGCCGCGCGCGGCGTCGGCGAGCTGCAACGCGGTGGCCGTCGGCACCAGGCCGCGGCCGGTGCGCTCGAACAGCACGACGCCGAGCTGGCTTTCGAGCTCGGCGATGTGGCGCCCGACCGTCGGTTGACTGGCATGCAGCGTGCGTGACGCTCCCAGCAGGCTGCCCCGGTCCAGCGCCGCCAGAAACGAGCGCACCAGGCGCCAGTCAAAACCAGCTTTCAGATCGCTATTCATAAATGCATTTCTGTTATGGATATTTATGCAATTGTGTGGCAGCGGCTTTGATTTCACAATAGCCTTCATCAACCCTTCAGGAAGAAAATCATGCAATCCACAGTTCTGATTCTTGGCGCTCGCGGACGCTTCGGTCTGGCGGCCGCCCGCGCCTTCCGTGACGCCGGCTGGCGCGTCGTGGCGCAGGTGCGCCCCGGCACCGCGGTTCCGGATGACGAGCGCATCGAGTGGCTGCGCGCAAACCTGCCTGACACGCGGGCCCTGGCCGCCGCGGCGCACGGTGCGGCGGTTGTCGTGCATGCGGTCAACCCGCCGTACCCGCAGTGGGAACAGCAGGCCATGCCGGCGCTGGAGCAGGCCATCGAACTGGCGACCGAGCTCAAGGCCGTGCTGATGCTGCCGGGCAATATCTACAACTTTGGCGCAGGCATGCCCTCCGTGTTGCACGAAAGCACGGCGCAGCAAGCCAGCACGCGCAAGGGCCGGGTCCGCGTCGCCATGGAGCAGCGCATGCGAGAGGCCGGCGCGGTCGGTGAACTGCGCAGCGTGGTGATACGCGCCGGAGATTTCTTCGGCAGCGGCAAGGGCAGCTGGTTCGACCTGGCGCTGGCCAAGAACCTGCGCCAAGGCAAACTGAGCTACCCAGGCGCCTGGGATGTTCCGACGGCCTGGGCCTATCTGCCCGATCTGGCCAGGACCTTCGAGCGTGTGGCCCGTTTTGCTCTGGCCGAGCCGCAACGCTTCAAACCGTTCGAGGTCTTTCATTTCAAGGGCTACTGCCTGAGCGGCGCCGACTGGCTGGCTGTGACGACGCCCCTTGCGCGCGAGCAAGGCTGGCTCGGGGCGCAGGCATCGCTGCGGCGTGGCGCGATGCCCTGGTGGCTGTTCAAGGCGCTGCGCGCGGTCGTGCCCCTTTTTCGCGAACTGGTCGAGATGCAATACCTGTGGCACACGCCGCATGAACTGTGCAATGACAGGCTGACGGCGCTGATCGGTCCCGAGCCGCACACGCCGCTGGCCGTCGCCGCGCACTCTGCCCTGGCAGATTTGGGGATTTATGGCCGATCACATGGATCGCCGCGGCCTTTGGCCTCGCGATGACAACGTCGGGATCAGGGCAATAGTGCCAGAAGTCGTGTGAACGCGTGCTGCACTGTGGCCGCCCGCACTGCCGCACGGTCGCCACTGAAGTGACATTTCTCAGTGGTGACCTGACCCGGCACGGCAAAGCCGAACCAGACGGTGCCCACCGGCTTTGAAGCGCTGCCGCCGGTTGGGCCGGCGACACCGGTCACGGCCACCGCGACCTGCGCTTTCGAGTGCGCCAGTGCGCCCAGCACCATGGCGCGCGCCACGCCCTCGCAGACGGCGCCGGCGCGGCGCAGCAGGCGCTCCTGGACGCCGAGCAATTCAATCTTGGCATCATTCGAGTAGGTGACAAAGCCGCGCTCGAACCAGGCGCTCGAACCCGCCAGATCGGTGCAGGCGGCGGCGATCAGGCCGCCGGTGCAGCTCTCGGCGGTGACCAGCTTGAGTTGTTTCTCAAGCAGCACCCGGGCCAGCGCAGCGCTCAGATCCGACAGAGGCGTCATTGAAAAAGTCTCCAGACGGCGATGACGAACAGGCTGCAGGCGGCGGCCACCAGATCGTCGAGCATGATGCCGAAGCCGGCCTTGCGCCAGGCGGCGCGGTCGGTGTCCGGATCGACATCGTGGAACAGACCGTCGGCCCAGGCGACCGGCCCGGGCTTGACGGCATCGAAAAAGCGGAACAGGACGAAGGCGGCCAACTGGCCCCAGAAACCTGCCGGGGTGACCAGCCACAGCACCAGCCAGAAGGCCACGATCTCGTCCCAGACAATGCTGCCGGGGTCGAGCACGCGCATGTTTCTGGCGCTGACGCTGCAGGCCCACCAGCCCAGCGGCAGCGAGGCCGCGATCAGCCAGGCCCAGCGCGCATCGTTCATCCACGGCTGCAGCACCCAGAACGCCAGCCAGGCCCACAAGGTGCCGGCCGTGCCGGGTGCCAGCGGGCTCAGGCCGGAACCAAACCCGAGCGCGATGAAGTGCGCCGGCTGGTCGAGCATGAAGCGCGCGCTGGGGCGAACCGGTCCGCGTTGCATCGGGTTGAAAGGCGCGTTGTCAGGCATGGCGCGATTATCGGTTCAGCGCCTTGGACAAGGGCCTGCCAGGTGACAACTCGAACTCATGCGAAGTGGTCAAACGAGGTGTAGGTGTTGGGCAACTCCCGGTTCTCGTTGTCGAGCAGGCGCAGGCCCCGCTGCGGCTCGATCCGGCCGATGCAGGTGACCGGGGTCTGGCTGCTTCTGGCCGCATGGTCGATCCGTGCGCGGGCTGTCGGCGGCGCCGTGAACAGCAACTCGTAATCGTCCCCGCCAGCCAGGGCCCAGTCGCGCCATTGAGCCAGTTCGAACTCGGCGCCTGGCAGACGGTTGCCTTGCCCCGAGGGCGCGCGCGCCGCGACCAGGCCGGCCGCCGCGTCGGCGTTGACGCTGGCACCGACGCCCGACAGCCGCAGGAGGTGGCCGAGGTCGCCCAGCAGGCCGTCGCTGACGTCGATGGCCGCCGTGGCCACGCCGCGCAGCGCCAGGCCGAGCGCGACCCTCGGCGTGGGCTGTTCCATGCGCCTGCGGGCAGCCTCAAAGATGTGCGCCGGCAGCGACACGGTGCCGCGAAAGACCTCGAGCGCCAGCCGCGCGTCGCCCAGCGTGCCGCTGACGTAAAGGTCGTCGCCGGGGCGGGCACCCGAGCGCAGCAGGGCCTGCGATCGGCCATCGGGCGCCGGGACCTCGCCAAACACGGTGATGCAGATGTTGAGCGGTCCCTGCGTCGTGTCGCCGCCGATGAGTTCGCAGTCGTGCGCGTCGGCCAGTTCAAACAGGCCCTGCGAGAAAGGGGCCAGCCAGGCGTCGTCGGCGCTGGGCAGCGCCAGCGCCAGGGTAAAGGCCAGCGGCCTGGCGCCGCAAGCCGCGAGGTCGCTCAGATTGACGGCCAGCGCCTTGTGCCCGAGCTTGCGCGGATCCACCGTGCTGAGGAAATGACGCCCTTGAACCAGCATGTCGCAGGAAATGGCGAGCTGCGTTCCGGGCGCCGCTTGCAGCAGGGCGCAGTCGTCGCCGACGCCGAGCGCCGCGCGGCGTGCCGGTCGCCTGAAATAGCGTTCGATCAGGTCGAATTCGCCCATCGCTCAGTGCAGCGTGCGACGGCCATCGTCGGCGCTCAGCGCGTCCAGCACGAACATCGGCACGTCGGTGTCGAACTTTTCGCCATCCTCGGCGACGCAGAAAAAGCTGCCATGCATGGTGCCGGTGGGTGTGCGCAGTCGCGTGCCGCTGCTGTACTGAAACGACTGGCCAGGCTGCAGCAGCGGCTGGTGTCCGACCACACCGAGTCCCCTGACGCGTTCGGTGTGGCCGTTGGCGTCATTCACGTTCCAGCTGCGCGCGATCAGCTGCGCGCCGATTTCGCCGACGTTGGTGATCGTGATGGTGTATGAAAACGCGTACACATCCTGCTCCGGGTCCGATTGCTCGGTCAGATAGCGGGGCACGACTTCGACTCGGAACTGGTACTTTGGCATTTTGTGATCCTATCCTGAAAACCAGCCGGACAGAGCAAGATTTGCGAAGCAAATTCGCCCTGTCCCCAACTCGAAACGGGAGGTTGGAAGTCCACCTGATTAAACTCCAGCCATGACCTACCGCATCGCCCCTTCCATCCTGTCGGCCGACTTTGCCCGTCTGGGCGAGGAATTGAAATGCGTCATCGACGCCGGCTGCGACTGGATCCACTTTGACGTCATGGACAACCATTACGTGCCGAATCTGACCTTTGGGCCGATGATCTGCAGTGCGCTCAAGCCGCATGCCAGGACCGCCGCCGGCTTGGCGGTTCCGATCGACGTGCATCTGATGGTGCAGCCGGTCGACGCGCTGGCGCTCGCTTTCGCCGACGCGGGCGCCGACCTGATCAGCTTTCACCCGGACGCGGTCAGCCATGTGCACCGCAGCATCCAGGCGATTCGGGCCAGGGGCTGCCAGGCCGGTCTGGCGTTCAATCCGGCCGAACCGCTGGACGTGCTGGACTGGGTCATCGATGACCTGGACCTGATTCTGGTCATGAGCGTCAACCCCGGTTTTGGTGGCCAGGGTTTCATCGACTCGGCCCTGCGCAAGATCGAGGACGCGCGCCGGCGCATCAGCGACAGCGGAAAGGACATTCGCTTGGAAGTCGATGGCGGCATCAAGGTTGACAACATCCGTCGCGTCGCCGACGCCGGTGCCGATACCTTTGTCGCCGGCAGCGCCATTTTTGGCCAGGCCGACTATGGCCGCGTGGTTGCCGCGATGCGCGCCGAATTGTCGGCGGGCGGTCGCACTGCGCTAATCAGAACTTGAGTTGACCCTGGCCGCCTTGCGGGCCGAGCGCGCCGGCGCAGCCTCATTGGCAACCGGTGGCGCAGGCGCTAGCGCAGGGGTTGGGGCGGGGGCTGCCTGCGCCGGGGTCGTGGCTGCCGCTGCGGGCGCCGCTTTGCCGCCGCTGGCGCTCGGGATTGGCAATTCCAGCGTAAAGGATGTTGGCGCGTCGATGCGGCTGGCCAGGTCCGCGCTGCGCGGCGCCACCGAGCGCACGACCAGGCTGTCGTTCACGGCGGCGCCAACGCCATAAGGGCGGGCCGGTTTGCCGTCAACCGAAATCAGCGCGTAGCCCCGACTGGCGCCCAGGGCCGCCACGCCCATCAGTTTGAAACGGCTGGCGGCACTGTCGGACAGCGCGACCGCAATCGCCTTCTGGCCACCGCCGAGCAGGCGTGCCACCAGTTGCGGGTCGCTCTGGACTGATCGCGAGGAGGATGCGGCCGCGGCGAGTCCCGGCGCTGCCGGTGCGCCGGCGCTCCACTTCAACACCCAATAGGCGGCACTGGCGGCGGCCAGGGCGGCGACCGAAAAAGTGGCGATTCGCAGCCACCAGACACTTGACGTTGGAGTCTTCATGGAACGATTATCATAGAAGCGCCCAAGTTTTAAAAGTGATGCAAGTCCATGAAAGCCAATCCCGCACTGTCGCGCCGTCCACTCCAGCAGGGCTTTACGCTGATTGAACTGATGGTGGTGCTGCTGATCATTGGCGTGCTGGCGGCCTTGATCGTGCCCAATGTGCTGGACCGCGCCGACGACGCCCGCGTCACGGCGGCCAAGACCGATGTCAACAATCTGATGCAGGCCCTCAAACTCTACAAGCTCGATAACCAGCGCTATCCGAGCTCGGAACAGGGGCTCGCTGCGCTGCTGACCAAACCGACCACGGCGCCGGTGCCGCCGAACTGGAAATCCTATGTCGACCTGTTGCCCAACGACCCCTGGGGCAAGCCCTATGTTTATCTCAATCCCGGAGTCAAGGGCGAAATCGATGTAATGTCCTTTGGCGCCGACGGCCAGGCCGGTGGCGAGGGCAGGAATGCGGATATTGGCAGCTGGCAGCCTTAGGTGGCGCGGCGCCGCTGGTTTCACCCTGCTGGAGTTGCTGGTGGTGGTGGCGATCGTGGCGCTGGCCTCGGTCGGCGTGGGTTTTGCCATGCGCGACGCGTCGCTGGTGCAACTCGAGCGCGATGCCGAGCGTCTGAGCGCGCTGCTCGAGTCGGCGCGTGCGCGCTCGCGCGTCAGCGGCGTGCCGGTGCGCTGGCGACCCAGTGCCGATGGGTTCCGCTTTGAAGGCCTGGGTGATGCCGAACTGCCGCAGCAGTGGCTCGACCCCGATACCGGTGTCGCCGACGAGGAGCGCAATCTGGCGCTGGTCCTCGGACCGGAACCGATCATCGGCCCGCAACAACTCACGCTCGTGTCGCGCAGCGCGCCGGCAAAGGCGGTGCGGCTGGCAACCGATGGCGTGCGTCCCTTTGCGGTGCAGGTGGCGCTGCCGTGAAAATGGGCAGGCGGGCATCGGGCTTCACCCTCATCGAGGTGCTTGTGGCGCTGGGCATTGTGGCGATTGCCCTGACCGCCGGTCTGCAGGCCAGCGCGGCCCTGACCCGCAATGCGCAGCGGCAATCGGACATCCTGCTGGCGCAGACCTGCGCCGAGAACGAACTGATCCGGCTGCGCGTCGCCCGGCAAATGCCCGGGGTCGGTGACAGCAGCGTCAATTGCGAGCAGGGCGGTCTGCTGTTCAGCGTGGCGCTGGCAGTGCGGCCGACACCCAATCCCAACTTCCTGCGCATCGACGCGCAGGTCAACCGGGACGAGGCCCCGGTCTTGCGACTCTCGACCGTGCTGGGGCGTTACTGATGCGACGACTGCGCGGCTTTACCCTGATCGAATTGCTGGTGGCGATCGGTTTGATGGCGCTGATGGCGGCCTTGAGCTGGCGCGGTCTGGATGGCATGACGCGCTCGCAGGCGCGCATGCGCCAGCATTCACAGGAAGTGTCTGCGCTGCAGGCCGGACTGGCGCAGTGGGGCGCCGATCTCGATGCGCTGGCCCCGCAGCCCAACACGCCGAGCCTGGATTGGGATGGCCGCGCGCTGCGGGTCGTGCGCCGCGGCTTCACCGTGCCCGGCGAGGGCTTGACGGTGGTCGCCTGGTCGCGTCGCAACGTCGATGGCCAGGGCCAGTGGCTGCGCTGGCAGTCGCTGCCCTTGCGCACACGCGGCGAACTGCAACAGGCGTGGCAGGCGGCCGCCTTGTGGGCGCAGAACCCGGGCGACGCCGAGCGTCTGCGCGAGGTTCGCATTGTGCCGATCGATGAGTGGCAGATCTTTTACTACCGAGGCGACGCCTGGAGCAATCCGCTGTCGAGCGCCGGCAGCACCGGCGAAGTCAAGGCGGCGAATGACAGCGCGGTTCCGGATGCGGTCCGCCTGGTGCTGACGCTGGCCGCGGGCCAGGCCATCAGCGGCAGCGTCACGCGTGACTGGCTGCGGCCAGGTCTTGGGGGCGGCAAATGAGGCGCCGGCGCGCTGGCGGCGCGGCCCTTCTGAGCGCCATGCTGACCGTGGCGCTGGTGGCCACGCTGGCTGCCAGTTCGATGTGGCAGCAGTGGCGAGCGGTCGAGGTCGAGGCGGCGGAGCGCAGCCGCACGCAGTCTGGCTGGGTGCTCACCGGCGCGCTCGACTGGGCGCGGCTGATCCTGCGCGAGGATGCGCGCAAGGGTGGCGCCGACCACCTGGCCGAACCCTGGGCGGTGCCGCTTGAGCAGGCGCGCCTGTCCACCTTCCTGGCTGCCGACCGCAGCGATGCGCTGGCCGCAGACGAGGCGCAGGACGCCTTCCTGAGTGGTCAGATCCTTGATTTGCAGGCCCGGCTCAATGTCACCAACCTGGTGCAGAGCGGAAAGATTGACGAGCCGAGCCGGCTAGCTTTCGCCCGCTTGTTTGAGCTGCTGAACCTGCCGGCCAGCGAGCTTGCGGTGATGGTCGACTACCTTCGCCTGATGCAGGCCAGCGGCGCCGAAAGTCAGGCCAATGCGGCGCTGCCGCTGTGGCCGCGTGAAGCCGACGAACTGGCATGGCTGGGCCTGTCGCCATTGACCATTGCCAAACTGCGGCCGTACATCACGATCCTGCCGGTGCCGACGCCTGTCAATCTCAACAGCGCCGCCGTGGAGGTGATCTACGCCTGTGTCGAAAGCTTCGAGATGGCCGACGCCAGCCGACTGGTGCGCGAGCGCGGCTTGTCGCATTTGAGCGTCCTGAGCGATGCAGCCAAGTCGGCCGGCACCGACAAGGCGCGCTTCAGCGACGCGCAGCACAGCGTGTCGAGCCGTTTCTTTGAAATACACGGCAATCTGCAGGTCGATCAGACCGTGGTGCAGGAGCGATCGGTGGTACAGCGCGATGGCATGGAAGTCAAAACCCTGTGGCGCAAACGCGGCATGGCATCACCTGGCGCCCCTTTACAATGAACGCCGAGACCTGCCCATGACCACCCTTATCGTTACCCTTCCATCGGAGTCGAGCGACACGGCAGCCCTGTACGACTTTGTGCTCAGTCCGGATGGCATGGGCATTGCAGAGCAGTCGCGTGTTCCACTGGCCCTGTTGCCGCAGGTTGACAGCGCGGCCGAGGTGGTGGCGTTGGTGGGCGCCGACAAGCTCTCGTGGCACCGGGTGCAGTTGCCCAAGGGGAGCCTGAGCCGGCGTTTTTTCCAGGAAGGCGGACCTTCGCGTCTGCGCGCCGTGCTCGAGGGGCTGCTGGAAGACCAGCTGCTCGACGAGACGGCGCAACTGCATTTCGCGATCGAGCCCGGCGCCAAGGCCGACCTTGCGGTATGGGTCGCGGTCTGCGACCGGGAGTGGCTGCGCACCTCGCTGCAGGCGCTCGAGCAGGCCGGGCGGGCGGTCAGCCGGGTCGTTCCCGAATTTGCGCCCGATGCGCTGACCGACGCCCTCTATGTGAGCGGCGAGCAGGACCATGCGCAGCTTGTCTTCAGCAACACCGGTGGTGCCGTCGACTGCTGGCCGCTGTCAAAGGCCTCCGTGGCGCTTTTGAACTGGCCCGAGACGCGCGCCATTGTGGCCGAACCGGCGGTCGCCGCGCTGGCCGAGCAACTGTTCAGGCGCAGCGTCACATTGCAGCAGGTCGGGCAGCGTCGCCTGCTGGCCATCCAGTCGGCATGGGATCTGGCCCAGTTCGATCTCGTGAATTCGAGCGCGGCGCGGACCCGCAAGCGCCTGTCCGACACCCTGGGCGGTCTGCTGCGTGCGCCACGCTGGCGCGCCGCCCGCTTGGCGCTGCTGGCCTTGCTGCTGATCAACCTGGCCGGGCTGAACGCGTGGGCCTGGCGCGAGCAATCGCGCAGCGACGCGCAGCGGCTGGCCATTCGCGACCTGCTGACCAGCACGTTTCCCCATGTGCGGGTGGTGGTCGACGCGCCGATCCAGATGGGCAAGGAGGTGGCCGCCCTGCAGCAAAGCAGTGGCGCGGCATCGACGCGCGACCTCGAGGTCATGATGGCGGTCTTCGCGCTGGCCGCGCCGCCTGGTACCACGCCGGCAGGGCTTGAATATGCCGCCGGCGAGTTGCGTTTGAAGGGTCTGAGGCTCACGCCCGAGGAAGTTGCCGCGATCGCGTTCAAGCTCAAGGCGCAGGCCTATCAGCTTGGCGCCGAGGCCGACAGCGTGGTCATGAAACAGGTGTCGGCACCATGAACGCTTGGTCGCTTCTGATGGCGCGCTGGCAGGGCGTCTCCGCGCGAGAGCGCGCTCTGGTCGTCGCGGCCCTGACACTGGTTGTGGCTGCCCTGGCGTGGTGGATCGCTGTGGCGCCGGCGCTGGCCACGCTTCGCTCGGCCGAAAGCCAGCGCCGAACGCTCGATGCGCAACTGCAGCAGATGCAGGGTCTGCAAGCGCAGGCCAGGGCGCTGCAGGCCCAGCCCCGCCTTGCTCCCGACGAGGCGCGGCGCCTGCTGGAGGCGTCGGTCAGGCCGCTCGGAGCGGTGGCGCAGCTGGCTTCAGCGGGCGAGCGCACCACCGTCACCCTGAAGGGTGTCTCCGCGGATGCCTTGGCGCAGTGGCTGGTTCAGGTGCGCCTGAACGTGCGCACCGTGCCGAGCGAGGCCCGGCTGCTGCGCGGCGCCAACGGCACATGGGACGGCACGTTGACGCTTAACTTCAAGTGACACGGCAAACGAGATCACCGTGGTCGTGGGCAGTCGCCGGCGCGCTAGCCGGTTTGTTGCTGGTGACCCTGGTCCAGGCGCCGGCGCGCTGGCTCACCGAACCTCTGCAGCGCGCGTTCAACCAGCGCCTGCTCTTCGAGGACGCGCGCGGCACGCTCTGGAACGGATCGGCGCGGCTGGTTCTGAGCGGCGGGACGGGCAGCAATGACGCCGCCGTTTTGCCAGGAAGAATGAGCTGGATGATCCGGCCCGGCGGGTCGGGCCTGCAGGTCCAGTTGCAGGCCGACTGCTGCATGCAGCAGGCCTGGCGCCTGAGCGTGCAGCCGCACTGGGGCGGCGCCAGCCTGGTCCTGGCCGACAGCCTGTCTCAGTGGCCGGCGCATTGGCTGACCGGCCTGGGCACGCCCTGGAACACGGTGCAGGCCGAGGGCCAGCTGACCCTGGCGACGCAGGGCCTGACGCTCCAATGGGCGGCCGGGCATGTGCTGCTGGGCGGGCGTGCCCAACTCGATGCAACGCAGATCTCATCGCGCCTGTCGACCCTCAAACCGATGGGCAGCTACCGCATCGTTCTGCTCGGCGGCGCCACGCCGAGCATTGCCATCGAGACGCTGGAGGGCAGTCTACAATTGTCCGGCACTGGTCAATGGGTGGGCTCAAAGCTCAGATTTGAGGGGCTTGCCAGTGCCGCGCCGGAGCGCCTCGAAGCATTGTCCAATCTTCTGAACATCATCGGGCGTCGAGATGGCGCGCGTGCCATCATCAAAGTGGGTTGAATCTGTATGAAATTTGCTGTCTTGCCAGGTTTCCCGGGCGTCGTCCGGTCAGTCGCCATCAGCGCTTTGCTGGCCGCAGTTGCCGCTTTGTTTCCATTGAATGCGCCGGCGCAGACGACTGCGACCAAACCCGGCGAGCCGGTCACGCTCAATTTCAGCAATGCCGAAATCGAGGCGGTGGCGCGCACCATGGCCAGCATCACCGGCTTCAATGTGGTGGTCGACCCGCGCGTCAAGGGCACCTTGACGCTGGTCACCGAGAAGCCGGTCAGCCGCGGCGCGGCCATGAACCAGTTTCTTGCCGCCCTGCGGCTGCAGGGTTTCACGATGGTGGAGTCGGCCGGCCTGTACAAGGTGATTCCGGAGGCCGACGCCAAGCTGCAGAGCGCCGGCGTGACGGTCAGCGAGAACACGCCGGCCTCGGCAGAAGTGGCGGCCGGCAGCCAGATCAGCACGCAGATCTTCAAGCTCAACTTCGAATCCGCCAACAATCTGGTGACGGTGCTGCGCCCCTTGATCAGCCCGAACAACACGATCAATGCCAACCCGGGCAACAACTCGCTGGTGATCACCGACTATGCCGACAATCTGCGCCGCCTGGCGCGCATTATTGCGGCCATGGATGTGGCCAACGCGACCGGCGTTGAGGTGATTGCGCTCAAGCACGCCATTGCGGTTGACCTGGCGCCGCTGGTGCTGCGCCTGATCGAGTCGGCCGGGTCGGCGACCGTGGGTGGCGACACCTCGTTCAAGACCACGCTGATTGCCGAGCCGCGCTCCAACACGCTGCTTCTGCGCGCCGCCAACCCGGCCCGCGTGGCGCTGGTGAGGTCGCTCGTTGACAAGCTTGACCAGCCGCTCGCCGGCAGCGGCAATGGCGCCGCCGGCAACATCTACGTGGTCTACCTGAAGAACGCCGATGCGACCAAACTGGCGGTCACGCTGCGTGCCGCCATGACCGGCCAGACCCAGAGCTCGCCGACGGTGGCGGGCGCCCCCGGCGCAGCGATTGCGGCGGCGTCCACAGCGGCGACATCGGCCACCGGCGGTCAGGTACAGGCTGACGCGGCCACCAACTCCCTGATCATCACGGCGCCCGAGCCTCAATACCGCCAGTTGCGCGAGGTCATCGACCGCCTTGATGCGCGGCGCGCCCAGGTCTTCGTCGAGAGCCTGATCGCCGAAGTCAGCGCCGACAAGGCGGCTCAGTTCGGCATTCAGTGGCAGGGCGCCATGGGCAATGCAGGCAGCAGCAACATTGGCATGCTGGGAACCAATTTCAGTACGGCGGGCGCCAACATCATCAACCTTGCGCTGCAGGGCGCGGCGGGCGCGGCCTTGCCCGGTGCCGGTGTGAACCTGGGTGTGGCGCATCAGACCAATGGCGTTTACGTGCTTGGCTTTCTGGCCAACTTTCTCGAAACAACGGGCAGCGGCAATGTGTTGTCGACCCCGAATCTGCTGACACTGGACAACGAGGAAGCAAAGATTGTGATTGGTCAGAACGTGCCTTTTGTCACCGGGCAGTTCACCAATACCGGCAGCACCAACAGTGGCAGCGTCAATCCGTTTCAGACGATTGAGCGCAAGGACGTTGGCCTGACGCTCAAAGTCAAACCACAGATCAGCGAGAACGGAACCATCAAGCTGACGATTTACCAGGAAGTGTCGAGTGTGCTGGCGTCAACCGTGAATGCCGCCAATGGACCGACTACCAACAAACGCACGATTGAATCGAATGTGCTGGTGGAAGATGGCGCCGTGGTGGTACTGGGCGGCCTGTTGCAGGATGAGTACTCGGGCAATCAGGACAAAGTCCCTGGGGTCGGCGATGTCCCGTTCTTTGGCAACCTGTTCAAGAGCGAGATCCGGACACGCAAGAAGACCAACCTGATGGTATTTTTGCGCCCGGTGGTCGTGCGCGATGCAGCTGCCACTGGCCGTTTGTCAGTCGACCGATATGAGTTGATGCGCTCGGGGCTGAAGGAGGCGCAACCGGTGCCGAGCCAAACGATGCCGATCAACGAGGCAGCGCAGTTGCCGGCCCTGCCAGGTTCGGCGCCTGCGGCCCCGGCTGCGGCAAGCAAACCCTGAGTCGGGCCAGGCAGTCATGCGCTACCCCTTGCCGTACGCTTTCGCCCGCACGCATCAATTGTTGCTGGAGGACGAAGCCGGTCAGTTGACCCTGTGCCTGCACCCCGAGTCGGGCGCCAGCGCCGTCAGCGAAGTGATGCGCAAGTACCCGGTCCTGCGCATCGAGACGCAAACCCCGGCGGTGCTGATCCAGCGCATCAGCGCAGCCTACGCGCAGGGCGAGTCCAGCGCGGCGGCGGTGGTCAGCGAGGTGGAGAGCGATGCCGACCTTTCACGGATGATGCAGGACTTGCCGGCGATCGAGGATCTGCTGGAGACCTCGGACGACGCGCCCATCATCCGCATGCTCAATGCGCTGCTGACGCAGGCGGCGCGCGATGGCGCCAGCGACATCCACATCGAGCCCTACGAGCGCCACTCGAGCGTGCGCTTTCGCGTCGACGGCAGCCTGCGCGAGGTGGTGCAGCCCAACCGCGCCCTGCACGCAGCCCTGATTTCGCGCCTGAAGATCATGGCCGACCTCGACATTGCCGAGCGCCGCCTGCCGCAGGACGGCCGCATCTCCCTGCGCATTGGCACGCGCGCGGTCGATGTGCGGGTCAGCACGCTGCCCAGCGCGCATGGCGAGCGCGCGGTGCTGCGACTGCTTGACAAATCCGAGGGTCGCCTGAGCCTGGAGGCGCTCGGCATGCAGGGCGATGTCCTCAAGCGCTTCGAGCAACTGGTAACGCAACCGCACGGCATCGTTCTGGTCACCGGGCCCACCGGTTCGGGCAAGACCACCACGCTCTATGCCGCGATGGGCCGGCTCGATGCCGGTCACAGCAACATCATGACGGTCGAAGACCCGATCGAGTACGAGTTTGCGGGTGTCGGCCAGACCCAGGTCAATGCCAAGATCGAACTCACCTTTGCCAAGGCCCTGCGTGCCATCCTCAGGCAGGACCCGGACATCATCATCATCGGCGAGATCCGCGATTTCGAGACCGCCCAGATCGCCATCCAGGCTTCGCTCACCGGGCATCTGGTCCTTGCCACGATCCACACCAACGATGCCGCCAGCGCCGTGACCCGCCTGACCGACATGGGGGTGGAGCCGTTTCTGCTGAGCTCGTCGCTGCTCGGGGTGCTGGCGCAGCGGCTGGTGCGCAAGCTGTGCACCAGCTGCCGCGGCGCCGGCTGTCCATCCTGCGGGCAAACCGGCTACCAGGGCCGCTCGGGCGTGTTCGAACTGCTGGTGGCAAACGACGCGATTCGGGGGCAAATTCACAACCGCGCTGCCGAGGCCGACATTCGTGCCGCTGCCCTGGCTGCCGGCATGACGCTGATGCGCGACGACGGTGAACGCCTGGTTCAAATGGGTCTTACCTCCCGCGAGGAATTGTTGCGCGTGACGCGCGACTGATATGGTGCCCCCACGCTCCGCGCTCCGCGTCGTTCGCTGCCCCACTGAGGGGGTTGTTTCGCCTTGGGACGGCCCGCCGGGGAAACTGGCCCCCATGCTGGGCAGCTCCCGGTAATCGTTCCAGAGTTGCGCGATGCCCGTTTATTCATTCGAGGCCCTGGATGCCGAAGGACAAACCCGCAAGGGCGTGATCGATGCCGACTCGGCCAAGGCCGCGCGCGGCATGCTGCGCGGTCAAGGCCTGGTACCGATGAAGCTCGAACTGGTGGGTGCCGATGCCACCGAGTTGGCTGGCAGTCATGGCCAGTCGACCGCTGGCGGGCGTTTTCGCCGGCGCGTCTTCAATGCCACGGGACTGGGCGTCTGGACGCGCCAGCTGGCCGGGCTGGTGTCGTCGGGGCTGCCGCTGGAGCGGGCACTGAGTTCCCTGTCCGACGAGGCAGAGCGGGAGAGCGAACACCATCTGGTGGCCACGCTGCGCGCCGAGGTCAATGGCGGCACCACGTTCGCGCGGGCACTGGCCCAGCATCCGCAGGAGTTCTCTGGCATATTTGTCGCGGTCATCGGCGCTGGCGAGCAAAGCGGAACGCTGGGGCAGGTGCTCGAGCGGCTGGCTGACGACCTCGAAGAGCAGCAGCTGCTCAAGTCCAAGCTGATCGGCGCGGCGTTGTACCCGGCCATCGTGACGCTGGTGGCGATCGTGATCGTGCTGTTTTTGGTGGCTTATGTGGTGCCGCAGGTAGCCCATGTGTTTGCCAGCAGCAAGCGGGCCCTGCCGGTCCTGACGGTCGTCATGATCGGCATCAGCAACTTCGTGCGCTCCTACGGCTGGCTGATGCTGCTGCTTCTGGTGCTGGCCGCGTTCGGCGCGCGACTGGCGCTGGCGAACGCACTGTTCCGCGAGAAATTTGACGCCGCCTGGCTCAAGCTGCCGATTCTGGGCAAGCTGGCGCGCAGCTACAACACGGCGCGCTTCGCCAGCACGCTGGCGATGCTGGCGGCGGCCGGCGTGCCGATCCTCAAGGCGCTGCAGGCCGCCGCCGACACGCTCTCCAACCGCGCCATGCGCACCGATGCGCTCGATGCCCTGGTGCTGGTGCGCGAAGGCGCGCCGCTGGCCTCGGCGCTGGCGCAGAAGAAACGTTTCCCGGCGCTGCTGCCCATGTTTGCCCGGCTCGGTGAACAGACCGGGCAACTGCCGCTGATGTTGCAGCGCGCCGCCAGGCAGCTGAGCACCGAGGTGACGCGCCGCGCCATGCAGTTCGCCACGCTGCTCGAGCCGCTGCTGATCGTGGCCATGGGTGTGGTCGTGATGCTGATCGTGCTGGCCGTCCTGTTGCCCATCATCCAGCTCAACCAGTTGGTCAAGTGAGGCGCGCGCAATGACCGGCCTGCTCACGCCGTTCGACGTCACGGCGGTGATCGTCGACCTGGACGGCACCATGGTCGACACGCTGGGCGACTTCGTGCTTGCGCTCAACCTGATGCTGTCCGATCTGGCGCCGCCCTATCGCGCGCATCGGGTCGACCGCGCCGCGGTGGCGCGCCTGGTCGGCAAGGGCTCCGAACATCTGATAAGAAGCGTTCTGTCCCAGGTCGGCGCGGCGTCGGGCGGCGTTGATCCGGGTGACAGTGGCGTTCAGGCCGATGCGCTGTATGGCCAGGCGTGGGCAAGCTATCAGCGCCACTACCTTCGCATCAACGGGCAACAGGCGGTTGTCTACCCCGGCGTCGTGGCCGGGCTGCGCCAGCTCAGGGCGCAGGGTTTGAAGATGGCCTGCCTGACCAACAAGCCGACCGCCTTCGCCCGGCAACTGCTCGAGTCCAAGGGGCTGGCCGGTTTCTTCGAATTCACCTTCGGCGGCGATGCCTTTGCGCGCAAGAAGCCCGATCCGCTGCCCCTGCTGAAGACCTGCGAGGCGCTGGGGACGCCGCCGCAGCGCACCCTGATGGTTGGCGACTCCAGCAACGACGCCCAGGCGGCACGCGCGGCCGGCTGTCCGGTCGTGCTGGTCACTTATGGCTACAACCACGGCGAGCCGATTCGCGCCGTCGATGCCGACGCCTTCGCTGATTCCCTGCAGCAACTGAGCCCGTCCTGAGGGTCGGCTGGTGCGGGTTTGCTACACTGTGCGCATGTTCATTCACCGCATCTGGATCACGGGTTGTAGCGACCGGGGAGCATGGCCCTGGCGTTGGCAGCAAGCTTCGTCGGGCCGCGCCTGACAGCATCCTGTTTGCCCGTTGAATGAACCGCAGCCGGTCGGGCTGCCCGCTGAACCCGCTACGCGCAGAAGGTTCGGCCCTGATTGAAAGACGTCATCCCGTGATCTCTGAACTCGAATTCAAAAGCCTGAGCGCACAGGGCTATAACCGGATCCCGCTGCTGGCGGAAGCCTTTGCCGATCTGGAGACGCCGCTCTCGCTGTACCTGAAACTGGCCCACTCGAAAGAGGGCGGCAGGCACAGCTTCCTGCTGGAATCGGTGGTTGGCGGCGAGCGTTTTGGCCGCTACAG
>CAIMBE010000142.1 GCA_903839085.1 uncultured beta proteobacterium | reverse complement strand
GCAAATGGCTCGAGGTCCGCACCCGCTATCTGAGCTGGGTCGATGGCCGCCTGGCGCAAATGGTGATTGCCACCGACATCACGGCGCGCCGCATCGCCGAGGCGCAGTCGGCCGAGCAGACCGAGCGCGCCCAGACCGCCAGCCGCCTGATCACCATGGGAGAGATGGCGTCGAGCGTCGCGCACGAGCTCAATCAGCCGCTGACGGCCATCGCCAACTACTGCAACGGCATGGTCTCGCGCATCAAGAGCGGACACATCAGCGACGACGACCTGCTCGGCGCTCTGGAGAAGACCGCCCGGCAGGCACAGCGCGCCGGCCAGATCATTCAGCGCATCCGCTCCTTCGTCAAGCGCAGCGAGCCCAATCGCTCCCTGTCCGAGGTTTCCATCATGGTCGAGGAAGCACTGGAACTCGCCGAGATCGAAATGCGGCGGCGCAATGTCCGGCTGACCCATTACGTGGCGCCGCGTTTGCCGACCTTGCTGGTGGACCCGATCCTGATCGAGCAGGTGCTGGTGAATCTGCTCAAGAACGCGGCCGATTCAATCGACTCGGCCCAGCGGCCGACGGCGCAGCGCAGCGTCAGGCTGAGGGTGGAATCAGGTCAGGTGGAGGACAAGCGGGTGATTGAATTCACCGTCATCGACTCCGGCCACGGCTTGGCGCCCGAAGTCATGCAGCGGCTCTACGAATCCTTTTATTCGACCAAGGCCGATGGCATGGGGATCGGCCTGAGCCTGTGCCGCTCGATCGTAGAATCGCACCTGGGCCGAATGAAAGCGGAGAACATCTACAATGGCCCGGAAGTTGCTGGCTGCTGTTTTTCGTTCTGGATTCCGGTGACCGAAGCGCCACAGGCGTCGGCAACGCCAGCGCTAAGATAACCAAGGACTCCAGGTTCAATCCGGGATAAAGCATGAGTTTGATACCGAAAAAGGGCACGATCTACGTCGTCGATGACGACGAGGCTGTGCGTGATTCGCTTCAGTGGCTGCTCGAAGGCAAGGAATACCGTGTTCGCTGCTTCGAATCCGCCGAATCCTTTTTGAGCCGCTACGACGCGCGCGAAGTGGCCTGCCTGATTGCCGACATCCGCATGGCCGGCATGACCGGTCTCGAACTGCAGAACCGCCTGATCGAAGCCCACTCGCCGCTGCCGATCGTCTTCATCACCGGCCACGGCGACGTTCCGATGGCAGTCGACACCATGAAGAAGGGCGCGATGGACTTCATCCAGAAGCCCTTCAAGGAAGACCAGTTGCTGACGCTGGTCGAACGCATGCTCGAACAGGCCAGGGACACCTTCGCCGAATACCAGAGCGCCGCCAACCGCGGCGCTCTGATGGCGCGCCTGACGCTGCGCGAGGCCCAGGTGCTCGAGCGCATCGTTGCCGGGCGCCTGAACAAGCAGATTGCGGACGACCTTGGCATCAGCATCAAGACGGTCGAGGCGCACCGTGCCAACATCATGGAAAAGCTCAATGCCAACACGGTGGCCGACCTCCTGAAAATTGCCTTGGGCCAAGGTGCCGGCAAAGTTTGACGCGGCCGACCCTGGTCATGGCGAGCCATCCGTGTCTGACCGCCATCGCGCACCGACCATCGACCGTCATCGCGCACCGACCATCGACCGTCATCGCGAGCGTAGCGCGGCGAT
Source organism: uncultured beta proteobacterium (assembly GCA_903839085.1). Lineage (GTDB taxonomy): Bacteria > Pseudomonadota > Gammaproteobacteria > Burkholderiales > Burkholderiaceae_C > Rhodoferax. Next base: position 13,366 of record CAIMBE010000142.1, on the reverse strand, counting down.
CCACACATTCGCAAGCCATGGATTGCTTCACTTTGTTCGCAATGACGGATCGGTTCATGGCAAGCGCAGTGCTTGAATTTGCAGACCTATTCTCCAAACCGACACCATGATGACCCATCAGACCTCCCGCGGGCAACTCATCGACGGAGTCGCCCTCTCCGCCCAACTGCGCAGCCAACTGGCAGAGCGCGTGCTCGCGCTCAAGAGCCGGGGCGTCACGCCCGGACTGGCCGTCATCCTGGTCGGCGACGATCCGGCCAGCGCGGTCTATGTGCGCAACAAGGTCAAGGCCTGTGCCGATACCGGCGTGCGCTCGGTCTTCGAAAAATACGAGGCCAGCCTGTCCGAGGCCGACCTGCTAGCGCGCATCGCAGCCCTCAATGCAGATTCGGCGGTCCACGGCATCCTGGTCCAGATGCCCCTGCCCAAACACATATCGCCGCACAAGGTCATCGAGGCGATCTCGGTCTGCAAGGACGTCGACGGCTACGCGACCCTGAGCGCCGGCCAACTGATGACCGGTGCGCCCGGTTTTCGACCCTGCACGCCCTATGGCTGCATGAAATTGATCGAAAGCACCGGCGTCGACCTGCGCGGCAAGCACGCGGTCGTGATCGGCCGCAGCAACACCGTCGGCAAGCCGATGGCGCTGCTGCTGCTGCAGGCCAATGCCACGGTCACCATCTGCCACAGCGCCACCCTTGAGATCGGCCAGCACACGCGCCAGGCCGATATCGTGGTGGCCGCCGTCGGCAAGCGAAACGTTCTGACAGCCGACATGGTCAAACCCGGCGCCATCGTGATCGACGTCGGCATGAACCGGAACCCGGACGGCAAACTGTGCGGCGACGTCGACTTTGCCGGCGTCCGACCCGTCGCCGGATTCATTACCCCGGTGCCCGGCGGGGTCGGCCCGATGACCATTACCATGCTGCTCGTCAACACCCTTGAGGCGGCGCAGCGCGCGCTATGAACAATCCACTGCTCTCTTTCGATGATCTTCCGCTGTTTGACCAGATCAGGCCCGAACATGTCGCGCCCGCCATCGACCACTTGCTGGCGGACGCCAGCGCGGCGCTCGAGACCGTCAGCGCGGCAGACTTTGCGCCGCGCTGGAGCAGCATCTCGGCGGTCCTGGACGTGTCGACCGAGAAGTTGGGGCGCGCCTGGGGTGCCGTGAGCCATTTGAAGGGCGTCGCCGATGCACCCGAACTGCGCGCAGCCTACAACCAGGCCTTGCCCAAGGTGACCGAGTTTTTCACGCGCCTGGGGGCCGACCAGAAGCTGTATGCCAAGTACAAGGCCATCGACACCACCGCGCTGAACCCGGATCAGCGTCAGGCGCACAAGAATGCGATGCGCGATTTTGTGCTCGGCGGTGCCGAACTCGCGGGTGCCGGGCGCGAGCGCTTCGCCGCCATTCAGGAGCGTCTGGCCGAGCTCAGCCAGACCTTCAGCGAAAACGCGCTCGATGCCACCGATGCCTTTAGCTACTGCGCCAACGCTGCGGAAATGGACGGCGTGCCCGATGACGTCCGCCAGACCGCGCTGGCCCTGGCGCAGGCGCAGAACCGGGAAGGCTTCATGCTGACCCTCAAGATGCCGTGCTACCTGCCGGTGATGCAGTTTGCCAGCAGCAGCGCCTTGCGCCAGCGCCTGTACCGCGCCTACGTCACCCGCGCCTCCGACCAGGCCGATGCCGAGCACCGCAAGTTCGACAATTCGGCCCTGATCGCCGAAATACTGGCCCTGCGCCGCGAAGAAGCCGCTCTGCTGGGTTACCCGAACTTCGGCGAGCTGTCGGTCGTCCCCAAGATGGCCGAATCGCCGCAGCAGGTCATCACCTTTTTGCGCGATCTGGCGCAGCGCGCGCGACCCTTCGCCGAGCAGGACCTTGCCGACATGCGCAGCTTTGCGGCCGGACAGTTGCAGTTGGCGGACCCGCAGGCCTGGGACTGGCCCTATATCGGTGAAAAGCTGAAAGAGGCGCGCTATGCCTTCAGCGAGCAGGAGGTCAAGCAGTACTTTCCGGCGCCCAAGGTGCTGGCAGGCCTGTTCAAGATCGTCGAGACCCTGTTCGATGTCAACATCCAGAAGGATCAGGCACCACTCTGGCACCCGGGCGTCGAGTTCTACCGCATCGAGCGCGCCGGCGCGCTGGTCGGCCAGTTCTACCTCGATCCGGCGGCGCGCACCGGCAAACGCGGTGGCGCCTGGATGGACGACGTGCGCTCGCGCTGGCTGCGCCCCGATACCGCACAACTGCAAAGGCCGGTGGCGCATCTGGTGTGCAACTTCGCCGATGGCGTTGGCGACAAGCCGGCCCTGTTGACGCACGATCAGGTCACCACCCTGTTCCATGAATTCGGACACGGCCTGCACCACCTCTTGAGCCAGGTCGACGAACGCGATGTCTCGGGCATCAGCGGCGTCGAATGGGATGCGGTCGAGCTGCCCAGCCAGTTCATGGAAAATTTCTGCTGGGAGTGGAATGTCCTGCGTCACATGAGCTCGCATGTCGAGACCGGCGAGGCCCTGCCGCGCTCCCTGTTCGACAAGATGCTGGCCGCCAGGAACTTCCAGAGCGGGCTGCAGACCCTGCGCCAGATCGAATTCGGCCTGTTTGACATGCTGCTGCACACGGCCAGCGATGCGGTGTCCGACATCATGCCGCTGCTGGCAGAGGTTCGCGCCGAAGTGGCCGTGCTCGAGGCGCCCGTCTGGAGCCGCAGCGCGCACACCTTCAGCCACATTTTTGCCGGCGGTTATTCGGCCGGCTACTACAGCTACAAATGGGCCGAGGTGCTCAGTGCCGATGCCTACGCGGCCTTTGAGGAATCGATGGACCCTGAGGGCTTGCCCAATGTGGAGACCGGCAGAAAATTCCGCCAGTGCATTCTGGAGGCCGGCGGCAGCCGTCCGGCCATGGAGTCGTTCAAGGCCTTTCGCGGACGCGAGCCGCAAATCGACGCCTTGCTGCGGCATCAGGGCATGAGCGCAGAGAACTGAAGGGGTCGACCTTGAAAACCATGCACCTTTCATTCAGAGCGCCAGCCGGCCTTGCCGGCTCTGCGGGCTGTGGCGTCCTGTGCGCCGCGCTGCTGCTGGGCTGGCCGGCGCAGGCGCAAACGATCTACCGCATCGTCGGCGCCGATGGACGCATCACCTTCTCGGACAAGCCGCCGAGCCCGACCGAGAGCGCCACCGTCCTGGTTCCGGGCGGCAAGAACCTGAGCCTGGCAAGTGCCGTGCTGCCTCCCGAGTTGCGCCAGCTGGCCGGCAAGTACCCGGTGACGCTCTACACCGCGAACAACTGCGGGCCCTGCAATTCGGGTCGCGAACTGCTGCTCGGACGCGGCATTCCCTACTCCGAGAAGACGATCACCAGCACCGAAGACAACGAAGCGCTGCAACGCATCAGCGGCGGCAATTCGCTGCCGCTGCTGACCATCGGCGGACAGCAGCTCAAGGGCTTCTCCGAGTCGGAATGGACGCAGTTTCTGGACGCGGCCGGCTACCCCAAGAGTTCGCTTCTGCCCGGCGGCTACCGCTCGCCACCGGCAACGCCGCTGGTTATTTTGCAGAGCGCAGCGCCAGCGGCCAAAGCCGATGAAGCGCAGCCTGCGCGCGCGCCCGCCGAACCCGCACCGACGCCGGACAACCCGGCCGGCATCAAGTTCTAGATTTCCCGCTTCGAGTTGGGGGCAGAGCTAAAGATCAGTCCCACATGGTCTTACCGAGACTTTCATAAATCATGCCAGTCCCGATCGGCACTGCCAGTTCCCCGCGTCACTGCCAGTTCCCCGCGCCACTGCCAGTTCCCCGCGCCACTGCCAGTTCCCCGCGTCACTGCGAGCGAAGCGCGGCAGTCCATGCACGGCTGGCCGCAGGCCTTTTGTCTTCGCGATGACAACGGTTCATGAGAGGAGCCTGGCGACGCGGCAATCCAGGAAGTCCGGGGACATGGATCGCCACGGCCTGCGGCCTCGCGATGACGAAAACAGGTGAGATGACGAAAGCAGCTGTCTTGAATTCTGGAAAGATCAATAGAAATTCATTGTCTTGACGCCGGAAGCGGTTGCCATCAGGCAGACCTGGGCCTGCTGGAAGGCAAACACGCCGACCGTCACGACCCCCGGCCACTGGCTGACTTCAGACTCGAAGGCGCGCGGATTCCAGATCCGCAGACCGGCCACATCCAGAATCACCTGACCGTTGTCGGTGACCAGTGGCTGACCATCCTGCAGGCGCACACGGGCCTGAGCGCCGATCGAGGCAAACTGGCGCACCAGGCGCTGGACCGCCATTGGAATCACCTCGACCGGAACCGGATAGCGGCCCAGGGTCTGCACCAGCTTGGACTGGTCGACAATGCATACAAACTTGGCTGACTGCGCCGCCACAATCTTCTCGCGCGTGAGCGCGGCGCCGCCGCCCTTGATCATGTTGCCCTGGTGGTCGATCTCGTCGGCGCCATCAACGTAGACCGACAGCCGCTCCACCTGGTTCGAGTCGAAGACTTCGATGCCCAGCGCCTGCAGTCGTTCGGTGCTGGCGATCGAACTGGAGACGGCCCCCTTGATTTGGTCCCTGACGGACGCCAGGGCATCGATGAATTTGTTGACGGTCGAGCCGGACCCGACGCCCAGGATCTGGCCCGCAACGACGTATTGCAGCGCGGCCTGACCGACCCGGGTTTTCAGTTCGTCTTGCGACAGGGCGGCGCTGGCCGCGGGCTGGGTATTGATCATCTGGGAAAATCGGCTCGTATTAGAAAATGCAGTTAGCAGGAATTATCCGATGTCTCTTGTCCCCTACGCGCTGGCGCGCCGCTTTTTATTTGCCCTGGACCCCGAGGCGGCGCATGAATTGACGCTGCTCGCACTCTCGGGCACGCAGGGCACGGCGCTGCAGATGGCCTACAGCAACAGCCGCGTCGACGACCCGCTCGAACTGGCGGGCCTGACCTTTCCGAACCGGGTCGGCCTGGCCGCCGGACTGGACAAGAACGCGCGCTGCATCGACGGCCTCGGGGCCATCGGTTTCGGCTTTGTCGAGGTCGGCACCGTCACCCCGCTGCCGCAGGGCGGCAACCCGAAGCCGCGCCTGTTTCGCCTGCCGCAGGCGCGCGCGCTGATCAATCGCCTGGGCTTCAACAACGAAGGCCTGGAGGCCTTTGTCGCCAACGTGAAGCGCTCGGCCCTGCATCGGCAACGCCAGGGCGCCAAGGCGACCATGCTGCTGGGTTTGAACATCGGCAAGAACGCCCTCACGCCGATCGAGCGCGCCACCGACGACTATCTGGCGGCGCTGGACGGCGTCTATCCCTACGCCGACTATGTGGCGGTCAACATATCGAGCCCGAACACAAAGAATCTGCGATCGCTGCAAGGCGATGCGGCGCTGGACCAGTTGCTCGCGGCCCTGGCCGCGCGCCGCGAGGCCCTGGCCCGCCAGCATGGAAAACGAACGCCGCTGTTCGTCAAGATCGCGCCCGACCTCGAGCCGGCCCAGGTTCAGGCCATCGCCGCCACGCTGCTTCGCCACGGCATGGACGGCGTGATCGCCACCAACACCACGCTCGAGCGCGACGCCGTCAAGGCGCTGGCGCACGGCGACGAGGCCGGCGGCCTGTCGGGCGCTCCGCTGCTGCTTCCGAGCAACCGCATCATTACGCAGTTGCGCGCCGCGCTGGGTGCGGGCTTTCCGATCATTGGCGTGGGCGGCATCATGAGCGCAGCCGACGCGGTGAGCAAGATCAGGGCCGGCGCCGATCTGGTGCAGATCTACACCGGCCTGATCTACCAGGGGCCCGGCCTGGTCAAGGAATCAGCGGCCCTGATCAAGAAGAACTTCTGTTGAGACTTTCATAAATCATGACATTCCGGGTCGTCATTGCGAGGAGCCTGGCGACGCGGCAATCCAGGAAGTCCCGGGACATGGATCGCCACGGCCTGCGGCCTCGCGACGACGAGAAAAATGTAGCCCCGATGACGAAAGCAAGTGTCTTGAATTCTGGAAAGATCAATAGAACCCTGGGGGACATTCGCTGAGCCATCCGCTGCGGCGCCCTCGGCCCACACGCCCCTGAATCCCGGACTGGCCCGAATAATCTTCAGCTTTGTACCCTGCTGACCAGGGCATTCACGTAGTCGCCAATCGCCAGCGCGCTGGTCAGGCCCGGCGATTCGATGCCGAACAGGTTGACCAGTCCCGCCACGCCGTGCTCGGCCGGGCCCTGGATCAGGAAGTCGCAGGCGCCCTGCTCCGGCGCATGAATTTTCGGGCGGATGCCGGCATAGCCGGCAAGCAGCGCACCGTCTTGCAGGGCCGGCCAGTACTTTCGCACCTCGGCGTAAAAAGCGTCGCCGCGCCCGGGATCGACGCTCAGGTCATCGGCCGAATCGACCCACTGCACATCGGGCCCGAACTTGGCCTGACCGCCCAGGTCGAGCGTCAGGTGCACGCCCAGACCGGCGGCCTGCGGCACCGGATAGATCAGGTGGGAAAACGGGGCGCGCCCGGCCAGGGTGAAGTAGTTTCCCTTGGCAAAGTAGGCGCGCGGCACGTGGCGCGGCGCCAGTCCGTAAAAGGCAGTCGCCAGTGCCGGTGCCTGCAGGCCCGCCGCGTTGACCACGACGGCGCAGCGCACTCGGGTGCCATCGGCAGTGGTCAGCGCAATCGATGAAGCGCTGCAGTCAGCGCGCACCAGCGCCGAATTCAGCGCCACCAGGCCGCCCGCGTTCTCCAGATCGCCCTGCAGGGCCAGCATCAGGGCGTGGCTGTCGACGATGCCGGTGCCGGGTGAAAAGAGCGCGGCCTCGCAGGCCAGCTGCGGCTCCATGGCGCGCGCCTGCGCAGCGCTCAGAAACTGCAGGTCATCGACGCCATTGAGCGCCGCCTTGCGCATGATCTCCTGCAATTGGGCCAGCTGGTCGGGCGCGGTCGCCACCAGCAGCTTGCCGCAGCGCCGGTGATTGACGCCGCGCTCCGCGCAATAGGCATACAACAGTCGCCGGCCCTGCACGCACAGGCGCGCCTTGAGCGAACCCTGCGCGTAGTAGATGCCGGCATGAATGACTTCGCTGTTGCGCGAACTGATGCCGGTGCCGATGGCGGGCGCCGCCTCGAGCACCAGCACCTCGCGGCCCGAGCGCGCCAGCGCGCGCGCCACCGCCAGCCCGACCACTCCGGCGCCGACAACAACGCATTCGACTTGATCCATGGTGGCGTATTGTGCTGGATCGGCCAGTCTGGCATCATGAGCTCCATGCATGCCACCCTGCCGCCCCTGATTGCGGCCCTGATGGAGCCGCGGCGCTATCCCGATCCGGCGCAGACCGTTGAACTGGTCGAGACCCATATTTCGTGGGTCCTGCTGGCCGGTGATTTCGCCTACAAGATCAAGAAGCCCGTCAGGCTGCCCTTTCTGGACTTCAGCACGCTGGCGCAGCGCAGGGTCGGCTGCCATGACGAACTGCGCCTGAACCGCCGCTTTGCGCCCGACATCTATCTCGGCGTGGTCGACATCGTCAATACGCCGCAGGAACCGCGCTTCGATGGGGAGGGGCCCGCGATCGAGCACGCGGTCAAGATGCGTCGCTTCAGCGAGAGCGGGCGACTCGACCGCGTCTGTGCCCGCGGTGATCTTCAACCCGGCCATCTGTCGGATCTGGCCGACTCGCTGGCCGCGTTTCACGAGTCGGCTGCCATGGCGCCCCCGGCATCGCGCTTCGGTTCGACCGGTGCGATCCTGGCCGCGGCGCTGGAGAACTTCGACGAGTTGCAGCCGCCGCCGGCCCAGAACCTGCCGGCGCGGCTGCAGGCCCTGCGCGACTGGACCGCCGAGCGGCACCGGCAACTCGCCCCGCTGATGGAGTCCCGCAAACAGGCCGGGCGGGTGCGCGAGTGCCACGGCGACCTGCACCTGGCCAATCTGGTGCTGATCGACGGGCGCGTGCGCATGTTCGACTGCATCGAGTTCAATGAAGACCTGCGCTGGATCGATGTCGCCAGCGATATCGCCTTCACCTATGTCGATCTGCTCGAGCACCGGCAGGCCGGGCTGGCCAGCTGGTTTGTCAATGAGGTGCTGAGCCGCAGCGGCGATTACGCGGCGGCGCTGCTGCTGCGCTTCTATGCGGTCTACCGCGCCCTGGTGCGCGCCAAGGTGGCTGCCATCCGGATGCGCCAGAACGCGGGCGGCGAGAGCGAGCTTCTGGCCTATGTATCGCTCGCCGAGCAGTTGGCGGCGTCGAATCCGGGGCGGCTGGTCATCACGCACGGCCTGTCCGGCTGCGGCAAGACTTTCGCCTCGGATCAGTTGCTGCTGCAGGACGCGCAGGCGTCGACCCTGCGCCTGCGCTCCGATGTCGAGCGCCGGCGCCTGTTCGGGCTGGGGGGCGGCCAGCGCAGCGGCGCGGCGCTGGACGGCGGCATCTACGCCGCCGCCGCGCACGTTCAGACCTACACCCGCCTTCGCGATCTGGCCAGCATGCTGCTGGCGTCGGGCTGGTCGGTCGTGGTCGATGCCACGTTTCTGAAGCGAGCCGACCGCGATGCCTTGCACGCGCTCGCCCAAAGCGCGGGTGCGGACTTCGCCATCCTGGCGCCAAGCGCAACCGAGCAACAGCTGCGCCAGCGGATCGAGGCGCGCCAGGCCCTGGGGCGCGACGCATCGGAGGCGACTGCCGAGGTGCTGGTGCAGCAAATGCGAAGCATGGAGCCGCTGCAACCAGACGAAGTGCGGTTCTGCCTTGACCCGGTGTCCGACAAATTCGCGAGTGTCGCGGTCAGTCAGTGATCGCAAAGCCCTTCTCGCGGAACAGCCTCAGGCAGGCATCAACGACAGTCGGGTCGTAAAGAAGGCCTCGCCCGCGCTCGATTTCCTCCATCGCCCGGTCGATGCCAAGACTTGGCCGATACGGCCGGTGCGAGGACATGGCCTCGATCACGTCCGCAACCGCGACGATGCGCGCCTCGAACACAATCTCCTCGCCCTTGAGGCCCTGCGGATAGCCGCTGCCGTCCATGCGCTCGTGATGCTGCAGCGCGACCTCGGCCACCGACCACGGAAACTTCACGTCCTTGAGGACGTCATAGCCGGCCCGGGCGTGTCCCTGCACCAGTTGGTAGCCGATGGCGCTGAGCTTGCCGGGCTTGGCCAGTACTTCGGCCGGCACCGTGATCTGCCCGATGTCATGCAGGTGGCCCGCAACCCGCAGGCCCTCCTGCCGGTGCTCGTCCCACCCGACTTCGGCACCGATGGCAGCAGCGATCTGGGCCACGCGCCGCTGGTGTCCGGCGGTATAGGGGTCGCGCAGCTCGCCCAGTTTCGTCGCCACCTGAACCGAGCTCATGAAAGCTCGCTCGAGTTCGGCCACGTAGCGCTTGATCTCGTCCTCGGCTCGCTTCTTCTCGGTGATGTCCTGCGCCATGCCGATGATCGCCGGCCGGCCCTGGTAATTGCCGCGGGCGATTGACACGCCAAGTTCGACCGATCTGCCGTCCTTGCGTATCGCAGTGAAACTGGCGCTGAGATTTCTCGCTTCCCCGGCGAACAGGCGGCGGTGATGTTCGAGCATGGTGCCACGGTCCTGCTCGGCAATCAGGGCATAGCGCTCATGCCCGATCAACTCGTCGGCCGAGTCAAAGCCGTGCAGTTCGGCGAAGCGCGGATTGACGTAGGCGAGCCGGCCGTCCTGGATGATGAAAATGCCGGCAATCGCCTCCTCGACCAGGCCGCGGAACTGCTCTTCGGCGGCGCGCAGCGCGTCCTGCGCCTTTGCTCGCGCCGCGTCGCGCGCAAAGTTGTCGAGCGCAAAGCTGATGTCGGCCGCCATTTCCGCCAGCAGTTTGCGCGCTTCCTCGTCGAACGCGTTGACCTCGCCCGAGTAAAGCATGAGGGCGCCAACCACGACGCCGTTGCGATGCAGCGGCAGCGCCGACGACGAGCGAAAACCGACGCGCGCGGCCAATTCATGCCAGGGCGCGGTCAAGGGGTCATTCTGGAAATCCTGACACCATATTTGCCGGTCTTCGCGCAGGGCCGTGCCGGTCGGACCGCGTCCGATCGGGCTGTCGACATCGGTGCTGATGTTGATTTCCTCCAGATACTCTTGGGCCGCCGCACCAAAGCTGGCTGCGCACCGGATGGTCTGCGCCTGCCGGTCGATCAGGCCGATCCACGCCATCTGCATGCCCCCGAGCTCAACGGCGATGCGGCAGATTGTCGTCAGCAGTTCTGCTTCGCTGGTGCTGCGCACGATGGCCTCGTTGCACTGGCTGATCGCGGCATAGAGCACCGCCAGGCGCGCGATCCTCGCCTCCGCCGCGCGCCGCTCGGTGACGTCGAGCGTGTAGCCCGCCAGAAAACGCGGTACGCCGTCGATCAGGATCGGGAATTTGGTCGTCCAGTAGAAGCGCCCGTTGAACTCTTCCTCGACGCTGACCTGCCGTCCTTCGCGCAGGACTTTCATGTCGTCGGCGACCATGCTCCTGGCCAGATCGGAAGGAAAGAGCTCATCCATGCTCTTTCCCAGCAGTTCGGCCAGCGGGCGCCCGAGCATCGCGGCAAAGTTGGCGCTCAGCCGGATCGAGCGGATGTTCTCGTCTTTGAAGAAGACATAGATCGGGCTGTTCTCCATGAAATGCGTGAAGATTTCTTCACTCTCGCGCAGCGCCGCCAGCGCCGTTTCTGCCTTTCTCTGAGAGGCGACCGCATCCTCCAGAAGGTTGAGTTCGGCGATCCGCCGCTGGGCCAGCGACATCTTGAGGGCGTCCAACTCGGCATTTTTCTCGCGCAGCGCGCGACCGAGTCGCCCGATGCGGTCAAAGGCGTCCATCCGCGCCTGCAGTTCACGCTCGCCGATGGGGCGCGCAATGACGCCATCGGCGCCAGTGCTCAAGGCGTCGTCGCGCGCGCCGCCCGGTGTATCGGTGCCCGCCAGGATGATCACCATGACATCGGCCAAGGCCGGATCGGACTTGACGCGCCGGCAGACTTCGAGGCAGTCGATCCCCGGCATATCGCAGTCGAGCAGCACCAGGTCGGGGCGAATGGAACGGATGAATCCGAGCACCTGCTCACCGCCGGACACCGCCTGTCTGGCAAATCCCGCCGGCGCCGGCAGGCGCGCGCTGTCACGCAGCAGGTCGGCATCGTCACCGGCCGGGAAAAAACTCAGTTTGCGCAGGTTGTCCATGCCGCCAGATTATCAGGATGAATTGCCGTAGCGCGGCGCTTGGGCCAACTGCTCGCACAGTGCATTGACTTCCTGCTTGAGTTCGACCATGCGCAGTTCGCGGCCAATCGCAATCGCATTGAATCGCCTCAGGTCCTCGTTGCTGGCGCGCAGTTCGTTGGCCTGTTGCCTCAGCATTTCCTCGGCCTGCTGGCGATCGGTGATGTCGTTGCCCACCGCGTAGATCAGGTGATCAGCGATGGAAATACTGGCCGACCAGGCGATCCGCCGGAACTCGCCATTGCGGTGGCGGTATCTGTTCTCGAAGTAATAGGTGTTGACGCCCTGGGCCAGCGCCGACATTTCGGCCATCGTTCCCGCCCTGTCATCGGGATGGACCAGCTCAAGGAATTTGTTTCCCACCAGTTCCCTGGGCGCATAGCCGAGGATTGTTTCCCATCCCCGGTTGGCACGCTCGATCACACCGTCGCGCCGCGCGATCAGATGCAGACTCATCGCCTGCTCGAAGAAATTGTCGAGCGCGGACTGCGCCCGCTTGCGCTCCGTGATGTCGCGAGCGGAATTGAAGAGCATCGGTCTGCCCTCCCATGACACCGCCTTGCCGGTGATTTCGACTTCGATCACAGTGCCGTCCCTGCGCCGATGCCGCGTCTCGAAGGTGGAGCGCTCTTTCGCTCCGAACTGCCTGGCCAGCATCGACCGGATTTCCTCGGCGTCCCACTGGGCATCCCATAGCGACACGTTGGCGCCGATCAGTTCCTCACGGGTGTAGCCAAGCATCTCGCAGAAGGAGTCGCTGACTTCGAGCACGTTCCCCTGGGCGTCCAGAATATGCACGCCGTCGCTGGCGTTGCGCAGAAAGGTCCGGTTTCTTTCGTTCTCCATTTCCAGGGCCATCTGAGCCCTTTTGCGCTGGTCGATATCGTGCACGCTCGACTGCTGGCCGATCGTGCCATCCGGGAGAACAATGGGCGCGGCCGCCCCCGAAAGCCAGCGAGCGCGCCCGTCGGGCAGAACGACGCGAAACTCCACGTCCCTGAAACCCTCCTCGGTACGCTTGAGCTTTTCCCGCGCCGCGTCGAGACGACCGAGATCGTCCGGATGGACAATGTCGTTCCTGGCCTTGTCCATGAAGAACTCTTTCGGATAGCCCATCACACGCTCGCACAGGGGACTTGCATAGATCATCCTGCCGCTCGCGTCCCTGACAAAGATCGCATCCGAGGAGTTGTGCACGATGCTGCGGAAACGCTCCTCGCTTTGCGCCAACTGGCGCTGCTGCCGGTTGGCCATCAGCAGCGGCAAGCCGACCGCGAGAACCATGACCAGACCGATCTCAAAGACCAGTGTCAGCGTATAAATCAGGCTGCCGCTGGTCATGATCTCCTGATCGGCCAAACTCGCGAAAGGCATGACAAGCACGCGCGTGCCCATGAACAGCGCGTTGGCCAGATAGGCCGCGCCCATGAACCAGCGCACCTCGCGATCCCGGGTTTCCCCGGGATGCAGCAGTACCCAGGCGCTGGCAAGAAAGATCGCCGCCGTGGCCGCCGAAATGCTGTAGGTGCGCGCCCACAGGCTCGGCACCGCGTAGGTGTAATAGCAAAGCAGCGCGGCGGTGATCCCCAGCACACCCCAGTGCCAGCGCAGCCCGGTCCTCCAGCCAAAAAAACGTCGGTGACCAAGGTAGAGCCAGATCGCGCCTGCAATCAACAGGGTGTTCGCGACAACGATGGAGAGCAGGTCGGGGATCGCGCCGCGCAAGGCGTAGAGCACAAAACCCGGAACGCCGGCGCTCGCACCGAGTGCCCAGAGATACAGGCTGCGATCCCTCGGGATGGTCTTGTAGACCAGCAGCAGTCCGGCGGCAAACAGCACACTGGTCAGCAGGGCAACCAGGCTCAGCGTACGGGTATCGAGAAAGTGCATGGTGTGTTCAGATCAGCGGGCGCCATGTGGGTCTAGACCGGGAGCGCGTACCCCTTGTCGCGAAACAGGCGCAGGCAGGCGTCGGCCGCGCTGGCGTCATAGATCGTGCCGCGACCGCGTTCGACTTCGGCCAGCGCCTTCTCCAGACCGATGCCCGCGCGGTAGGGCCGGTGCGACGCCATCGCCTCGATCACGTCGGCCACCGCCAGAACGCGCGCCTCGAGCAGGATCTG
>CAIMBE010000141.1 GCA_903839085.1 uncultured beta proteobacterium | reverse complement strand
GCACCCCATCGCGCCATGGATTGCCACGTGCGCTCAGCCAACCGCTCATCTTCCGGTCATTGCGAGGCCGCAGGCCGCGGCAATCCATGCTCGCACCCCATCGCGCCATGGATTGCCACCCTGCGCTCGCAATGACGCCTGTCTGCGCAACAGCGCTTCCAACCTGCCCCGCGTTGACAGTGACAACTTTAGTCCGATAAGGGGCACTCGCAATGCATGGCTTTTGATGGCATGATTCAAATTATTTGAATTCAAAGGTGACCACAGTGCAAACTGCTCGCGACGTCCTGACACCCGACGCCCTTGCCATGCTGCAGACCATCGCCGCCAGCGGCAGCTTTGCCGCTGCGGCGCGCAGCATGGAGCTTGTACCCAGCGCACTGACCTACCGCGTGCGACAGATCGAAGACGCGCTCGACGTCCTGCTCTTTGACCGCAGTTCGCGCCAGGCGCGTCCAACCGAGGCCGGCGCCGAACTGCTGCGCGAAGGCGCGCGACTGCTCGAGGACATCGACGCCATGGCGAACCGCGTCAAGCGCGTCGCCACCGGCTGGGAGCCGCAGTTCACGATTGCGGTTGACAGCATCATCTCGAAAACCACGGTGTTCGAGCTCTGCGAGAGCTTTTTTGCGCTGAACCCGCCAACCCGCATCCGGCTGCGCGACGAAACCCTGTCCGGCACGCTGGCCGCCCTGACCTCCGGCCAGGCCGATCTGGCGCTCGGCGTCGGCGAGGCCGGCACCCATGCCGGCATTCACGCCAAGCCCCTGGGCGATGTCGCCTTTGTCTACGCGGTGGCGCCGCATCATCCGCTGGCAAGCGCGGCCGAACCGCTGAAGGACGAACTGGTGCGCAAGCACCGGGCGGTGGCGGTGGCCGACAGCATTGCGCGCGGCAGCAGCATGAGCTTTGGCCTGCTCGGCGGGCAGGATGTGTTTACCGTCGCCACCATGAAGGACAAACTCGATGTGCAACTGCGCGGCCTGGGCAGCGGTTTCGTGCCCGAAGGCATGGCCCGCGCCTACATTGAAACCGGCCGCCTGGTGGTGCGCCGCATGGAGCGCCCGCGGCGCATCGTGCGCGTCAACTACGCCTGGCGCCACATCGCAAAGTCAGAGCAGGGCAAGGCGCTGTCATGGTGGCTGGCACAGCTCGAAAGCCCGGGCACGCGCGCCGCTTTGCTCGAGCGGCACCGGGGCGTGTAAAGTGCAAGCATGCAACAACCCTGGAGAATCCGCTCATGAGCCCAACCAAAACCAAGAATATCGCCGTCATCGGGGCCGGCATGGCGGGTATCGCCTGCGCCAGAACCCTGCTGCAGGCGGGGCACCGGGTCACCCTGTTCGAGAAAAGCCGCGGCCTGGGCGGGCGCATGGCCACACGCAGCAGCCCGTTCGGCACTTTCGACCATGGCGCGCAGTATTTCACCGTGCGCGACACGCGCTTTGAGAGGGCGCTGCAAACCGTCGCCGGCCTGTGCAAGCCGTGGAGCGCCAACGCCGTGCGCGTGCTCGACGCCCAGGGCCGCATCGCCGCTGCCGGTTTGCCCGCGCCCGAAGCGCACTGGGTGCCCACGCCCGGCATGAATGCGCTGGCCCAGCGCTGGGGCCAGCCGCTGCAGCAACTGGGCCAGGTCGAACTCGAAACCCGCGTCCGACATCTGGACCGCGATGCGCTCCACCCGCACCAATGGGAGTTGCACACCGCGGGAGAGGGCGCGACGCAGCACGTCTACTGCGGCTTCGACGCGGTGCTGCTGGCCATCCCGGCCGAGCAGGCGCGCCTGCTGCTCAACACCACCGCGCTGGCTGATGGCCTGAGCCAGCAGATCGACCGCGTGCAGATGGCCCCCTGCTGGACCCTGATGCTGGCCTTTCCGCAAGCGATGCAGCCCGGCCTGTCGGCGCTCGGGCCGCAATGGAACGCGGCGCGCAGCACGCACCACCGGATCGCCTGGCTGGCGCGCGAGTCAAGCAAGCCCGGACGCGGCGCGGTCGAGCGCTGGACCGTGCAGGCCAGCGCCGCCTGGTCGCAGGAGCATCTGGAGGACGACGCCGAGCGGGTGCAGGCCAAGCTGCGCAAGGCGTTCTCCGAAATCACCGGCATCCGTGCCGAGCCCGCCTATGTCGACAGCCGGCGCTGGCGCTTTGCCCAGACCACCGAGCCGCTCGGTCATTCGCATCTGTGGGACGGCGCGACCGGCCTGGGCGTGTGCGGCGACTGGTGCCTGGGCCACCGTGTCGAAAACGCCTTTGTCTCCGGCCTCGAGCTGGCCCTCAGCGTGGCCTAGAAGCTGCCCGCGCCCGTGTTGGCTCGAACTGCATGCGCGCCATGTACCCCGGACCCGTCATCGCGTCTTTCCTCGTGTCGCTGCAACTGCCTCGCTGCCCGTCACTGCAACTGCCGCTGGGCCCGTCACTGCAACTGCCGCGCTGCCCGTCACTGCGAGGAGCAAAGCGACGCGGCAGTCCATCCCTGGCTCGCCACAGGCCTTCGGCCTTCGCGATGACGAAAGTGGCACCGTGGCACCACGGTTCATGGCGGGCAGCGCAAGCGACGCGGCAGTCGATGCGGTCCGAAGTCATGGATCGCCACGGCCTGACGGCCTCGCGATGACGAGAGAAAGTGCGGCCTCGCGATGACGAGAAAAAGTGCAGCCTCGCGATGACGAGAGAAAGTGCAGCCTCGCGATGACGAGAGAAAGTGCGGCCTCGCGATGACCCAGGGTGCGGCATGAACTACGTCGGCCGCTTTGCCCCCTCCCCGAACGGGCCGCTGCACGCCGGCTCGCTGCTTGCCGCGCTGGCGAGCTGGCTCGACGCGCGCGCCCATGGCGGGCGCTGGCTGCTGAGAATCGAGGATGTTGACCGGCCGCGCTGCGCACCGGGCCTGGACCGCATCATCCTGCGCCAGCTCAGCGACTGCGCCCTGCTGCCCGATGAACCGCCAGTCTGGCAATCGCAGCGCAGCGCGCTCTACCAGCAGGCGCTCGATCAACTGCTGGCGCATGACCTGGCCTACCGCTGCGTTTGCAGCCGCCGCCAGTTGCGCTCGGCGCAGGGCCCCCCTGGCCAGAACCGGCCGCGCCACGCCGAGCTGATCTATCCAGGCACCTGCCGAACGCGCGCGCCCGGCGCGAGCACCGGTGCGTGGCGCTTGCGCACCGACGCCAGCGCGCCCATTGGCTGGAACGACCGCCGCCTGGGCCCGCAGCAGCAGGATGTGCACACGCAAGTCGGCGACTTTGTGCTGCAGCGCGCCGACGGCTGCTTTGGCTACCAGCTCGCGGTGGTGGTCGATGACGCGGCGCAGGGCATCAGCGACGTGGTGCGCGGCGAGGACCTGTGCGACAACACGGCGCGCCAGATCCTGCTGCAGCGCTGCCTTGGCCTGCCCACGCCGCGCTACCTGCACACGCCGCTGGTGCTGGGCGCCAACGGCGAGAAGCTGTCCAAGCAGAACGGCGCCCTGGCCATCGACACCAGCGCGCCGCTGGCGGCGCTCAACCAGGCCGCCGCCGCGCTCGGCCTGCCGGCGCAAGGCGGCAGCCCGGGCGATGCGCTCTATGCCTGGGTCGCGGCCTGGCGCCAGCGCTGGGCGCCTCTCTACAATCCGCTACCGTGAACGCCACTGCCCCGACCGAACCCGCCGCGCGCGCGCCCGATGGCGTCGCCCATCCAAAGACCATCCGCAGTTTTGTCCGGCGCACCGGCCGCACCACCGGCGGGCAGGCGCGGGCGCTGGCCGACCTCGGCCCGCGCTTCCTGCTGCCCTACCAAGCCGGCATTGCGGACCTGGACGCGCTCTTCGATGGCGCTGCGCAGGCTGCGCCGAAATCGTCGGCAGCGCCCCTGATCCTTGAGATCGGCTTTGGCATGGGCGAGGCCACGGCGCAGATTGCCGCGCTGCTGCCGCAGACCAATTTTCTTTGCTGCGAGGTCCACGCGCCAGGCGTCGGCGCGCTGCTCAAGCGCATCAACGCGCAGAATCTGGGCAACATCCGCATCATTGCGCACGACGCCGTCGAGGTCATCGACCAGATGCTTGCGCCGCAAAGCCTGGACGGCGTGCACATCTTCTTTCCCGACCCCTGGCACAAGAAGCGGCACAACAAGCGCCGCCTGGTGCAGGCGCCGCTGATCGCCAAACTGGCAGCGCGCCTCAAGCCCGGCGGCTACCTGCACTGCGCCACCGACTGGCAGCCCTACGCCGAGCAGATGCTGCAGGTTCTGGGCCAGGAACCGCTGCTCGGGAACAGGTCCGCGCAAGCCCATCCCGAACTCGCGGGCTACGCGCCCAAACCGCATTACCGCCCGCTGACCAAGTTCGAGAACCGCGGCATCAGGCTCGGACACGGTGTCTGGGATGTCATCTTTGAGCGGATCTGAGCCGCGCAAGCCGCCGGGCCGCGACGGCGTCGGGCCGAGTTGCGTGGGCCTGCCGCCGGGGCCTTGGCCCACCATGCTCGCCTTCTTTGTCGAGCGCTTCCCGGGCGTCGCCCGCGATGACTGGCGGCAGCGCATGGCGCAGGGACTGGTGGTCGACGAGCATGGCGGCCAAGTCGGCCCGCAGCGTCCCTACCAGGCCCATCTGCGCATTTACTACTACCGCGCGGTGGCGGCGGAGGCGCCGATCCCGTTCGAAGAAGCGGTGCTGTTTCAGGACGCGCATCTGGTGGTGGCCGACAAGCCGCATTTCCTGCCGGTCGTGCCTTCGGGCAACTACCTGCAGCAGACCCTGCTGCTGCGCCTGCGGCACAAGCTCGGACTGAGCGAGCTCACGCCGATCCACCGCATCGACCGCGACACCGCCGGACTGGTCCTGTTTTCGGTGCAGGGCGACACGCGCGCGCACTACCATCAGTTGTTTGCACGCCGCCAGGTCAGCAAGCGATACGAGGCGATTGCGCCCTGGCGCGACGACCTGCGCCTGCCCCTGGTGCGTGAAAGCCGGATCGTCCCGGCCGCGCATTTCATGCTGCAGCACGAGGTCAGCGGCGCCGTCAACGCCATCACCCATCTCGACCTGCTTGAAGTGCATGGCGCGCTGGCGCGCTACCTGCTGCGCCCGCTCACCGGCAAGCGCCACCAGTTGCGCGTGCACATGGCGGCGCTGGGCTTGCCGATCGTCGGCGACGGGCTCTACCCGACGCTGAGCCCCGAGGGGCAGATCGACCATCAGCGCCCGCTGCAACTGCTGGCCAGGAGCCTTGAATTCGTCGACCCGCTGAGCGGCAGGACCCGCTATTTCGAGAGCCGGCGCCGGCTCGCGCTGCAGCCCTGACTCAAAGCAGGCCCAGGGCCGGCCGGCGCGTCAGCGCGACACCGACGATGTAAGCCACGCTCAGCAGCGCGGCCAGAAAGAACGCCCCGCGCTGCGCCGCCGGTGTCTTCGGGCCAAGGGCAAAGTGGCCCAGCACGATGTAGGCCAGCAAGGCCAGCACCTTGGCCGTGAGCCAGCCGGCGACGAATGGATATTGGGCGCTGCGCCAGGCCAGCCAGACCGCGGCACCAAGCAGCACGGTGTCGACGATGTGCGGCGCCACGCGCAGCACTCGCCACTGGCGCCATGCCACCGAGCGCAGTTGCAGCGCGCCGCGCAGGGCAAACAGGCTGATGCTGAGCACGACGCAGCCGAGGTGCAGGTACTTGACAGACAGGTAGTTCATGGCGCTATCTTCGCACCGGATCCTCAACCGTCCTTGCCGTCCAGCCGGGTGCGCAGCAGCCAGGGCGTGTAGATCCAGAGGTAGATCAGGAAAGCGCTGCTCCAGGCAGCAGCGGCCGCGATCAGGGAGGGCGCCAGAAGCGAGGGCGCCAGAAGCGGCAGCAGCACGCGCAGCACCGCCGCCGCCAGCACCAGCAGGTAGGCCAGCAGCTCGGGTCGCGAGACCTGCAGCAGCCGTCCGGTGTGGCCGCGCGCGGTGCGCGTGATCATGCCGATGATCAGCCCGCCGGTGGCGCCGACCGCCAGCGCGTGCACGCCGGCCGAGGCGCCCAGCAGGCCGAGCTGGGACAACGCCAGCAGCGCCAGGGCGAGCGCGATCCAGGCATAGGCGGCGTGCAGGATCCACAGGATCGGGCGCTTGCGGCTGACCTTGGGCTGCCAGCCGAGCCAGCGCTTGAACTGCAGGGCGCTGGCCAGCGCCAGCAGCACAAAGGCCGGCACGCCGGGGGCCTCCAGGACCCACAAGGCCAGGCCCAGCGCGGTGGCTGCCAGCGCGAAACGATCAAGCCCCGGCGTGGCGGCAATTCTCAATCCCGGCGTCACGGCCATCGTGAAGGCCGGAATGACGCGCCCCGCCATCACGCATTCAATCATCACGATCAGCGCCAGCGCCGCGCGCAGCGGGGTCAGCGCCGCCAACTGCAGCACCTGCAGCAGCGCCAGATGGAACAGCAGATTGGCGCCGGCCAGCAGCAGCAGCAGCAGCGCCAGCGGCAGGTTGCGGTGATTGCGCGAGCGCAGCAGCAGGCGCGTCAGGATCGCCGCCACCAGCGGCAGCAGCGCGAGGTCGAGCGCAGCATACAGCGGGTAGGGTCCGACCACAGCGGCGACGCGCGCCGCCAGCCACAGCAGGACCAGCGCGGCAAGGCTTGCGCCGCGCGGCGTCGGCAGCCCGGTCCAGGCCTTGCCGGCGGTCATCAGAAAGCCGACGATGATGGCCACCGCAAAGCCGAACAGCATCTCGTGCGCGTGCCACAGTAGCGCCGGCAGCGGCGGCGTCCACGACAGCGCGCCCAGGAACATGGCGACCCACAGCGGCACCGAGACCGCCGCCAGCAGCGCGCCGCCGATGTAGAAAGGACGAAAGCCAAGCCGCAGCAGCGGCAGGCCCTGCAGCGCCGCCGGAGCCGGTTGCGCTGCTGTGAAGATCGGCAGGGAATCTGGTTTCATTTCGGTCACGGCGGCCCAAGGCGGCCAGCTGTTTTTAATAAATGCATTTTACATGCATCTTAGATTGATTTGCCATAAAATGACGATTACCCCAACCGCAAGCGCCCCCATGCGACTGACCGACTACACCGACTACACCCTGCGGGTCCTGATGTTCTGCGCCCTGCACCCGCAGCGCTCGGTCACCATCGCCGAACTGGCCGAAAGCCATGCGGTCTCGAAAAATCACCTGATGAAGATCGTCAACGACCTCGCGCGCCAGGGACTGCTGCAGACCACGCGCGGGCGCGGCGGCGGTCTGCGCCTGCTCAAGGCCGCCGCCGACATCCGCATCGGCGACGTGGTGCGTTCCTGCGAGACCGATTTCACGCTCGTCGAGTGCTTCGACAGCGAGCATGACGCATGCACCCTGACCCGGCGCTGCCAGTTGAAGCAGGTCTTCAGCAGCGCGCTGCAGAGCTTTCTGGCCGAACTCGACAAGGTGACGCTGGCCGATGTCACATCAGCCCGGCCGGGCGTCCCGCAAGCGGCCCGCGCGCCCGCGAGCCGGGTACCGGTCAGCGCCATCAAGCGCTCGACGGCGCGCAGGCCGGCTCAGTCAAAGGCTGCGAGCAGCAGTTCGCGCACGCGCGCATAGGCCTGCTCGCGCGCTCGCGCGTTCGGCCCGGCGTGCACACCCTGTCCCGGGCGGGTGCCATTGGGGACGTCGGGCAAGTGCTTGACGGCACCAAGCGGATTGTCGAAATCGTGGTGGCTCTCGGGGTAGACATGAACCTCGGCGCCGACCGATCTGCCAAGTTCGATGCACGGGCCCGGCGCCGTCCAGTCATCGAGCGCGCCGAGCAGCAGGACCAGCCGCGCGTTGGGTTGATAGCCGCTCTTGCGCGCCGCGCTGCAACCGGGGTAGAAGGCCATCGCCACGCGACTTCTGACCGCCTGCGCCGCGACATCGCTCTGCCTGGCATCGGTCGCGGCCAGCACGGCGCTGCCGCCATGCGACCAGCCGAGCAGCGCGATTCTGGACGCGCTGGCCCAGGGCTGAGCGGCGACCCAGTTCAGGGCGGCCAGCGCGTCGCTGCGGCGCGCGGTCTGATCGATCGAGCGCTCGCTGATCTTTTGCAGGCACAGGCGACTCACGCCGCGCGGCTTGAGGCTGTCGGGAAAGACCACGGCGTAGCCCTCTCCCACAAGCATGTCGGCCATCGCCTGATGGCGCGCGTTGATCTGCCCCGTGCGCGAGCCCAACGTGGCGTACAGGCCGCCGCAGCCATGCAAGGCCACCACCGTGCCGCGCGCCGGGACTTCCGGCTGGAATACCCAGGCCTTGATCGGCGTGCCGTCCAGGCTGGCAAAACTGACCTCCTGGGGCAGACCCGCCCATGCCGTCGCCACGTCGGCGCAGAGCACCAGCACCAGCACCACGATCAGATGAGTCCATGGACTGCCGCGCTCGGGCCTGCCGCGAGGCGGCCGCAGGGTCCGCCATGACGAATCCCCCTTCATCGCCAGACCACGGGCCTTGGGGATCCGTTGTTCAGCCTATCAAAGGCGCTCGGCAACCCAGGCCGGCACGCTGGCCAGCGCGGCGTCAAGCTTGGCCGGCTCGGTGCCGCCGGCCATCGCCAGGTCGGGCTTGCCGCCGCCCTTGCCGCCGACCTGGGCGGCGACAAAATTGACCAGTTCGCCGGCCTTGACGCGACCCACGCTGTCGCTCGTCACGCCGGCGGCGATCTGCACCCGCTCGCCGTCGGGCACGGCCAGCACGATGACCGCCGTCTTGAGCTTGTCCTTGAGCTTGTCCATGGTGTCGCGCAGGGTCTTGACGTCAGCCCCCTCGAGCCGCGCCACCAGCAGTTTCACCAGTTTGCCGTCCTTGCCCCTGAGGTCGAGCGCCTGCTTGAGCAGTTCGTCGCCCTGGCCGGAGGCCAGCTTGCCCTTGAGCGCGGCGATCTCGCGCTCGAGCAAGCGGACGTTGTCGAGCACATGAGCGATCCGCTCGTTGAGTTCGGGCAGCGGCGCCTTGAGCGCGCCGGCGGCGCGCGTGACGGTGTCCTCCAGATCCTGCAGATAGCGCAGCGCATTGGCGCCGGTGACGGCCTCGATCCGGCGCACGCCCGAGGCCACGCCGCTCTCGGCCACCACCTTGAACAGGCCGATGTCGCCGCTGCGCCCCACGTGCGTGCCGCCGCACAGTTCGCGGCTGCTGCCGATGTCGATCACGCGCACCGACTCGCCGTACTTCTCGCCGAACAGCATCATGGCGCCGCTGGCCTGCGCCGCCTCGATGCCCATGACGCGCGCGCCGGTCTGGGCGTTGGCCAGAATTTCGGCGTTGACGCGGGCCTCGACCTCGCGGATTTCGGCGTCGCTGACCGGCGCGTTGTGGGCAAAGTCGAAGCGGGTGCGCTCGGCGTTGACCAGCGAGCCCTTTTGCTGCACGTGGGCGCCCAGCACCTCGCGCAGCGCCTTGTGCATCAGATGGGTCACGCTGTGGTTGCGCTGGGTCGCGGCGCGGCGCGCGGCGTCGACATGCGCGGTCACGGCGTCGCCCACCTTGAGCGCGCCGCTGGCCAGCGTGCCGTGATGGCCGAACACGTCGGCCTTGATCTTCTGCGTGTCGGCCACCTCGAACAGCGCGCTGTCGCAGAAGATCGCGCCGGCGTCGCCGACCTGGCCGCCGCTCTCGCTGTAGAACGGCGTCTCGGCCAGCACCACGACCCCGCTCTGTCCGGCCTTCAGTGCGGACACCGCTGCGCCGTCGGCGTACAGCGCCAGCACATTAGTCTCCTGCGTGAGACTGTCGTAGCCTACGAAATCATTGCCGTCGCCGCTGTAGTCCAGGGCCCGGTCCATCCTGAACTTGCCGGCCGCGCGGCCCTGCGCCTTCTGCTTTTCCATCGCCGCGTGAAAGCCCGCCTCGTCGACCGCGAGGCCGCGCTCGCGGCAGACGTCGGCCGAGAGGTCGAGCGGAAAGCCGAAGGTGTCGTGCAGTTTGAAGGCCACGTCACCCGGCAGGACCGTGACGCCGTCGGCGAGCGCCGCGTCCAGGATCTGCATGCCCACTTCCAGCGTCTCGAAGAAGCGCTCCTCCTCCTGGCGCAGCACCTCGCTGATGCGCGCCGACTGCGCCCGCAGATTCGGATAGGCCTCGCCCATCAGCGCCACCAGGTCGGGCACCAGCTTGTGGAAGAACGGCGTCTTGCGCCCGAGCTTGTAGCCGTGGCGGATGGCGCGCCGGACGATGCGCCGCTGCACATAGCCGCGCCCCTCGTTGGACGGGTTCACGCCGTCGCTGACCAGGAAGGCGGTGGCGCGGATGTGGTCGGCAATCACGCGCAGGCTCTTGTTGTCCAGGTCGGCGCAGCCGGCCTCGCGCGCGGCGGCCTTGATCAGCGCGCTGAAGATGTCGATCTCGTAATTGCTGTGCACGTGCTGCAGGATCGCCGCCAGGCGCTCCAGGCCCATGCCGGTGTCGACACAGGGCGCCGGCAGCTTGACCAGGCTGCCGTCGGCCTGCATGTCGAACTGCATGAACACGTGGTTCCAGATCTCGATGAAGCGGTCGCCGTCTTCGCCCGGACTGCCGGGCGGGCCGCCCGGGATGTGCGCGCCGTGGTCGTAGAAGATCTCCGAGCACGGTCCGCAGGGGCCGGTGTCGGCCATCATCCAGAAGTTGTCGGAGGCGTATTTCTTGCCCTTGTTGTCGCCGATGCGGATCACGCGCTCGGCCGGCAGGCCGATCTCCTTGGTCCAGATGTCGTAGGCCTCGTCGTCGTCCTTGTAGACCGTGACCAGCAGTTTCTCCGCCGGCAGCCCGTAGACCTCGGTCAGCAGTTCCCAGCCCCACTTCAGCGACTCGCGCTTGAAGTAGTCGCCAAAGCTCCAGTTGCCCAGCATCTCGAAGAAGGTGTGATGGCGCGCGGTGTAGCCGACGTTCTCGAGATCGTTGTGCTTGCCGCCGGCGCGCAGGCAGGCCTGCACCGAGGCCGCCCGCACATAGGAGCGCTTGTCGGTGCCCAGGAACACGTCCTTGAACTGCACCATGCCCGAGTTGGTGAACATCAGGGTCGGGTCGTTGCCCGGCACCAGCGGGCTCGAGGCCACCACGGTGTGCCCCTTGGACTCGAAGAAGTCGAGGAATATCTTGCGGATATCGGCGACGCTGGCGGGACTGACGGGTGAATTCATGGTGTCGGGCAAGGGTTGGGGTTGGGTCCGGGAAGCGACAAATTTTAAGTCATGGCAGGCGATGGCCGAGACGTGAAAGCGCCACCGGCCGAAACTTGTCACTCGCGCTACTGCGGCGCGGCAAAAAATCAGCTACGCTCATCGCTTTGGCTTAAGCTTCGCCCTTCAAACTGAACCACTGACCGCCATGAACCTCAAGACCTCCCCCCTGTCCCTGCTCAAGGACCCGACCCTGCTCAAGACCGACGCGCTGATCAATGGTCAGTGGATCCGTGGCGCGAGCCGCTTCGACGTGCTCGACCCCGCCACCGGCCAGAAGCTGGCCGATGTCGCCAACCTCGGCCCGGCCGACGCGCAGGCCGCCATCGCCGCGGCCAACGCCGCCTGGCCGGCCTGGCGCAGCAAGACCGCCAAGGAGCGCAGCATCATCCTGCGCAAGTGGTTCGACCTGCTGATGGCCAACCAGGACGACCTGGGCCGCCTGATGACCGCCGAGCAGGGCAAGCCACTGCCCGAGGCCAAGGGCGAAGTCGCCTACGGCGCCAGCTTTGTCGAATGGTTCGCCGAGGAGGCCAAACGCATCAATGGCGAGACCCTGCCGCATTTCGACAACAACCGGCGCCTGCTGGTGCTGCGCCAGCCGATCGGCGTCTGCGCCGCCATCACGCCCTGGAACTTTCCGCTCGCCATGATCACGCGCAAGGTCGCGCCGGCGCTGGCCGCCGGTTGCCCGGTCATCATCAAGCCGGCCGAACTCACGCCCCTGACCGCGCTGGCGACGGCCGAACTCGCGCTCCGCGCCGGCATTCCGGCCGGCGTGCTCAACATGCTCAGCGCCGACAGCGAGAACTCGATCGCCATCGGCAAGGTGCTGTGCGCCAGCGATGTGGTGCGCCACATCAGCTTTACCGGCTCCACCGAGGTCGGCCGCATCCTGATGGCGCAGAGCGCCCCGACCGTCAAGAAGATGTCGCTCGAGCTCGGCGGCAATGCGCCCTTCATCGTTTTTGAGGATGCCGACATCGACTCCGCCGTCGAAGGCGCATTCGCGAGCAAGTACCGAAACGCCGGGCAGACCTGCGTCTGCTCGAACCGCCTTTACGTGCAGGAGGCGGTGTACGAGGAGTTCGTCACCAAGTTCGCGGCCAAAGTCAAAACCGCCAAGGTCGGCAACGGTTTCGAGGACGGCGTCAATCAAGGGCCGCTGATCGAGGAAGCCGCCCTGGAGAAAGTGCAGCGCCATGTTGATGACGCCCTGGCCAAAGGCGCACGTGTGCTGGTCGGGGGCAAGCGCCTGGCCGGCCAGTTCTTCGAGCCGACCGTGGTCGCCGACGCCAGCGCCGACATGCTGTGCGCCAGGGAAGAAACCTTCGGCCCGTTCGCGCCGGTGTTCAAGTTCAAGACCGAGCAGGACGCCATCGATGCCGCCAACAACACCGAGTTCGGCCTTGCCAGCTACTTCTACAGCCGCGACGTCGGACGCATCTTTCGCGTCAGCGAGGCGCTGGAGTACGGCATGGTCGGCGTCAACGTCGGCATCATCGCGGCCGAACATGTGCCGTTTGGCGGTGTCAAGCAATCGGGCCTCGGCCGCGAAGGCTCGCACCACGGCATCGACGATTATGTCGAGATCAAGTACCTGTGCATCGGCGACGTGCTGAAATAGGGTGTCGCCGGCCTCGGACCTTGGGTGGGTCATTGCGAGCGGAGCGCGGCAATCCATCCAGCGAGCGAACACAAACATGGATTGCCACGGCCTGCGGCCTCGCAATGACGAAGAGAACAGATCAACAGTTGCAACGGCCTGCGGCCTCGCAATGACGAAGAGAACAGATCAGCAGTTGCAACGGCCTGCGGCCTCAATGACGAAGAGAACAGATCAACAGTGGCCACGGCCTGAGGCCTCAATGACGAAGAGAACAGATCAACAGTGGCCACGGCCTGAGGCCTCAATGACGAAGAAAGTAAAGTGAACAACATGACAAGCAAATTCTCCAGCGCCGGACAGAGCGATGTCCGCCACCACCTGCATCCCTACACGCAATTGCGCGATCACGAGCGCGACGGACCGCTGGTGATCGTGCGCGGCGAGGGCGTGCAGGTGTTCGACGAAAACGGCAAGGCCTACATCGAGGGCATGGCCGGGCTCTGGTGCGCCTCGCTCGGCTTCTCCGAGAAGCGCCTGGCCGAAGCCGCCTACAAGCAGATGAACACCCTGCCCTACTACCACTCGTTCTCGGGCAAGGTGCCGGGCCCGGTCACAGCGCTGGTCGAGGCCATGATCAAGTGGGCGCCAGTGCCGATGGCGCGCGTGCTGTTCGCCAACTCGGGCTCGGAGTCCAACGACACCGCGTTCAAGCTGGTGCGCTACTACAACAACGCCCGGGGCCGGCCGCTGAAGAAAAAGATCATCGCGCGCAACAAGGGCTACCACGGCGTGACGGCGGCGGCGGCATCGATGTCCGGTCTGGCCACGATGCATCAGAACTTCGACCTGCCGCTGCCCGGCATCGTGCGCGTGAGCTGCCCGCACCTCTACCAGTTCGGCCTGCCCGGCGAAACCGAGGCCCAGTTCGTCGAGCGCCTGGCCACCGAGCTTGAGGACACGATTCTGCGCGAAGGCCCGGAGACCGTGGCCGCCTTCATCGCCGAGCCGGTGCAGGGCGCCGGCGGCGTCATCGTGCCGCCGGCGGGCTACTTCGCGCGGGTGCAGGCGATCCTGAAAAAATACGACATCCTGTTCCTGGTCGACGAGGTGATCACCGGATTCGGCCGGCTCGGCCAGGCCTTCGGCACCCAGGTCTTCGACCTGAAGCCCGACATGATCACGGTCGCCAAGATGCTGACCTCGGCCTATGTGCCGATGTCCGCGCTCTACCTGACCGACGAGATCTACCAGACCATCGCCGACGCCAGCGCGCAGATCGGCGTCTTCGGTCATGGCTACACCTACAGCGGCCATCCGCTGGCCTGCGCCGTGGCGCTGGAAACCCTGCGCATCTACGAGGCCGACAAGGTGATCGGCAATGTGCAGAAGGTCGGACCGCGGCTGCAGCAGGGGCTGCAGAAACTCAAGGGCCACCCGCTGGTGGGTGACGCGCGCGGCCTGGGCCTGATCGGCGCCATCGAACTGGCGGCCGACCCGGCGCAGAGAAAACCGTTCGATCCGAAACGCGGCGTCGGCGCCTACTTTGTGCAGCGCGCGCAGGCCCATGGGCTGATCGTGCGGGTGCTGATGGGCGACGTGATCGCCTTCTCGCCGCCCCTGATCATTTCCGAAGCCGAGATCGACGCCCTGCTGGCGCGCACCGAACTGGCCCTGGCCGATACCCTGGCCTGGGTGCGGGCCTGGCCCACCGGCAATGCCTGAGCCAGCCGATGCCGCTATAGTGGCGTGCACTTCGAAAGTTTATGCACCATGGCATTGATCGAGTTTGAGCACGTCTTCAAGCACTACCCCGGCAGCCCGACCGCCGCGGTGGACGATTTGAACCTGCACATCGAGGCCGGTGAGTTCCTGACCCTGCTCGGCCCCTCGGGCTCGGGCAAGACGACCACGCTGATGCTGCTGGCCGGATTCGAAGCGCCCAGCGCCGGCACCATCCGGCTCGACGGCGCGTCGATCGAGTCGCTGCCGCCGCACCAGCGCAACATGGGCGTCGTGTTCCAGAGCTACTCGCTGTTTCCGCACATGACGGTCGCGCAGAACGTCGCCTTTCCGCTGTCGGTGCGCAAGGTGCCGCCGACCACCATCGCCGAAAAAGTCACCGCCGCGCTGGCCAAGGTGCACCTGGAGAACTTCACGCACCGCAAGCCCAACCAGTTGTCGGGCGGCCAGCAGCAGCGGGTCGCGCTGGCGCGCGCCCTGGTGTTCGAGCCGCGCCTGGTGCTGATGGACGAGCCGCTGTCGGCGCTGGACAAGAAGCTGCGCGAGGAAATGCAGCTCGAGATCCGCCGCCTGCACCGCGAGCTCGGCGTGACCATGGTGTTCGTCACGCATGACCAGTCCGAAGCCATGACGCTGTCGGACCGGGTCGCCGTCTTCAACCAGGGGCGCATCGAACAGCTGGCCTCGCCACAGCAGTTGTATAACGCGCCGGCCAATCCCTTTGTCGCCAATTTTCTGGGCGACAACAACATGCTGCAATGCACGCTGGAGGGCGCCCTGCCGGCGCTCCAGAGCGCGGCCGCCGGCGCCATCCGGACCAGCGGCGGACAGACGCTGCAGGCGCGCATCTGCGCCACCAAGGCCTTGGCGGAGAACGCCCCGGTCAAACTCTGCGTGCGCCCTGAATTCCTGCAGGTCGCCACCGACGCGGCGGCGCTGGCAACGCCAAACCGCCTGCACGGCACCCTGCTCGACCTGATCCATCAGGGCGATCACTGGCGACTGGTCGCGCGGCTCGACGCTCAGGCCAGAGCGGCCACCGACGAGGCGCCGCAATGGTTTGCGAAGATCGGCCCGGGCGCCTTGCCTGCCGGCCTGGTGGTGGGGCAAAACGTGTGCCTCGGGTTCCGGCCCGAGGACGCGTGGGTGTTTTGACGGATGGTTGGTTGGTTGGTTACTCATTTTTTACAACGGAGATCACATATGAAAAAGCATGGTTTGGCATCGGTCGTTGGCGCGGTGGCCCTGGTCTGCCTGGCGGGACAGGCGCAGGCGCAGTCGCGCGACCTCAACATCGTGTCCTGGGGCGGCGCCTATCAGGACGGACAGAAGGAAGTCTTCTTCAAGCCCTTCAACGCCACCGGCATCAAGCTGACCGACGAAGCCTGGGACGGCGGCCTGGGCGTGCTGCGCACCAAGATCAAGGGCGGCAACAACAACTGGGACGTGGTGCAGGTCGAGGCCGATGAGCTCGAGGTCGGTTGCGACGAAGGCCTCTACGAAAAACTCGATGTCAGCAAGATCGGCGGCGCCGCGCGCTACCTGCCCGGCACCGTGCACGCCTGCGGCGTGGGCGCCATCATCTACAACCTGGTGCTGGCCTACGACGGCGACAAGATCAAGAGCGCCCCCAACGGCTGGGCCGACTTCTTCGACACCAAGAAGATCCCCGGCAAGCGCTCGATCCGCAACGGCGCCAAGTGGAACCTCGAAGTCGCTCTGATCGCCGACGGCGTCTCCTCCAAGGACGTCTACAAGGTGCTGCGCACGCCCGAAGGCATCGAGCGCGCCTTCAAGAAACTCGACACCATCAAGGGCGACCTGGTGTTCTGGAAGAGCGGCGCGCAGCCGCCGCAAATGCTGGCCGCCGGCGACGTCGCCATGACCACCGCCTACAACGGGCGCATCACCGCCGCCAACGAGAAGGACAAGAAGAACTTCAAGATGGTCTGGAAGGACACGCCCTACACCATGGACAGCTGGGTCATCATGAAAGGCACGCCGCAAAAAGCCAACGCCGAGAAACTGGTCGAGTTCCTGGGCCGTCCCGACAACCAGGCCAAGCTGCCCAAGTATGTGCGTTACGGCGTGACCGCAGCCGGCGCTGCCGCGCTGATCGACAAGTCCCTGATGGGCGACCTGCCGACCAACCCGGACAACCTGAAGCTGGCCTTTGCCGAAGACGTGAAGTTCTGGATCGACAACGGCGACAAGCTGGCCGAACGCTGGACCAAGTGGGCCGGCACCAAGTGATGGAAATTCGTCATTGCGAGGAGCGCAGCGACGCGGCAATCCATGCAGTTTGAATTCATGGATTGCCACGCTACGCTCGCAATGACAGCCAACGCAGCAATCCCAATGACAGCCAACGCAGCAGTCGCGATGACAGCCAACGCAGCCATCGCGATGACGAAATCAGTATTTGAATAGTCTCGCCATGCTGCTGCGCCATCGAACCGCCCTGCTCTTGCCCCTCACCGGGTTTCTGCTGGTGTTTTTCGTCGCGCCGCTGGTCTGGCTGCTGTCGCTGGCGGTGCGCGAGGCCGAAGTGCCGCGCGCGCTGCCGCGCACCCTGACCGAACTGCACCACTGGCAGCCCGGACAGGCGCTGCCGCCCAAGGTGTTCCCGGGCTTTGCGCAGGACCTGGCCGAGGCCCGCGCCGCCAGCACGCTGGCCGACGCCGCGCGCCGGCTCAACTACGAAGTCAACGGCGTGCGCAGCACGCTGATGCGCGCCGCACGCGAAGTCTCCGCGGCCGATGCCGGCACCGTCTTCGGCGCGGAATTTTTCAGCGCGATCGACCCGACGCTGGCCAGCCCCGAATTCTTTGCCGCTGTGCAGCGCGCCCACGGCCCGGTCTCGGGCTACTACCTGCTGGCCGCTTTTGATCTGGCGCGCAACGCCAGGGGCGAGATCGAGCGCGCCACCGAGGCCAACCGGATTTACGTCGACGTGCTGCTGCGCACCCTGGGCATCAGCGCCAGCGTCACGCTGCTGTGCCTGCTGATGGGCTTTCCGGTTGCCATGCTGCTGACCCAGGTGACGCAGAAAACGGCCGACTGGCTGATGATCCTGGTGCTGCTGCCGTTCTGGACCTCGCTGCTGGTGCGCACCGCCGCCTGGGTCGTGGTGCTGCAGCGCGAAGGCATGGTCAACACGCTGCTGATGCGCCTGGGCCTGATTGCCGAGCCGCTGACCCTGATCTACAACCGCACCGGCGTCCTGATCGCGATGACGCACGTGCTGCTGCCCTTCATGATCCTGCCGCTCTACAGCGTGCTCAAGGGCATTCCGCCGCACTACATGCGCGCCGCCGCCAGCCTGGGCGCGCCGCCGGTGCTGGCCTTTTTCCGGGTCTACCTGCCGATGGCCGCGCCCGCCATCGCCGCCGGTTCCGTGATGGTCTTCATCCTGGCCATGGGCTACTACATCACGCCGGCGCTGGTCGGCGGCGGCTCGGACCAGATGCTGTCCTACTTTGTGGCCACCTACACCACCGACACCGGCAACTGGGGCCTGGCCTCGGCTCTGGGCCTGATGATGCTGGTCACCACGCTGGTGCTGTACGGCGTCGCCCACAAACTCTCCGGCGGCCGCGCGCTGTCGATGGGATAGATCATGACCCCCACGCTTGTCACTTCGTGTACTGCGCTGCCCCCCGAGGGTTATTGGGGTCAGACACCAATTTCGTTCCGAATTTGGGCTCTGACCCCAAAAACCCAGCCCGGCGCGGCGGCAATACCATGACCCGCTTCAAAATTCCCTGGAAGCCGCTTTACTGGCTGCTGTGCGCGCTGATCCTGATGTTTCTGCTGGTGCCGATCGCGGCCATCATTCCGCTGTCTTTTTCCAGCGGCTCGTTCCTGACCTACCCGCTGCCCGGCCTGTCGCTGCGCTGGTACCAGGAGGTGCTCGGCGGCGGCAAGTGGCTCACCGCCCTGGGCAATTCGCTCTACGTCGGCTCAATCGCCACCGTGATCTCGGTGCTGCTCGGCACCCTGGCCTCGCTCGGCCTGATGCGCCACCGCGCCTGGTGGATCGACGCGCTCAAGCTGGTCATGCTCTCGCCAATGATCGTGCCGGTGATCCTGATCGCCGTGGCCTGCTACTTCTTCCTCGCGCCGCTCTCGCTCACAAGC
Organism: uncultured beta proteobacterium; assembly: GCA_903839085.1. Classification (GTDB taxonomy): domain Bacteria; phylum Pseudomonadota; class Gammaproteobacteria; order Burkholderiales; family Burkholderiaceae_C; genus Rhodoferax. The sequence continues at coordinate 2,729 of CAIMBE010000141.1, read as the reverse complement.
AGCTACACCGGCCTGATCATCGCCCACACCGTGATCGCCGTGCCCTTTGTCGTGGTGCCGGTCCTCACCGCGCTCGAACTGCTCGACCCCAACCTGGCGCGCGCCGCGGCGGCCTGCGGTGCCACGCCGCGCACCGCCTTCTTGCGCATCACCATGCCGGGCATCATGCCGGCAATGGCCTCGGGCGCGCTGTTCGCCTTTGCCGCCTCGTTTGACGACGTGGTGATCGCCCTGCTGATTGCCGGCCCGGACCAGCGCACCCTGCCGCGCGAGATGTTCTCCGGTCTGCGCGACAGCATGACGCCGGCGCTGACGGCGGTGGCCACCATCATGATCGTCTTTTCCACCACCCTGTTCATGCTGATGCAGATGCTGCAGCGCCGCACCCGCAAGGCCGCGCGCGCTGCCTGACCCCTGGTCATGACCGAACAGAAAACCGCCATCGTCACGGGCGCAAGCCGTGGCATCGGGCACGGCGTGGCCCAGCGTTTTCGCGACCTCGGCTGGCGCGTCATCACGGTCTCGCGCCAAGCGCTGCCGATCGAATGCCCCTGGCACGCCGAGCAGAACACCCATGTCGAGCTCGACCTGTCGGACCTCGACCAGATCTCGCGAACGGTCGACGCGCTGCGCCCGCTGCTGGGCGGCTCCAAACTGCACGCGCTGGTCAACAACGCCGGCATCTCGCCCAAGGGCCCCGGCGGCGAGCGCGTCAACTCGCTGACCACCGACCTCAATGTCTGGCAGCAGATGTACAACACCAATTTCTACGCGCCGCTGATCCTGACGCGTGGCTTCGCCCAGGAACTCTCCAACGCAAGAGGGTCGGTCGTCAACCTGTGCTCCATCGCCGGCTACCGGGTGCACCCCTTTGCCGGCGCCGCCTATGCCACCTCGAAGGCGGCGCTGGCCGCGCTGACGCGCGAGATGGCCGCCGACATGGCGCCGATGGGCGTGCGGGTGAACGCCATCGCGCCCGGAGAAATCAACACCTCGATCCTGTCGCCAGGCACCAGCCGGATCGTCGACAACGACATTCCGATGCGACGCCTGGGCGAGGTCAGCGAGGTCGTCGACCTGATCGAGTTCCTGTGCAGCGCCAAGTCGTCCTACATTACCGGCGCCGAAATCGCCATCGACGGCGGCCAGCGCGTTTGATGCTGCACCCCCAATGACCCGATAACCCTCTGAAAGGACCCCCATGCAATACCGACGCCTTGGCAACAGCGGCCTGCAACTCAGCGAGCTCTCGCTTGGGTCATGGGTCACCTACCACAACCAGGTCGACATCGCGGCCGCGCGCGAGATGATGGCGCTGGCCTTCGACGCCGGCGTCAACTTCTTCGACAACGCCGAGGTCTACGCGCTCGGCCAGAGCGAAGTCATCATGGGCCAGGCCCTCAAAGCGCTCAAATGGCCGCGCCTGAATTACGTGGTGTCGACCAAATTCTTCTGGGGCCTGGACCGCGAGGGCCAGACCGTCAACCGCAAGGACACCCTGAACCGCAAATACCTGATGCACGCGATCGACGGCTCGCTCACGCGCATGGGGCTCGACTTCATCGACCTGGTCTACTGCCATCGCCCCGACCCGCACACGCCGATCGAGGAGACCGTGTGGGCCATGAGCGACATGATCAGCCGCGGCAAGGCCCTGTACTGGGGCACCAGCGAATGGTCGGCCGACGAGATCCGCAGCGCCTGGAACATTGCCGAGCGGCACCACCTGCACAAGCCGGTCATGGAGCAGCCGCAGTACCACCTGTTCTACCGCAAGCGGGTCGAGCAGGAATACAAGCGGCTCTACGAGGACACCGGCCTGGGCCTGACCACCTGGAGTCCGCTGGCCAGCGGCCTGCTGACCGGCAAGTACCGCGCTGGCGTGCCGGCGGGCAGCCGCGGCGCGCTCGAAGGCATGGGCTTTCTGGTCAAGGGCCTGACCGACAGCGCCAAGAACGCCGCCGTGACCGAACTCGAGGCCATCGCCACTGAACTCGGCTGCATGCTCAGCCAACTTGCCATTGCCTGGGTGGCGCGCAACCCCAGGGTCAGCTCGGTCATCACCGGCGCCTCGAGCGTGGCGCAACTGCAGAGCAACCTCGAGGCCGTCAAGGTCATCGCGCAGCTCACGCCCGAGGTACTGAAGCGCATCGACGGGATCACACTGCCGCTGGCTAATTGATCGCCAGGGCCGATCCGCTAAAATCGGCCGGGCGCACGCGGGTGTAGTTCAATGGCAGAACGGCAGCTTCCCAAGCTTCATACGAGGGTTCGATTCCCTTCACCCGCTCCATTTATGACATTTATCAGCCAGTTTGGGGTAAGCAGATCGGAAATCTCTGCAACCGCGTCGTGTCTTGAAGCGCCGTCCGAGCGAAAAAGTCCCCAACGCCCAGGCCACTGGCTCTTGAAGACACTAAGCGGCGGTCCACGACGGTCTGCTTACCGGTGCTCCAGTTCAACGCAGTAAAGGAGCAGTTCGTGGGCGACCCGCAAAGTGCCCATTGCGGGTGCTCCCGCTTGGGTCAAGCTGACATTCGGAGCCGTAGCGCAAATTATGCCAACTGTGCGGCTCCAGCGCAGCGATAACGGACGCGTGGTGGGTTATGACAACCAACATGGGCATCACCACCGGCACTATTTCGGCGTTGTGGCTGCGGTTGAATTCACGAGTTTTGACGACATAGAAGATCAGTTCCAGACCGATTGGGCCGCACTCAGGAGCACCG
>CAIMBE010000140.1 GCA_903839085.1 uncultured beta proteobacterium | reverse complement strand
TGCACGCGCCGCTGTTTGCCCGCATCGACGGCCTGTACCGGCAGCGCCAGCAGCTGGTGCTCGATGCCCAGGACCTGCGCCTGCTCGAGCGCGTGCATCTGGACTTCGTGCGCGCCGGTGCCAGGCTGGATGGCGCAGCGCGCCAGCGCTACGGTGCGGTGGTGCAGGAGCTGGCAGCCCGGTGCACGGCGTTTTCGCAGAACGTGCTGGCCGATGAGAGCGGCTTCTTGCTTGAACTCAAAGGCGAGGCCGACCTGGCGGGCTTGCCCGCGTTCCTGCGCGAGGCCACGCGCGCGGCGGCGCTGCAGCGCGGCTTGGGCGAGAACACCCATGCCGTCAATCTGTCGCCCTCCCTGACCGAACCCTTCCTGACTTTTTCGGCGCGGCGCGATCTGCGCGAGACGGTCTGGCGCGAGCGCTCGGCGCGGGGCGCCCACGACGGGGCCAGCGACAACCGCCCGATTGCCGCGCGCATCATGGCCTTGCGTCAGGAGCAGGCCGGGCTGCTGGGCTACGCCAACTATGCCGACTACGAACTGGCCGACCGCATGGCCGGCAATACGCCCGCCGTGCTGCGCCTGCTGGGCCAGGCCTGGGAGCCAGCCAAGGCCAAGGCGCAGGAGGACCGGGCGGCCCTGACGGCGATGGCGCTCAGCCTGGGCGAGCCTGCGCCGATTGCGGCCTGGGACTGGCGTTACCTGGCAGAAAAGGTGCGTGCGCAGAAGTTTGATCTGGACGACGCCGCGCTCAAGCCCTACTTCACGCTGGACAACATGATTGCCGCCATGTTCGATTGCGCGGGTCGCCTCTTTGGCCTGCGCTTTGTCGAGCGAAAAGGACTTTCGCTCTACCACCCGGATGTGCGCGCCTGGGAGGTGCGGCGCGCCGATGGCAGTCTGGTCGGGATCTTTCTGGGCGACAACTTCGCGCGCACGAGCAAGCGCAGTGGCGCCTGGATGAGCATCTTTCGCAGCCAGTCCGGCCACAACGGCGGCACGCCGCCGATCGTCATCAACAACAACAACTTTGCCAAGGCCAGCCCCACCTTGCTGAGCTTTGAGGACGTCAAGACGCTGTTCCACGAGTTTGGCCATGGCTTGCACGGCCTTCTGTCGCAGGTTCGCCATGAGCGCCTCGCGGGCACCAGCGTGCTGCGCGACTACGTCGAGCTGCCATCGCAACTGTTCGAGAACTGGGCGCTGGAGCGCGACGTCCTGCAGCGCCACGCGCGCCACTTCCAGAGCGGCGAGCCGCTGCCTGACGCCCTGCTCGACAAGCTGCACGCGGCGCGGCGCTTTAACCAGGCCTGGGCCACCCTCCAGTACACCGGCCCGGCCCTGATCGACATGGCCTTGCACAGCCTGCCCAATGGCACGACCGTGGACATCGCGGCCTTCGAGGCCGAGCAGTGCCGCCTGCTGGGCGTGCCCGCCGACATCGGATTGCGCCACCATCTGAGCCATTTCCAGCACCTGTTCGCCGGCTCGGGCTACGCTGCCGGCTACTACGTCTACATGTGGGCCGAAGTGCTGGAGGCTGATGCCTACGAGGCGTTCAGCGAAGCCGGCAATGCCTTTGATGCCGCCACTGCGCGGCGCCTGCTGCAGTGCATTTACAGCGCCGGTAACAGCCGCGAGCCGGCGCAGGCGTTTCGCGACTTTCGGGGCCGTGATCCCCAGGTCGAGCCGATGCTGCGCAAGCGCGGCCTGCTGAGCGGCTGATCGCCGGCCGGGTTGGAGGCAGGTCCCTAGCCCGTTAGGGTGCGTTCACTAGGCAAAGTCGGGACAATTTGTCCATCGAAACAACCCCCACTGAGGACATACCATGAGCGCAAAGAAACTCTCCACCATCGCCGGCAACGTCATCGAATCCTACGGCAACACGGCAAAGAACGTGATTCAGGCCTACCAGGCCGGCGGCGAGCGCGCGGTTGACCTGCTGCAGAAGAACTGGAACCGCGCGCTGCGCGAGTCGCGCTCACAACTCGCGGCTGGCGTTGCGAGCAACGCCACGGCAGCGCAGCAGGTCGTCTGCAGCTACTACATCAAGGGCCTGACGCTGAGCACCAACGGCGCTGAGCAGGCCGTGAGCCAGATCGTCAAACTGGCAGGCACGGGCGTCGAGCGCGTGGCGGCCAATGCCAGCCGGTTTGAAGAAAAGACCGGCGTCACTGCCTTGCACACGCTGGCCCAGGCCAGCTTGCCAGGCGCGCTGGCGCTGAGCACGCTGGCGACAAAGATCGAGCAGAAGTCGGCCGCCCTGGCCAGCAGGATTGCCGGCGGCAAGGTCGAGGTCGCCGTCGTCAAGCGCGCAACGCCGGTCAAGCGCAAACCGCGCACGACCAAGGCAGTCTGAGAATGCCTCTTCTGCCATGACGGGTGTGGCAGGCAGCGTCGCGCGTGCAGCAGGCGAGGCATGCAGCGCGCGGGTGCTGGCCTTCGATGTCTTCGGCACGGTGGTCGACTGGCATGGCGGCATCGCACGCGAAGTGCGGGCGCTGCGACCCCGGGTCGACGCCGACCAGTTCGCGCTGGCCTGGCGCGCCGGCTATCAGCCGGCCATGCAGCGCGTTCGCTCCGGCCAGCTGGGCTGGACCCTGATCGACGATCTGCACCGGCTGATCCTCGACCAGATTCTGGACAGGTTTGGCCTGGCCGACCTGACAGAAGCAGAAAAATCGCATCTGAACAAGGCCTGGCACCGGCTCGATCCCTGGCCCGACGTGGTGGCCGGTCTGACGCGGCTCAAATCGCGCTACATGATCTGCACGCTCTCCAACGGCAACATCGGGCTGCTGGCCAACATGGCCAAGCGCGCCCGTCTGCCGTGGGACTGCATTCTGTCGGCTGAAGTGTTCCGGGCCTACAAGCCCGATCCGGCAAGCTACCTTGGCGTGGCCAGGGTGTTTGACGTGCCACCGGATGAAGTTCTGCTGGTGGCGGCCCATCAGGACGACCTCGCGGCGGCGCGCGCCTGCGGTCTGCAGACGGCCTACGTCGAACGCCCCGCCGAATTCGGCGCAGCCAACCCAAAAGACGCATCACCCAACCCCGCCAACACCTGGCATGTGAGGGACTTTTCCGAGCTGGCCGATCAACTCGGTTGCTGAGCCGCGATCTGGCGCAGCGCCTGCTCGAAGACAGCGGCCGGCTGGCCGCCCGAGATCAGGTGGCGGTCGTTGATGATGACGGCCGGCACCGAATGAATGCCCTGGCTCGTGTAAAAAGCTTCGCGCTCGCGCACCGCGTCGGCAAACTCGGCGCCATCCAGAATGGCGCGCGCGCGCCCGCTATCCAGACCCGCGTCCTGCACCGCCTGCAGCAGCACCTCGTGCGACTCCATGCTCTGCCCGCGGCCGTGGCAAGCCACCAGCAAGGCCTTTTTCAGCGCCATCTGCCTGGTTGGATCGTCCTGCGCAGCCCAATGCAGCAGGCGGTGCGCATCGAAGGTGTTGTAGATCCGGCCGCGCCCGCCCGGGTTGAAACTGAACCCGACATCGGCCCCGCGCTGGCGGATGGTGTCGCGGATCTGCGTCTGCTGCGCGGGCGTCGAACCGTATTTCTGAGTCAGATGTTCGCCGATGTCCTGCCCACCCGCGGGCATCTGCGGGTTGAGCTCGAAGGGCTGGAAGCAGAGTTCGGCCTGCACAGCGCCGCGCAGTTGCTCAAGCGCCTGCTCCAGGGCGGCCAGGCCGATGGCGCACCAGGGGCATGAGATGTCGGAAACGAAGTCGATCTTGAGCGTATGTGACATGGGCTGAATTTTCAAGCGGCGCCGCGGCCCTTCTGGCTTTCAAAATACACCACCCTGCGGGCCCGCTGCACATCGCCCAGCGGACGGTGCGCGCTGAGCGCCTGCCAGGGATCGAACACCGCCGCCTCCACCTGCGCCAGCAGCGCCTGGCCCTTGCGCGACGCCGTGTCCTGCAAGGGCAGTGTCAATCGGGCCACGCTGATGTAAGCGCTGCTCCAGTTGACCGATGCGTCCTCGATCGGCGTCAGTTCCTCGTTGACAAAGGGCTGCAACTGCAGCTCCCACTGCAGTTCCTGGCGCAACAAGCGGGCGGCAAAGTCGGCGCCCCAGTCGGCATTGGCCCCCGGGGTCGGGCCGCCATTGGCGGCAGCGGGAACGAGCCGCACCCGCGCCGCATACGGACCGCAGGCCATCGGCACCGCGCTGTACAGGGTCTCGCTGGCAAAGCCGCCAAACGGCTTGCTGACGGTCTTGATCATCCTGAGCAGCCGCGCCGGGCCGCGCAGCAGGCCGTAGCGCGCGATCAGGTGCTTGAGCAGCGCACCATGGCCATTGGCCGCCGCCAGCACGAAGGCGACGAATTCCTCGCTCGTCGCGAAGCCGAACACCTCCTGATTGATCAGGGTGAAGTCCTGGCTTTTCGCCGGGCCGTTGTTGAGCGCCGAGTCACCCTTGACGCCCGCGACGCTGATCGCGAAGCCGCGGATGTCGGGTCGATTGTCGGGCGCCCGATCCATGCCGCCATTGGACAGGCGCACGCGCACATCAAATGTGCCGCGCGCCGCAAACAGTCCGTGCCGGGCAAAGTCGGGCAGATCCGCCAGCACCTCGAGCTGGCCCTGGGCCGCCGTCAGCTGCTTGCGGTGCAGGGCGCGGCCCTTGCCGAATTTTTCCGACTTGCGCGCCTGCAGCGCGGCGAATTGCCGCGCATAGCCGGCAAAGCGCTGCGCCTCGTCGGCCGCGGTTTTCTCCTGCCACTGGGTACTCGGTCTCAGGTCTGGCTTCATGGCTTGGCATCCGGTTGATTGCTTGGTGCCGCATGCTAACGGAGGCAGCCGATCTCTGCTGGGCGCGCCTCAATGCCCCGCTTCAAACGTGCCGCCTAGCAGTTCGGGCAGCCTCTCGGGACCCATTTTGAAGCCGCAGGCCTGCGCGTGGCCGCCGCCGTGCATGCTCTCGGCCAGCCCAATGCAGTCAAAGCCGCGCTGCGAGCGCAGTCCGACCTTGACCGCGCCGCTCTTGTCGACGTTCCAGAGCAGGGCGAAGGTGCCGCTCTGTTTGCACAGGATGTCGCCGACCAGGCTGTGAAAGGCGCTTGGGGCATTGACCATCAGGCCGCTCAGGCCGTTGAAGGTGATGGGCTGGCTGGCCTGGGCGATGTCAAGCGCCAGCTTGCTGAACTTCTCACCCATCGCCCGCCCGCGCTCGATATAGCTTGCAAGCTGCAAGGCATCGAAGCCGGCAATCTCGCGCCAGCGTTCGAATGTCAGCGCCTCCATGTCGAGCGCCGCCAGAAAGCCCGCGCTCTCGGGGTACTGCCAGACCCAGATGTCGCGGTCTTCGACAAAACGCACCAGGTCGGGCAAGTCCCGCTCCGGCAGAAAGAACTCCCACGCCAGGCGGCAGCCCGACTTCTTCATGTCGAAATGCAGCACGCCGCAGCGGCAGGCAAAGCCCGACAGCTTGTCGGCCGCGCTCTTGTGGTGGTCAAGCAGCACCAGCTTGGCGGCCTGCTGCTCGATCTGGCGCAGGATGTCGGAGGAAAAGGAAAAATCAAGAATGTAGACAGCCCGATCGCGGATCGCGGGCAGATCGTCGATCGATCTGATGTCGCCATGGTCCAGGCCCAGAAACTCGGCCTGCCCCTGATAAAACAGCCAGGCTGCCAGCGCCGCCGCAAAGCCGTCCGGGCAATTGTGGCCGTGGTAGATAACCAGCGGCTGCGGATCGCTCTGGTTGGGCGCCATCAGCAGGCTCAGGGGAAGCAGGGTTCGCATGCCGGGATGATAACGCCATGCCTAGAATCGGGCCATGGATGCCACCGAAACGCGCCCCTTCTTCACCGGCCGCAGCGAGCCCGACGGGCAGCAGTTTGACGCCTGGCGCGAGCAGAGCCTGCTGCGCTCCATGGAGCAGGGCGGCATCGACTGGCCAAGCTCCTGCCGCAACGGCACCTGCCGCACCTGCATGGCGCAACTTGTCGCCGGTTCGGTGCGCTACGAGATCGAGTGGCCGGGGCTCAGCGCGCAAGAAAAGGCCGAAGGCTGCGCCCTGCCCTGTGTCGCCTTTCCTTGCTCGGACCTCAGGCTCAAGCGCGGCCCTGCCGCCTGAGCCCGCCGGCGTCCTTGCGCAACTGGCGCTGGGCGTCGAGTTTTTGCCCCTCCTGCAGCCAGCCTGCAAATTCCTGCGGGGTCTCCAGCGTGATGCGGCCGATCGCCGCAGACCGAAAATCGTAGATCACGATCTCGGCCGCCTTTTGCAGATTGACGCGCTGGCCGCCCTGCAGCGCGCCGCGCTTGCGGCCAATGGCTTCGAGCAGGTCTTCATCGGCCATGGCGGGCGCGACGTCGATCTTGAAGCGTTCTCCGACCTGACTTGCGTAATGGGTCTTCAGGTAAGACAGCAGTTCGAGTGCCACCTCTTCCTCGTTGAAGGCATTGCGGCCGATGGCGCCGCTGGCCGCCAGGTTGTAGCCGCTTCTGGCGACGATGATGCGCGGCCACAGCACGCCGGGCGTGTCATACAGGTAGAAGTCGTCGGCCAGCGCGATGCGCTGCTCGAGTTTGGTAATGCCGGCCTCATCGCCGGTCCGGGCCGCACGCTTGCCGCTGAGGGTGTTGATGAGCGTCGATTTGCCAACGTTGGGAATGCCGCAGATCAGCACGCGCATCGGCTTGACCATGCCGCCGCGCTGCGGCGCGAGTTCGCTGCAGGCCTGCACCAGCGCCTTGGCCGGCGCCGCCACGCTGGCATCGAGCGCCAGCGCGCGCGTGCCGCTCAGGCTGCTGTAATGCGCAAGCCACAGGGCGGTGCATGCCGGATCGGCCAGATCCTGCTTGTTGAGCACCTTGAGCGCCGGCTTGCCGGCCGTGAGTTCGGCCAGCATCGGGTTGGCGCTGGAACCCGGCAGGCGCGCGTCCAGCAATTCGATCACGACATCGATGTTCCTGACGCGCTCGCCGATCGCCTTTCGGGTCAAATGCATATGACCGGGAAACCACTGGATTGCCATCTGTTGTTCCCTAGTCAACGACCCGGGCGCGCAGGGCCTTGGTCTCTGAACGCTGGCTCTTGGCGACTCGCAGTCTCTGCCGGGAGCCGTGGCTTGGCCTGGTCGGCCGCCGCGGCTTGGGCGCGACGGCCACGCTGTTGACCAGTTCGTGCAGGCGCAGCAGCGCATCGAGCCGGTTCATCTCCTGCGTGCGGTGCTGCTGCGCCTTGATCACCAGCACGCCTTCCTTGCTGATGCGGCTGTCGTGCAGCGCCAGCAGACGTTGCTTTACCTCGTCCGGCAGGCAGGACGAGGCGATATCGAAGCGCAGATGAATCGCGCTCGACACCTTGTTGACGTTCTGGCCCCCGGCCCCCTGCGCGCGGATCGCCCTCAGCTCGACCTCGGACTCGCTGATTTCAAGCCGCGCCGGGGAGACAGCTTCAGCCATGGAGGAACTCATATGGATTTCGTCATTGCGAGCGCAGCGTGGCAATCCATGTCAACGGCGCTCCACGATGGATTGCCGCGTCGCTTCGCTCCTCGCAATGACAGATGGATGCAGATTGCCCATCAAGAACCCATCTTCTCGAATTCGGGCGCCGTCAGATAGCGTGCGACAAAGGCGCCGACGCTGCTGGCAGGCAAGGGCAGCCACACGGTGTGGCCGCTGCCGGGCGCCACCGTCATCGGCTGGCCATCGCTGTTTTCCATGCGTGCGAGTTGCAGGTCCCGGTTGCCAGCGGGCTGAATGATCTCCAGCCAGTCGCCGACAGCGAAGCGGTTCTTGACCGTGACCTCGGCCAGGCCGCGGACGGCATCGAACGACAGCACATCGCCGACGTACAGGCTGCGACCCGACTCTGAATAGCCGCGCAGGTAGTTCTGCGTTTCCTGCGGCGTGTGGCGCTGGAAGAATCCGGAGGTGTAACCGCGATTGGCCAGGCCTTCGAGCTGCCCGAGCAGGGCCGGGTCGAGCGCGCGGCCGGCCAGCGCATCGTCGATGGCCCGCGCATAGCTCTGCACCGTGCGCGCGACGTAATACGGGCTCTTGGTGCGGCCCTCGATCTTGAGCGAATCGACGCCGATCTCCACCAGGCGCCCGACGTGCTCGATGGCGCGCAGGTCCTTCGAGTTCATGACGTAGGTGCCATGCTCGTCTTCCTCGATCGGCATGAAACTGCCCGGGCGCTGGCCTTCCTCGATCAGGTAGACCTCGGTGCGCTCACGCTCGGCCGCCGCCTGCGGACTCAATATGTCGCCCGAGGCATCGACCACGCCGGGCTGGGTCTTGTAGTCCCAGCGGCAGGAGTTGGTGCAGCTGCCCTGGTTGGCGTCACGGTGATTGAAATAGCCCGAGAGCAGACAGCGCCCCGAATAGGCGATGCACAGGGCGCCATGGACAAAGACTTCGAGCTCCGTGTCGGGGCACTCCTGGCGAATCTGCGCCACCTGATCCAGGGAGAGCTCGCGCGACAGGATCACGCGGCTGACACCGACGCTTTTCCAGAAGCGCACGGCGGCCGAATTGACCGTGTTGGCCTGCACCGAGAGGTGGATTTCCATTTCGGGCCAGGTCTCGCGCACCAGCATCATGAGGCCGGGGTCGGACATGATCAGCGCATCGGGCCGCAAGGCAATCACCGGCGCCATGTTCTGCACATAGTTCCTGACCTTGTTGTCGTGCGGAAAGATGTTGGACACCAGATAGAACTTGTGACCCAGCTGATGCGCCAGATCAATGCCCTGTCGCAGCACGTCGACATCGCCGAAATCATTGTTGCGCACGCGCAATGAATAGCGCGGCTGGCCGGCATAGATGGCGGTCGCACCAAATGAAAAAGCGGTCTCCAGCATCTTCAGCGAACCCGCCGGCGCCAGCAATTGTGGTTTCTTCAGCGTCATGGCCTGATTATCGGCGCTGTCGTGTGGCGGACACGGCCGGCGCAGCGCATGCCAGACAATGGCGGCCAGTGAAAACCAAATATTTTGCGCAGCTGGTCGCGCTCTCCGCCCTGTGGGGTGCGTCCTTCATGCTGATCCGCATCGCCAGCCCCCTGCTCGGGCCCAACGTGCTGGCGGCGCTTCGGATCGGCGTCGCCACGCTCACGCTGGCGATCCTGATGCGCGCCATGCGCCATCGCTGGCCGCTCAGGCACTGGCGCGAACTCGCGCGCCTGGGACTGCTGTCGGTGGCCCTGCCCTTTTTGCTGTTCGCATGGGCCGCGCTGCAGTTGCCCGCGGGCTACAGCGCGCTGCTCAACACCACGGCCGTCCTGTTCGGCATCTTTGCTGCCGCCCGGATGAAGGAAGACACGCTGACCGTGCGCAAGCTGATCGGCTGTGCCTGCGGTTTTGCCGGCGTGGCGCTGATCGTCGGTCTGGGTCCGGTCAAACCCTCGCCCGCGGTCATCCTGGCGGCGCTGGGCTGCATCGGCGCCTCGGCCTGCTACGGCATTTCAACGCCGCTCATGAAGCGCGCGATCGCCCGCATGCAGCCGCTCGAAATCGCCGCCGGCATCCATGCCGTCTCCTTTCTGATGCTCTTGCCCGGCGCGCTCTGGAGCCTGCCGCAGGCGCAGTTCACGCCGGCCGCGCTGGCGGCGGTGGCAGTGATGGGGATCATCACCTCGGGGCTGGCGTACTGGCTGCACATCCGGATCCTGGTCCACGTCTCGCCGGTGGCCGCCATGAGCCCGACCTTCATGATTCCGGTCTTTGGCGTGACCTGGGGTCACCTGTTTCTGGGCGAACAACTGAGCGGTGGCATCTACGTCGGCGGCGCCCTGGTGCTGCTGGCCAGCGCGCTGGTCACCGGCTTCAGCCCCTGGCAGAAGTGGCTGGACGCAGTGGATGCGAAGCCCTGAACTCAGGTATCGTCACTGCGAGCGCAGCGTGGCAGTCCATGCCGGGATCGGCTTCAGTCCGCACGCCACGTCGCCGCACTGGGCGCGCTGGCGCAGCGCATGCTCCATCACGACCAGCGCCAGCATCGCTTCGGCAATCGGCGTGGCGCGCACGCCAACGCAGGGGTCATGCCTGCCCTTGGTGCTGACCTCGGTCGAATGACCATGGATGTCGATCGACTCGCGCGCTATCAGGATGGAACTGGTCGGCTTGACCACCATCGACACCTCAAGATCCTGCCCGCTGCTGATGCCCCCGAGCACACCACCCGCGTTGTTGGAACGAAAGCCCTGCGGCGAGAGCGAGTCGCCGTGCACGCTGCCGCGCTGGGAGACGCTGGCAAAGCCGGCGCCGATCTCCACGCCCTTGACGGCATTGATGCCCATCATGGCGTAGGCGATGTCGGCGTCGAGTTTGTCGAACAGCGGTTCGCCCAGACCGACCGGCACGTTCGACGCGCAGACCCGGATGCGCGCGCCGCAGGAGTCACCGGCCTTGCGCAGCGCCTCCAGATAGGCCTCGAGCTCTGAGACATCGGCGAGCGGCGCAAAGAACGGGTTGCGCGGCACGAAGTCCCAGGACTCGAAGGCGATCGGCAACTCGCCCATTTGCGTCATGCAGCCTCGAAACAGCGTGCCGTACTGCCGGGCCAGCCACTTCTTGGCCACCGCACCGGCCGCCACCATCGGCGCCGTCAAGCGTGCGCTGGCGCGGCCACCGCCGCGCGGATCGCGCAGGCCGTATTTCTGAAAATAAGTGTAGTCGGCATGGCCGGGACGGAAGGTCTGCAGGATATCGCCGTAGTCCTTGCTGCGCTGGTCGGTGTTCCTGATCAAGAGGCAGATTGGTGTACCGGTGGTCAGGCCCTCATAAACGCCGCTCATGATTTCGACCTTGTCGGCTTCATTGCGCTGGGTCACGAATTTCGAGGTGCCGGGCCGGCGCCGGTCCAGGTCGCCCTGGATGTCGGCCTCGCCCAGCGGCATGCCGGGCGGGCAGCCGTCGATCACGCAGCCGATGGCAGGACCGTGGGATTCACCAAAATTGGTGACCGCAAATAAGTTTCCGAAGGTATTACCGCTCATGGAGCCCGATTATCCCAGAGACCCGGATTGCCGCGCTCTGCATTCTATGAACAGCCTCGTCATTGCGAACGAAGTGAAGCAATCCATGACTTCTGACTGCATGGACTGCCGCGCTTCGCTCGCAGTGACGAAGTCTGCGTTCAAGGTCCGTGAGCGGTATCGGGTCTGATTCGGGAGGCTCGCAACGACGATGTCGTATCGTGGTTCCCGACAGAACTGGATAATAAGGACCAGTTTGAAACAAAAGGAACGACATGCCCGGCTACTCAGACCCCGGCTTTGACACGCTGGCATTGCATGCCGGCGCCGCGCCCGACCCGGCAACCGGCGCGCGCGCGGTGCCGATCCACCTGACCACCTCGTTTGTCTTCGAGTCCAGCGACCACGCGGCGGCACTCTTCAATCTGGAGCGCGCCGGCCATGTCTATTCGCGCATCAGCAACCCGACCAACGCGGTGCTCGAGCAGCGTGTCTCCGCGCTGGAAGGCGGCGTCGGCGCGATCACGACCGCCAGCGGCCAGGCGGCGCTGCACCTGAGCATTGCGACCCTGATGGGAGCGGGCTCGCACATCGTGGCCAGCACCGCGCTCTACGGCGGCTCGCAGAACCTGCTGCACTACACCCTGCGCCGCTTCGGCATAGCCACCACCTTTGTCAAACCGGGCGACATCGCGGGCTGGCGCGACGCCGTTCAACCCAACACCAAACTGTTCTTTGGCGAGACCGTCGGCAACCCGGGCCTCGACGTGCTGGACATCGCCGCCGTCAGTTCCATCGCGCACGAGGCCGGCGTGCCGCTGCTGGTGGACTCGACCCTGACCACGCCCTGGCTGATCAGACCGTTCGAGCACGGCGCCGATCTGGTCTACCACTCGGCGACCAAGTTCCTGAGCGGCCACGGCACCGTGATTGGCGGCGTCGTGGTCGATGGCGGCAGCTTCGACTGGGACAAGTCGGGCAAATTCCCCGAACTGACGACGCCCTACGCGGGCTTTCACAACATGGTGTTCAGCGAGGAGTCGACAGTCGGCGCCTTTCTGCTGCGCGCCCGGCGCGAAGGTCTGCGCGACTTCGGCGCTGCCTTGAGCCCGCATTCGGCCTGGCTGATCCTGCAGGGCATCGAGACCCTCTCCTTGCGCATGGAGCGCCACATGAGCAACACGCGCAAGGTGGTGGCGTTTCTGGCCGGCCATGCCTTTGTCGCGCGGGTCGGACACCCTATGCTGGAGAGCCACCCGAGCCACGCCCTGGCCGAGCGGCTGCTGCCGCGCGGCGCCGGCTCGGTCTTCAGCTTCGACCTCAAGGGCAGCCGCGAGCAGGGCAAGACATTCGTCGAGAGCCTCAAAGTCTTCAGCCACCTCGCCAACGTGGGCGATTGCCGCAGCCTGGTGATTCACCCGGCCAGCACCACGCACTTTCGCATGAGCGACGAGGCGCTCGCCGCGGGCGGCATCACGCAGGGCACGATCCGCCTGTCGATCGGTCTCGAAGACCCCGATGATCTGATCGAGGACCTGAAGCGGTCCCTCAAGGCAGCGGAGAAGGCGGCATGAACCTGATCGTCACCGGCCACAGTGCCTACTGCTACACCGGCGGCAAGGCCTTCGACCCCGCCAAGCCAACTGTGATCTTCATCCACGGCGCGCTGAACGACCACAGCGAATGGATTCTGCAAACGCGCTACATGGCCAACCACGGCTGGAACGTCCTGGCAGTCGACCTGCCGGGGCAAAGCCGCAGCGCCGGCACACCGCCCGAAAGCGTGGAACAGGCCGCCGACTTTGTGATCGCCTTGATGGACGCCGCCGGCCTCGATAAAGCGGCGCTTGTCGGCCACAGCTTTGGCTCGCTGATCGCGCTCGAGGCCGCGGCGCGCGCTGTGCAGCGGGTCAGCCACCTGGTGCTGGTCGGCACCGCCCACCCGATGCGGGTGTCGGCCGCGCTGCTGGAGAATTCGCTCAGCCATCCGTTCGAGGCGATCGACCTGGTCAACACCTTGTCGCACGCCACGCTGGCGCCGCCGCCCTCGACGCTCGGACCGGGCACCTGGCTTTATGGCGGCGCCAGGGCCCTGATGCGCCGCGTGCTGGCCAGCAACCCGGCGGTCAACGTGTTCCACACCGGCTTCAAGGCCTGCGATGACTACCGCAATGGCGAGGTGGCGATGGCACAGGTGACGGCGCCGACCCTGTTCGTGCTGGGCCGGCTGGACCAGATGACGCCGCCCAAGGCCGCGCAATCGCTGATTTCCAGGGCAAGGCAAGCACAGGTGGTGATGCTCGAGACCGGTCACTCCCTGATGACAGAAGCGCCCGAGGGCGTGCTGTTTGCCATCCGCGACTTCCTGGCTGCCTGAGGGAAAGTCAGTAGCCCCGCGCCGCGCCGGCATGTCAGAATGAGGCCGCACCCCCAACAAGAACAGGAGACATCATGAAGTTCATCACACCCGCGCTCGGCGCACTGCTCGCCGGTCTGGCGCTGTCCCTTGGCGCCGCGGCGCAGAACATCTCGATCGCCACCGGCGGCACCGGCGGCGTCTATTACCCGATGGGGGGCGGCATGGCGGCCGTTCTGTCCAAGCATGTGCCCGGCATGCAGGCCACCGCCGAGGTCACCGGCGGCTCGGTCGACAACCTCAAGCTGATCGCCAGCGGCAAGCCCTACATCGGATTCACGATGACCGATGCCGGACAGGACGCCTACCGTGGCGAGGACAAGTTCAAGGGCGCCAAGGTCCCGCTCAAAACCCTGATGGTGCTCTATCCGAACCGCATGCACGTGGTCAGCGTCGAGGGCCGGGGCATTGCCAAGATGGCCGACCTCAAGGGCAAGCGCGTCTCCACCGGATCGCCGGGCAGCGCCACCGAGGTCATGGCGTTTCGCCTGATCGAGGCCGCCGGCCTGGACAAGGACCGCGACATGAAGCGCGAGCGACTGGGCGTCGCCGAATCGGTCAACGCCATCAAGGACAGCAAGATTGACGCCTTCTTCTGGGTTGGCGGCCTGCCCACCGCCGGCGTCACCGACCTGGCCAACACGCCGGGCACCAAGCTCAAGATGGTTGACCATGCCGAGATGGTCGCCGCCATGAACAAGAAATACGGCAACCTGTACGTCGAGGACGTGATCACCAAGGATGTCTACCGCGGCATGGACAGCGACAACAAGCAGGCGACCGTGATGAACATCCTGGTGGCGCACGAGAGCATGGACGAGAAGACCGCGTACAACATCGTCAAGACTTTCTTTGACAAGCGCGACGACCTGATTGCGGTGCACAAGGAGGCCATCAACTTCAAGCTGGAGAACCAGAAGACCAATGCCACGCCGATCCCGTTTCACCCCGGCGCGCTGAAGTACTTTGCGGAAAAGGGTGTCAAGCTCAATTAGCGCGCCACCGAGTTGACCGCCTGCCGCCGCATGAAACCATCCAGCCCGCCTGATGCACCCGAAGCGGTGGTCAGTGAAGAGGCACTTCTCAGGGCCGAGGAATTTATCGAAGCCGAGGAAGGCGCCGCCAACAAGTTCAAGAACTGGCTCGGCGTCCTGGTGACGCTGCTCGCGTTCGTGATGTCGGTGTTTCATCTCTACACCGCCTATGCGATCGTGCCCACCCAGACCCTGCGGCCGGTGCACGTCGGCTTCGTGCTTTCGCTGTGCTTCCTGGTGTTCCCGCTCGCGAGCCGCTTCCGCCACCGCGTCATGTGGTGGGACTGGATCGCCGCCGCCCTCTCGATCGCGGTCGTGGCCTACCTGATCCTGGGCGGCGACGACTTCACCGACCGCAACACCTCGCCCGAACCCTGGGACATCGTCTTCGGCATCGCCTTGATCGTGCTGGTGATGGAAGCCATGCGGCGCAGCACCGGCTGGATCATGCCGCTGATCACCGGTGCCTTTTTGCTGTATGCCCTGGTTGGCCCCTGGCTGCCGGCGCCATGGACGCACAAGGGCTACGAGATCGGCCGCCTGGTGGGCGTGATGTACATGACGCTGGAAGGCATCTACGGCGTGGCCGTGGATGTGTCGTCGTCGCTGATCATCCTGTTCACGATTTTCGGCGCCTTCCTGCAGTACTCGGGTGCCGGCAAGTTCTACATCGATTTTTCGTTCTCGGCGATGGGCGGCAAGCCCACCGGCGCCGGCCGAACCGTGGTGCTGGCCTCGTTTCTGCTCGGCGGCCCTTCGGGCTCTGGCGTCGCCACCACCGTGACGCTGGGCGCCGTGGCCTACCCGATGCTGGCCAAGGCCGGCTACGACAAGAACGCGGCCGGCGGCCTGCTGGCGGCGGGCGGTCTGGGCGCCATCATCTCGCCGCCGGTGCTGGGCGCGGCCGCCTTCCTGATCGCCGAGTTCCTGAAGATCTCCTACCTCGACGTGCTGCTGATGGCGGTGATTCCGACCCTGATGTTCTACCTCGCCCTGTTCCTGATGGTGGAAATTGACGCCCGCAAATTCGGCATGGGCAACACCAGGATCGACAAGGTCGACTCGGTCTGGAACCTGACGCGCAAGTACTGGTTCCACTTTCTCTCGCTGGTCTCCATCGTCGCCTTCATGATGTGGGGCTTCTCGCCCGTGCTCTCGGTCTTCTGGGCCACCGTGGTGTCGTTTGTCACCAGTTTTCTGCGGCGCGACACGTCCCTGTTTTCCTATGACCTGTTCCAGGGCAAGGGAGCCTGGCGAGCCAACCTGTTCCAGTCGCCCTTTGTCAAGGCCATGGAGGGCGGCTCGATCGGCGTGCTCAGCGTTGCGGCCACCTGCGCCGGCGCCGGCATCATCGTCGGCGTCGTCACACTGACCGGACTGGGCCTCAAGTTCAGTTCGATCGTGATCGACTATGCCGGCGGCTCGCTGCTGCTGACGGCGATCTTCACCTCGCTGGTGGTGTGGATCGTCGGACTGGCGGTGCCGGTGACCGCGTCCTACATCATCTGCGCGGTGATTGCGGCGCCGGCGCTGATCAAGCTGGGCGTGCCCGACTTCGCGGCGCACATGTTCATCTTCTATTACGCGGTGCTCTCCGAAGTGTCTCCGCCGACCGCGCTGTCGCCGTTTGCCGCAGCGGCCATCACCGGCGGCGACCCGTACAAAACGACCCTGCAATGCTGGAAGTACACGGTACCGGCCTTTCTGGTGCCCTTCATGTTCGTGCTCGACCCGGCCGGCCAGGGCCTGCTGCTGATGGGCTCGACCAAGGCGCTCGCCACCGCCAATTGGTGGTCGATCGCCGAGGTCACGCTGACCTGCGCCGTCGGCATTGCGGCGCTGGCCGGAGGCTTTCAGGGCTGGGCCTTGAAGCGCACCACGCTGCTCGAGCGCTGGATGCTGGTGGCTGCCGGTTTCGCGCTGGTCTACCCGGGCGCTCTGGCTGACCTGATCGGTTTCGCGCTGGTCGGCGCCGTGCTGGCCATGCAGTCTCTGCGCAAGGAACTGCCTCAAGCCTGAAGCCGAGCGCCACCTGTTTCAACCCTCTGCAAAGGCCCTTCCATGCCCGACCCCATCAACATGCACCTCGAGCCCAGAGTGGCCGAACTGCTTGGCCAGGTCACGACCGCCACACTGACCACCCTGCTGCTCAAGAAAGGCCTGCGCAATGTCTGGCTGCGCGGCACACGCCCCCTGCGCGCTGGGCTGCCGCGTCGGGTCGGGCGCGCCTTCACGCTGCGCTTTGTGCCGGCGCGCGAAGACCTGGCAACGCCCGAGTCCTGGTCATCGCCGATTTCCACGCGCACCGCGATCGAAGACATGCCCTCGGGCTGCATCGCCGTGGTCGACGCCATGGGGGTCACCGACGCCGGCGTCTTTGGCGACATCCTGTGCACGCGCATGGTCAAGCGCGGCGTCGCGGCGCTCGTCACCGATGGCGTGGTGCGCGATGTCTCGGGCGTGCTGGGCAGCGGCCTGCCGGTCTGGTGCAGCGGCGCGGCCGCGCCGCCATCGGTGGCGGGACTGACATTTGTTGCCTGGCAGCAGCCGATCGCCTGCGGCGGCGTTGCGGTCTTTCCGGGTGACGTGGTGGTGGTCGACGATGACGGTGCGGTTCTGATTCCGGCCGCGCTGCTCGACGAGATCGTGTCGCTGGCACCGGAACAGGAACGGCTGGAGAACTGGATCATGGGCCAGGTCGAACAGGGCGCGGCCTTGCCCGGCTTGTACCCGCCAAACGCCGAAAACAAGGCGCGCTATCTGGCCGACATGGCCAAACCATAAAGATCCCTCAGAGCGCGTCGCGCAGCATCAGGTCGGCCCAGCGGCCCTTGTCCCACAAGCCCTGCGTGATGCCCTGGCGGTGCAGCAGCAGTGCATCGAGCAACGGCGCCAGCGCGGTGCGCTGTGGATCGGCCAGCAGCACATAGCGCGCCGTATCGGAGGCCAGTTCCTCCTGCAGCAGGCCAACCCAGTCGAGTTCGCACAGGGTTTCGAGCACGGGCTCGAGTTGCAGGGCGTCCACCTGCAGAAGTCCCGTCAGTTGATCGATGGTCAGGCCGCGTGCCTCGCTGGTGCGCGCGCCCTCGAGTTTCTGCATGACCTCCAGCGCCAGTTGAAACTGCAAGCCGTGTGATCTGCCCCGTGGTCGCACCCCCTGCAGCAAGCTCGGCAGGTAGGCCGCGATGACCGCGCCCAGCAGCACGATGACCCAGGCGGTGTAGATCCAGATCAGCAGAATGGGCACGGTGGCAAAAGCGCCGTAGAGCACCGAGTAGGCCGGCACCTTGCTCAGGTACAGGGTCAGCGCCTTCTTTGCCAGTTCAATGGCCGCCGACACAAACAGGCCGCCGGCCCAGGCGTGCGCCCATTTGACGCGGGTATTGGGCACATAGTGGTAGAGCGCCGCCGCGCCACCCGCCAGCATGAAAAACTGCAGCACATCGAGCAGCAGCGGCACTCCGCCCGGCAGCACGCCGACGACGCCTTTTGAAGCCGAGATCGCGTAGGACGTGATGCTCAGGCTCACGCCCAGCAACAGCGGGCCCACGGTCAGTCCCGCCCAGTACACCAGCAGGCGCTGCCCGAACGGTCGCGGCGTGCGCACGCGCCAGATGCTGTTGAGCGTGTGGTCGATGGTCAGCATCAGGGCCAGCGCAGTGACCAGCAGCAGCGCCACGCCGGCACCGCCGAGCTTGCTCGACTGGCTGGCAAACAGCGTCAGGTAGCCCAGTACCTGGCGCGCGATGTTGTCGGGGATCAGGCTCTCCATCAGCCATTTCTGCAGCACGTTCTGTGCCGTTGAGAAGATCGGAAAGGCGGTAAAAATGGCCAGCGCCACGGTCACCAGGGGCACCAGCGCCATGGTGCTGGTAAAGGTCAGGCTGCTGGCCGTCAAGCCCAGGCGATCATCGCGAAAACGCTGGCGCAGCGTGATGGCGGTGCTTTTCCAGGGGAATCGCAAAAGACCCTGGAGCAGGCCTTCGAGGCGTTTGGTGATGGTCAAGGGCTGATTGGCGGGCGGGATGAAGGGCGGGCTCATGGCCGCTATGATGCCATTGCCATGCCGCAACAACAAAAAACCGCCTCGCCACTGGTCAGCAGCACCCGATTCCTTGCCGTCGGCAGCCTGCTGGGGCTGATCGTGCTCGGCCTGGCCTGGGAACTCTACCTGGCGCCGCTGCGGGTCAACGGTTCCTGGTGGGCGCTCAAGGTGCTGCCGTTGTGCCTGCCGCTCGCGGGCCTCTTGAAGAATCGCATGTACACCTACCGCTGGGTCAGCCTGCTGGTCTGGCTCTATTTCGCCGAGGGCGTGGTGCGCGCCAGCAGCGACCGCCCACCCGGTTCCTGGCTGGCGCTGGCCGAGGTCGCCCTGTGCCTGGCCCTCTTCACCGCCTGCGCCCTGCACGTGCGCCTGCGCCTCAAGGGCCAGGCCTGAGGACGACCGAGATGCAAATCCTTTTGGACCAGTTGCGCGACATCGTGGGCAGCGCCCATGTCTACACCGAAGGCGACCTCAGCGCCTGGGAACGGGACTGGCGCAAACGCTCGCACGGCAAAGCCCTGGCGGTGGTGCGCCCCGGGTCCGCCGACGAAGTGGCGCGCATCGTCAAGCGCTGCGCCGGGTTTTGCAGCACCCACCCGCAAAGCGGGGTCAGCCTGGTGCCCCAGGGGGGAAACACGGGGCTCGTGGTCGGCGCCACGCCGGACGAGTCGGGGCGGCAGATCGTGCTGAGCCTGCAACGCATGAGCGCGGTGCGCGGCATCGACGTCGACAACCTGACCCTGACCGCGGAAGCGGGCTGCGTTCTGCAAAACCTGCAGCAGCGGGCCGAGGCGTCAGACCTGCTGTTGCCCCTGAGCATGGCTTCCGAGGGCAGTTGCACCATCGGCGGCAATCTCGCCTGCAACGCCGGCGGCACCCAGGTGCTGCGCTATGGCAATGCGCGCGACCTGTGCCTGGGGCTGGAAGTGGTCAGCGCCCAGGGCGAGGTCTGGCACGGCCTGTCGGGTTTGCGCAAGGACAACACCGGCTACGACCTGCGCGACCTCTTCATCGGTTCGGAGGGAACGCTGGGCATCATCACGGCGGCCACCCTGAAGCTTTGCCCGCTGCCCGCGGCGCGACTGACCGCCTGGGCCGCCGTGCCGTCGCTGGCGCACGCGGTTCAATTGCTGACGCTGGCGCGCCGCCAGTTGGGCGCCGGTCTGACCGGATTCGAGGTGATGGGCCAGTTTGCGCTGGGCCTGGTCGTCAAGCACTTCCCGCAGCTGCGCGTGCCGCTGCATCGGGAGGCGCCGTTTTGCGTCCTGCTGGAAGACTCGGATCAAGTGTCCGAAGCGCATGCCAGGGCTCAGTTTGAAAAGCTGCTGCAGACAGCCCTTGAGCAGGGCTGCGTCAGCGACGCCGTGCTGGCGGAAAACCTGTCGCAAGCAAATCAGCTGTGGCACATCCGCGAAAGCATTCCGCTGGCGCAACCGCTCGAAGGCCTGAACATCAAGCACGACATCTCGGTTCCGGTCTCGGCGGTCGCCGATTTTGTGCGCGCCACCGACGCCCTCTTGCAGCAGGCCGTTCCCGGCGTGCGCATGGTCAACTTCGGCCACCTCGGTGACGGCAATCTGCATTACAACGTGCAGGCGCCCGAGGGCATGGACGCGGCGGTCTTCTTGTCCCGACACGAAGAAAAGGTGAACGCCGTGGTGTTTGACTCCGTCACCCGGTTCCATGGCTCGATCTCGGCCGAGCATGGTATTGGCAGCCTGAAAGTCGGGCAGCTTGAACGCTACAAATCGGCGGTGGCGCTGGACATGATGCGCGCCATCAAGCGCGCGCTCGATCCGCACAATCTGATGAACCCGGGACGCGTGGTGCGGTTTTGACACTGGCAAAACAATTCGATAATCGGCCCCTATGACACCGCACCCGATCCGCTCCCAATACGAGGACTTTCTGCGCCACGTGCAGACACACGGCGCCTTCAAGCCCGACCGCACCGGCACCGGCACCCGAAGCGTGTTCGGCTACCAGATGCGCTTTGACCTGAACGAAGGCTTTCCGCTGGTCACCACCAAGAAGGTGCACGTGCGCTCCATCATCCAGGAGTTGCTGTGGTTCCTGACCGGCTCCGGCAACAACAACTGGCTGAAGGAGCGCGGCGTCACGATCTGGGACGAATGGGCGCGCCCCGATGGCGACCTGGGGCCGGTCTATGGCGTGCAGTGGCGCAGTTGGCCGACGCCCGACGGCGGTCACATCGACCAGATTGCCGAGGTTGTCAGAACGCTCAGGACCAACCCCGATTCGCGCCGCATCATCGTCAGCGCCTGGAACGTGGCCGACCTTGGCAAGATGGCTTTGATGCCCTGCCACGCCTTCTTCCAGTTCTACGTGGCACCGGCCACCGCGGACGCGAGGGCCAGGCTCAGCTGCCAGCTCTACCAGCGCAGCGCCGATATCTTCCTGGGAGTGCCCTTCAACATCGCCAGCTACGCGCTGCTGACCCACATGCTGGCCCAGCAGTGCGACCTGGAGGTCGGCGACTTCATCTGGACCGGCGGCGACTGCCACATCTACAGCAACCACCAGGAACAGGTGGCGCTGCAGCTCAGCCGGACGCCCTACCCCTATCCGGACCTGCGCATCAAGCGCCGGCCGGCAACGCTGTTCGACTATGCGTACGACGACTTCGAGTTTGTCGACTACCAGTGCCATCCCGCGATCAAGGCGCCGGTGGCGGTCTGATGCGGCTTCATCTGATCTTCGCGCGGGCCGCCAATGGCGTGATTGGCAAGCGCAACGCCCTGCCCTGGCACCTGCCCGAAGACATGGCGCATTTCAAGCGCACCACGCTCGGATGCCCGGTCATCATGGGCCGCAAGACCTGGGACTCGTTGCCGCCCCGGTTCAGGCCGCTGCCCGGACGACTCAACGTGGTGCTGACGCGCAGTCGCAACTGGCAGGCGCCCGGCGCCCTGTGCGCCCATTCCCTCCCCGAGGCCTGCGCACTGTGCCCAGCGGACAGCGATGTCTGGGTCATCGGCGGCGCGGAGCTTTACGCGCAGGCCCTGCCGCTGGCAAGCAGCGCCGTGGTCACCGAAATTGACGCCGCTTACGAGGGCGACGCTTTTGCGCCAGAATTCGGACCCGAATGGGGCGAGGTCGCGCGCGAGCGCCTGGTCTCGAGCACCGGCCTGCCTTTTTGTTTTGTCACTTACCAGAAACGCACAGGAGTTTGAAATGTCAGGACATGGCTTTCACGTACACGGCCCGCATGAGCACGAGTTGGAGCACGCCCAGCAAGGCAGTCACGGCGGGGACCACGGCGGGCACGGCGGCATGATCAACCAGATTGCCATGTTCACGGCGATCATTGCCACCGTGGGCGCGATCTTTGGCTACATGGGCGGCGCCACCCAGGCCAACGCCGGTCTTTACAAGAACAACGCCGCGATCAAGAAGACCGAAGCGTCAAACCAGTGGAATTATTTCCAGTCCAAGAGCACCAAGCAATCGCTGGCCGAAATGGCGCGCGACCTGGCGGCCGACGACAAGAAGGCCAGGTACCAGGACAAGGTGGACCGCTACGAAAAGGAAAAAAGCGACATCAAGGCGGTGGCCGATAAACTGGAGGCCGAAGCCACGCAGTGGGAACTGCAAAGCGATCAACAAATGCACGAGCACCACCGCTGGGCGCAGTCCACCACCGTGCTGCAGATCTGCATCGCCATGGCGGCGATCGCCCTGCTGACCAAGAAAAAGTGGCTCGAATACGCGATGTTCGTCGCCGGCGGCCTGGGCATCATGGTCGGCGCGCTGGCGGCGCTGCATATCTAGAACCGTCCGCAGTGCGGGGAGAACAGCCTTGAAAGCGCAGCTTCGGAGCTCGCATTATTCGGCGCTGCTGTCAGGCGCGGTGTTGCTGCTGCTGATTCACCTGATCGGCACGCTCGGCTATATGTACATCGGCCGGCCCAATGCGACCTGGATCGACAGCCTGTACATGACCTTTATCACCGTGGCCAGCATCGGCTTTGGCGAGATCGTGGATCTGAGCCAGCATCCGATGGGGCGCCTGTTTACCATCTTCATCGCCGTGATCGGCATCGCGACGATGAGCTACCTGTTTTCCACCTTTGTCGCCCTGCTGCTGGAATCCGACTTGAATGCCACGCTGAGGAAAAACCGCATGAAAAAGGAAATCGCAAGACTCTCGGGTCACTACATCGTCTGCGGCATCGGCCGCGTTGGCAGCAACGTGGCCAATGAACTGGTCCAGACCCGCCGCACCCTGGTGGTTGTGGAGAACGACCGCGAGGTGCTCAACCAATGGCTGGAGGACCACCCCGACGCACTGCACCTGCATGCCGATGCCGCCGACGATGAGGCCCTGCGCGCTGCCGGCGTCATGGCGGCGGCCGGCGTCTTTGCCGTGACCGGCGACGACAGCCACAATCTGATGGTGGCCCTGTCGGTCAAGCTGCTCAACTCCAAGGCGCGCGTGGTCGCCCGTCTGCACGACATTCGCAACGCCGACAAAGCCCGGCGCGCCGGCGCCGACGAGATCGTCTCGCCCGACTTCACCGGAGGCATGCGCATTGCGTCGGCCATGGTTCGGCCGCACGTGGTCAATTTCATGGATCAGATGCTGCGCACCGACGATCAGTTGCGGGTCGAGGAGGTGATGGTGCCGCCCAACTTTCCCGACACGCCGATCAGCCAGCTGATTCCCAAGTCAAGAGACTACATTCTGCTGGCGACCCACGAACAGGGGCGGTGGGTCTTCAATCCACCCGATGATCACCTGATCAGGAGCGGCGCGGCGCTGGTCTTGATGGCCGGCCCGTCCGGGCGAACCAAGGTGGAAGCCTTGCTGGCATGAGATTCAGTTTTGTCGCGAACATTCAACAGCACGACGAGATCCGTTCGTTCATTGCACAGGACCCTTCAAAACCTGGCCGTCAGATTCAGATGGATCTTCTGATCGCCGCTCTGCGGAATGATGGAGCCGCTGCTCAGGGGCAGGACGCTGCCGGCCAGCACGCGGGCCCAGTCGAGCGAAGCCCCGTAAGCACCCGAGGCATAGCGCAAGCCCGCCCCCACGCTGCTCAGATGATCACTGGCAGGT
>CAIMBE010000139.1 GCA_903839085.1 uncultured beta proteobacterium | reverse complement strand
GTCAACTCGATCCGCGACGCCATCAAATGGCTGGGCTTCGACTGGAACGGCGCCGCCGACGCCGAACCCTACATGGCCAGCGACTATTTCGACTTCATGTACCGCGCCGCCGAGTACCTGATCGAATCGGGCCACGCCTATGTGGACGAGCAGACGGTGGAGCAGATCCGCGTCAACCGCGGCGACTTCGGCAAGCCCGGCGTCGACAGCCCGTTGCGCACGCGCACACCGGCGCAGAACCTGGCGCGCTTTCGCGAAATGCGCGATGGAGCGCACGAAGACGGCGCCATGGTGCTGCGCGCCAAGATCGACATGGCCAGCCCCAACATCAACCTGCGCGACCCGGCCATCTACCGCATCCGCCGCGCCACCCACCACAACACGGGCGACAAATGGTGCATCTACCCGATGTACACCTACGCGCACCCGATCGAGGACGCGCTGGAGCAGATCACCCACAGCATCTGCACGCTCGAATTCGAGGACCAGCGCCCGTTCTACGACTGGCTGCTGGAACACCTGATCGAAGGCGGGCTGCTGAGCGCCCCGCCCCCGCGCCAATACGAGTTTGCGCGCCTGAACCTGACCTACGTCATCACCAGCAAAAGGAAGCTCGCGCAACTGGTGTACGACCACCGCGTGAGCGGCTGGGACGACCCGCGCATGCCCACCATCGTCGGCCTGCGCCGGCGCGGCTACACGCCCGAGGCCATGCAGCTCTTTGCCGAGCGCATCGGCGTCAGCAAGAGCGACAGCTGGATCGACTACGCCACGCTCGAAGGCTGCCTGCGCGAGACGCTGGACGTCTCGGCGCCGCGCGCCATGGCCGTGCTGGACCCGGTGAAACTGGTGCTGGGCAACTGGGACGAGCTCATGGGCGGCGGTACGCTGGACGACTGCACGGCGCCCGTGCACCCGCACCTGCCCGAGATGGGTCAGCGCCGGTTCAAAATTGGCAAGGAACTCTGGATAGAGCGCGGCGACTTTGAAGAAGCGCCGCCCAAGGGCTTCTTCAGGCTGTTCCCGGGCAACAGGGTGCGCCTGAAGTACGGCCATGTGATCGAGTGCACCGGCTGCAGCAAGGACACCGACGGTAAGGTCACCGAGGTGCAGGCCAGGCTCGTCCCCGATACCAAGAGCGGCACGCCGGGCGCCAATGCCATCAAGGTCAAGGGCGTGATCACCTGGGTCGCCGCGACCGACGCCATCACAGCCGAAGTCCGCATGTACGACCGCCTGTTTCTGGACGCCCAGCCCGACGCCGGCGGCAAGGATTTCATCGAGGGCCTGAACCCCGACAGCCTCAAAGTGGTGAGCGCCATGGTCGAGCCGTCACTGGGCGCTGCGAAGCCGGACGACAAGTTCCAGTTTGAACGGCTTGGCTACTTTGTGGCGGATCGCGTCGATCACACGGGCGCGAAGCCGGTGTTCAATCTGGCGGTCGGGTTAAGGGACGGATGGGGCAAGTAGGCAATTTCAAAGACTGATTGATGCCTCTGGCCTCAGCGTGCGGTACGTCAACATCCTGCACGTCTGTAGGTCGGACAAGCCCAGCACACGCGAAGGCTCGGACGGAAGGGTAGGCGTGCGTGTGACCCGAGGAATCAGGCTGCTGGGGCGCTCAGTGCCCCAGCAGCCTGAATCGCCTTGCGCCGAACAGGCGCGTTCAACTGGGCGGCCTGCGCAAAGGCGGGAGTTCGGTAACAATCAAATCATGAACGCACCCGCCCCCACCGTCCAGACCTCCGACAACCCCCTGCTTGGCGACTGGCTCGCCCCCTACGGCCTGCCGCCCTTCGAGCAGGCCAGGCCCGAGCATTTCGAGAGCGCGTTCGAGGCCGCCATGGCCTCGCAACGCGCCGAGCTCGACGCCATCGCGGCCAACCCCGAGCCACCTACTTTTCTCAACACGCTGGCGGCGATGGACCGGTGCGGTCGCTTGTTCAGCCGCATCGAACTGCTGTTCAGCAACCTGACCGTCAGTGAAACCAGCCCGGCACTGCAGGCGGTGCAGCGCGCCATGGCGCCGCGCCTGGCCGCGCATGAAAACGCGATCTACATGCACGCGCCGCTGTTTGCCCGCATCGACGGCCTGTACCGGCAGCGCCAGCAGCTGGTGCTCGATGCCCAGGACCTGCGCCTGCTCGAGCGCGTGCATCTGGACTTCGTGCGCGCCGGTGCCAGGCTGGATGGCGCAGCGC
>CAIMBE010000138.1 GCA_903839085.1 uncultured beta proteobacterium | reverse complement strand
GCGCCTGTTCAGCCAGGTCGGCCTGGCAACGCAGGCCATGCTCTGGCATGCTGGCGTGCAGACCGTGCTGCCGCCGGGCTATCTGTGCTGCGGCTATCCGCAGCGCGGCGCCGGCGAGTTCGACAAGGCCGAGAAAATCATCACCGACAACCGGGTGCTGTTTCACCGCGTGGCCAACACCCTGAACTACCTCGATATCAAGACCGTGGTGGTGAGCTGCGGCACCTGCTACGACCAGTTGCAGGGCTACGAGTTTGACCAGATCTTTCCTGACAGCCGCATCATCGACATCCACGAGTACCTGCTGGAAAAAGGAATCACCTTGGGTAATTCCTTTTCGGCGGACGCCGCAGGCGGTAGCCAAAAGGGTCGTGGTTACCTGTTCCATGACCCCTGCCACAGCCCGATGAAACTGCAGGAGCCGATCAAGACGGTCAGGGCCTTGCTGGGTGACAAGGTGATCCAGTCCGAGCGCTGCTGCGGCGAGTCCGGCACGCTGGCCCTGAACCGCCCCGACGTCTCCACCCAGGTGCGGTTTCGCAAGGAAGAAGAGATCCGCAAGGGCGAGGTCCAGTTGCGCGAGAGCGGCGGCTTGGGCAGCCAGGACAACATCAAGATCCTGACCTCGTGCCCGGCTTGCCTGCAGGGCCTGAGCCGCTTTGGCGAGGATCTGCAAAGCGGCCTGCTGCAGGCCGACTACATCGTGGTCGAGATGGCGAACCAGATTCTTGGCAAGCAGTGGCTGCCCGACTACGTCAAAAAGGCCAACGCGGGCGGCATCGAGCGTGTGCTGGTCTAGGGTATGTGGAAAATGCCGAAATACCGACTATCGGTCATCGCGAGGCCGCAGGCCGTGGCGATCCAGGCTGGCGTGCCCAGGACATGGATTGCCGCGCGTCGCTCGCAATGACCGCTGCGCGGCAATGGCCATGACGAATTCAATTTGCCCCCTGTGCGCCGATGCCGGTGGCGCGCTGGTTTTCCAGGCTGAAAAGTTTCGCGTGATCCGGGCCGACGAGGCCGGCTTTCCGGCCTTTTACCGCGTCGTCTGGACGGCGCATGTGGCCGAGTTTTCGGACCTCGGTGCGGACGATCGAGGCCTGTGCATGGCGGCCGTGACGGCCGTCGAGCAGGCGCTGCGCGAACACCTGCAGCCGACCAAGATCAACCTGGCAGCGCTGGGTAATCTGGTGCCGCACCTGCACTGGCACGTGATCGCGCGCTTTGACTGGGACAGTCACTTCCCGGGGGCGGTGTGGGGCGAGCCAAAGCGGACCAGCGATCGGGCGCTCGAGGAGCTCGTGCGAGGCAAATTACCGAGGGTGGAGCAGGGCATGGCGGCGCGGCTGGCGCGGCTGGTTTGAAGTAACAGTCATGGCCCGCATCCTGTGCGTCTGGGAACTTGGCTCCGACCTGGGGCATCTGAGCCATTTGCGCTTGCCCATCGAGGTGGCGCTGCAACTGGGGCATGAGGTCTATTTGGCGGCGCGGCAGCTGGAACGCGTCAAATCGGTGTTGGGCGGCATGCCGATTACATGCTTACAGGCGCCATTCAGGCAAACCGTGGCGAGTGCAGACCAGTCGGCTTTCCCAAGCTACACCCATCTAATGGTGAGGCAATGCTTTTCCGGCGCTGACGAACTCGAGATATACCTGCGTGCCTGGCGTGCCCTTTTTGACCTGTGCGAGCCGGACCTCGTTCTTTTTGAACACAGTCCGACCGCTCTGATTGCCGCACATTCGTATGGGTTCAAGAAAATATTGGTGGGCAACGGGTTTGCCATTCCGCCGCAGCCACCGGTACCCTCTGCTCCATTTGCTCCTTTTGTCACAACGCAAAGGACGGTTGAGGTTCTTGACGGCCTGCGCGCCGACGACGCCGTGCTCTTGAAAGTTGTCAATATCGCCTTGGACAGCCTTGGCGTCCGACAGCTCGACTCTTTGCACGATATCTACGGCCAGGCCGACGAGCAGTTTTTAATGACCCTGCCCTTGCTTGATCATTTTGGCGAGCGCCCCGGGCTGCGCTATCTGGGCGTCGAATCGCCCAGACCGCAACATTCACCTCAGTGGCCACTCGGCAATGGTCCCAAGGTATTTGGCTACCTGCACGCCATCCCGTCGCTGGAAAAGCTGTTGCAGGATCTGCGAGCGGCTGAGGTGTGTGCGCTGCTGTATGTGCGAGGTCTGCCCCACGCCCTGCGAAACGCGTACTGCGGTGAACAGCTGAATTTCACCGATCAACTTCTGGATCTTTCCACCGTGGCGGAGCAGGCGGCATGGGTCATCAACCACGGAAATCACAACACGGTCGCGGCGTTTGTCCGGCTCGGCATCCCGCAGCTGTTGATACCCATGCATCAGGAGCACTTGTTTGCAGCCATGAATTTGGTGGCTCAGGGGTCTGCCGTCATGGCTTATCAGGACCAGCCCAGCTTTGCCAACGAAATCTCGGCACTGATCTCAAATCCGCAGATCGGACAGCGCGCTGCTCAGGTCCGGGCGCAGTGCCCATCACTTGAATCGTTGGACGCCGCCGGCTTTATGAAGCAAACATTTCGAGCCCTGTTGGCGTGAAGCGCGTCTTCCGCATGTCTGTGCTCTAATATAAATTAATATAAGTTAACGCAAATCAGTGTAAAGGGTTCCACGCCGCTTGGTGGAAGTTTGGACGTTTTCGGGAGTGGCATCATGTCGAGTCGTGCATCACTAAACCACATTTTTCGCACTGTCTGGAACCAGGCACTGGGGGTCATGGTGGCGGTTGCAGAAATCGCTTCCAGCGGCGGACGATCTACCGGCGCTTCTGCCGGTCGCCGGATTCGGCCGCAGGCTCATCCGGTTGGCGCCGGTCTGGCTGTCTTGTCACTCGGCATCGCCATCGCCTGGGGCACCGTGCCCGCAAATGCATTCGCCAACCCCACCGGAGCCGTGGCCATCGTCGGCCAGGCCAGCCTAGCGAACCAGGGCAACAAACTCACCGTCACCACCCAGAACGGCGCCGGAGCCAACTACTCGGCCATCAACTGGCAAAGCTTCTCCATACCCACAGGCAGCAGCACCTGGTTCGCCCAGCCCAACAGCGGCAGCACCTCCATCAACCGCGTGGTGACCAACACCCCGTCGCAGATCTTCGGCACCCTGGGCAGCAATGGCAAACTGGTGCTGGTGAACCAGTCCGGTATCACAGTTGGTGCCGGCGCCGTGGTGGACACCGCGGGC
>CAIMBE010000137.1 GCA_903839085.1 uncultured beta proteobacterium | reverse complement strand
GCCAATGTGATTTTCTTCGAGCGCAAACCTGCCAGCGAAATAGCTTGGACCAAGAAGCTGTGGATTTACGACCTGCGTACCAATCAGCATTTCACGCTCAAAACCAATCCGCTCAAGCGCGAGCATCTGGACGAGTTCGTCAAGCTCTACAACCCGGCCAATCGGCATGATCGTCATGCGACCTGGTCAGCCGAAACGCCCGAAGGCCGCTGGCGTGTTTACGACTACGCCGAGCTGATCGCGCGCGACAAGGCCAGTCTGGACATTTTCTGGCTCAAGGACGACTCACTGGCAGACAGCGACAACCTGCCGCCGCCGGACGTGATTGCGCAGGAAATTGTGGATGATCTGGAAGCAGCGCTGGAGCAGTTCCGGCTGATTGCCGGCGATCTGGCTGCGGAGACGGATCAGTTGGCCTGAGCCGTTGCGGCCTCTGCTGCGCTGCTGTGCACCCTGCGCGCGCCATCGAAGCGACGATTCCAGTAGCTCAGCGCCAGGCTCTCGACGCGCACTTCGGCGCCGGGCTTGGGGGAGTGGATGAACTTGCCTTCGCCGATGTAGATGCCGACGTGGCTGAAGGCGTGGCGCATGGTGTTGAAGAAGACCAGGTCGCCGGGCTGCAGGTCGGCGCGCTCGATCTTCTGGGTGGCGGCGGCTTGCTGGTCGGCCTTGCGCGGCAGGATCAGGCCTACCGTCTGCTCGAACATGGCCTTGACGAAACCGCTGCAGTCAAAACCGCTTTCCACCGTGCTGCCACCGCGCCGGTAGGGCACGCCGAGAAAACCCATCGCGGTGACAACCAGATCGGAGGTCTTCTCGCCAATCGAGTGCCTGACCTGGTCGATCTGCGCCAGCAGGCCCTTGTCGGCCAGCAACTGATTCAGGTCGTCCACCGCCTCGGGCGGACTGGCGTGCGCACTGGCAGCCAGCACAAGGGCGACCAGCAGGGCAGGGATTCGGATCGGGCGGAGCATCGCGGGAGTATAGACGCTGTGCCAAACCCGATGGACTTGCCACCGAAACCTGCGGTTTAATAGCGCATTGCCCGATACCGCCCGTTCTTTTCAGAAAGCTTGCCATGTTGCTTGAAGCCAGCCAGTCCCAACTTGTCCTTGTCGACTACCAGGCTCGCCTGATGCCCGTCATTTTTGAGAATGCCATGGTGCTGGCCAACGCCGCCCGTCTGGCGCAGTTGGCGCAGTTGATGCAGGTGCCGGTCTGGGGCACCGAGCAAAACCCGTCCCGCTTGGGCGAGAACGCGCCCGAACTCAGGGCCCTGTGCCAAAGGACCCTGGCCAAGATGCAGTTCAGCGGCGTGGAGGAGGGCTTGGGTGAATGGTTGCGCCCGCCCGTCAAAGCGGTGGCCGGCAACGCGCGCAGCCTGCCCAAACACCTGCAAAAACCGCAGGCCGTCGCGCCGGCCGAGCGCAATACGGTGGTCATCAGCGGTTGCGAAGCCCATGTCTGTCTGCTGCAGACGGCGCTCGACCTGCTGGAGGACGAGTTCGAGGTCTGGGTCGTGACCGACGCCTGCAGTTCGCGAACGGAGCGCAATCGCGACGCCGCCTTTGACCGCCTGGCCGGCGCCGGGGTCGAACTGGTGACGACAGAGATGGTTGCCTTCGAGTGGCTGCGCAGCGCTGAACACCCGGCCTTCAAGGCGGCGCAGGCGCTGATCAAATAGGCCGTCGGGGTGAGTCAGTTTGTAGCAAGTTGAATGCTCATAATTATAAATTCAGATTTGAGACCCGCCCGGAGACACACAATGACAAGCTATGCCGATTTTCACCGCCGCTCCCTTACGGATCGTGACGCCTTCTGGGCCGAACAGGCCCAACTGGTGGACTGGAAGACCCCGCCGCAACAGATCTGTGACTACAGCAACCCGCCGTTTGCCAAGTGGTTTGTCGGTGGCACCACCAATTTGTGTCACAACGCGGTGGACCGGCACCTCAGAGACCGCGGCGACCAGGCCGCGCTGATCTTCGTCTCGACCGAGACCGATCAGGAAAAGGTCTATTCCTTCCGCGAACTGCACGCCGAAGTGCAGCGCATGGCCGCCGCGCTGAAGGAACTCGGCGTCACCAAGGGCGACCGTGTGCTGATCTACATGCCGATGATTGCCGAGGCCGCCTTTGCCATGCTGGCCTGCACCCGGATCGGCGCCATTCATTCGGTGGTGTTTGGCGGTTTTGCTTCGGGTTCGCTGGCCTCGCGCATCGAGGACGCGTCGCCCACACTGGTCATCAGCGCCGACGCCGGCTCGCGCGGCGGCAAGGCCGTGGCCTACAAACCGCTGCTCGACGAGGCGATCCGCCTGTCCAGCCACAAGCCCGACGCCGTGCTGCTGGTCGACCGCAAACTGGTCGCCATGGATCTGGTGGCCGGGCGCGATCATCTGTGGGGCGCGCTGCGCCAGAAACACCTCGATACGGTGGTCGATTGCGAGTGGGTCGATGCCACGCACATCAGCTACACGCTCTACACCAGCGGCACCACCGGCAAGCCCAAGGGCGTGCAGCGCGACACCGGCGGCTACGCCGTGGCGCTGGCCGCCAGCATGAAGCACATCTACTGCGGCAATGCCGGTGAAACCTATTTTTCCACCAGCGACATCGGCTGGGTCGTGGGCCACAGCTACATCATCTACGGCCCGCTGATCGCCGGCATGGCCACCATCATGTACGAGGGGCTGCCGACGCGGCCCGACGGCGGCATCTGGTGGAGCCTGGTGGAGAAGTACAAGGTCACGGTGATGTTCAGCGCGCCGACCGCGGTGCGCGTGCTCAAGAAGCAGGACCCGGCGCTGCTCACCAAATACGACCTGTCGAGCCTGCGCGCGCTGTTTCTGGCGGGCGAGCCGCTCGATGAGCCGACCGCGCAGTGGATCAGCCAGGGGCTGGACAAGCCGATCATCGACAACTACTGGCAGACCGAAACCGGCTGGCCGATCCTGTCGCTGTGCAACGGCGTGGAGAAGGCGCAGAGCAAGTTCGGCTCACCCGGCAAGGCAGTCTATGGCTACGACGTGAAGTTGCTCGATGACCAGACCGGCGCTGAACTGACCGAACCGATGCAAAAAGGCGTGGTCGCGATCGAGGGGCCGCTGCCCCCCGGCTGCATGCAGACGGTCTGGCGCGACGACGAGCGCTTCGTCAGCACCTACTGGAAGACGGTGCCGGGCAGGATGGTCTACAGCACCTTCGACTGGGGTATCCGCGACGCCGATGGCTACTTCTTCATCCTGGGACGCACCGACGATGTGATCAACGTCGCCGGACACCGCCTGGGCACGCGCGAGATCGAGGAAAGCATCTCGGCGCATCCGAACGTCGCCGAGGTGGCGGTGGTGGGCGTGGCCGATCAGCTCAAGGGCCAGGTGGCGATGGCTTTTGCCGTGGTCAAGGACGCCAGCCTGCTGGTTGACGATGCCGCGCGCCTCAAGCTCGAGGGCGAGATCATGAAACTGGTCGACAACGATCTGGGCGCGGTGGCGCGCCCGGCGCGCGTGCGCTTTGTCACGGTGCTGCCCAAGACCCGCAGCGGCAAGCTGCTGCGCCGCGCCGTGCAGGCGATCTGCGAAGGGCGCGATCCCGGCGACCTGACCACCATGGACGACCCGGCCGCGCTGCAGCAGATCAAGGACCTGATGACCTCCTGATACCTTGGAAACCTTGCGGGACAGATCTTCAGCTCTGTCCCCCGACTTCTGGCATCGGTTTGAACTCATCAGGCTGATCCCCCTGCTGGATCTGTTTGCTGACCGGTCGGTTCTGTCGAGCCGTGCCTGGTAGTCGCGATCAGCACCATGCATGGGCCGAGTGATGACAGGGTGCGTCAGAGGCGGCGTGACAAGGCACAGCGCTTCCGTTAGCAGTTGCGCGGGCACCTTAGCCGACGGATCTTGCGGACCTGCTTCTTCTAAAAGTGCAAGTAACGGTGCCGCAGACAGAGGAAGTCAGCGCCACAAGACGTTGCTGCAGACTGCCAACCTCTTTTCTCAAGGCTAGCACTTCTTGCGCTCTCGCATCAGACGTGGCTCGCAATGAATCGATCTCGGCTATGAACATCCTTTGCTCTTCCCTTAGCCGGTCAAGCGAGTGATCCTTCATATCGACGATCGCCCTTAGCGCTCCCAACTCATGCATCAGCGTGTCGGACGGGGACTGCGCGTCCGTGAATCGCCTGCCAACCCTATTCCCAAACAAGGGACCAAATAATGATGTCCTCATGGCACCGCCAAAGTAAATAGTGACCTGCCGGGGGGCAGGCATGCCTAGCTCAAACTGCCGGCTTTGCGACCTCTGACGTGCCGACAAGGAATGTTACTGTCGCTCCGACATGGTGGTTTGGTCCAACGGCGTGAGATTTATTAATTTTGTTTAAGCTTGCCGTCCTGCGCCAGCAGGTCCGTGACATGATCGACGTTGCGCAGGCACTGGGTCAGCAGGTCACCAATATCGGCCAGCAACACGCGGCCTCCGGGGCGGAAGAACAGCTTGTCAGTGTCGAGCATGGCACGGTGCAATTGAAGCCGCGATTCATCGAGGTCAGAGCGGGCCGCGGCCCGGCCCATCTGTACCAGTTGTACGTTGGCTTCCTTGAGGTGCGAGATCCCTGCAGTTCAAGCTCGCACATGCAGCGTATTTCATCGCCTTGGCGGCGCGCGCTGTCACGCGATGGCAACAGGCTTGAGTAGGACATAGGCTGGAGCGCCCGCTCCGAACGAAGGCTCAGATGACCGACGCATCCGAGGCCGATGGCGCCACGAACAGATGCGCCCGCGCCAGTGCCACCGGGGCGTCTGAACTCTTTTGCCAGCAGCGAACCCCGACCGAGGCGATGCGCTTGCCGACCCGATGCATTTCGCACTGGGCGAGCAACTCGGTGGGTCCGGCCGAACTGAGGTAGTCGATGGAAAAGTCCACCAGCTTGGGCGGCACATCCTCGCGCATGAGCGCGTAGGTGGATGCCAGCGCGGCCGCCTGCATGAAGGTCGCCACCACGCCGCCATGGATCGCCGGCAGCATCGGGTTGCCGATGATGCGCGCGTCAAAAGGCAAATGGAACACGCTGACATCGGTCGGCTCGGCCAGCAGGCAGATGCCCAGATGGCGTGCGTAGGGCATGGCCTGCAGCGTGGCCATGATGCGATCGCGCGTTGTCTGCGGGTCGGGTGTTTCCCGATCGTTGCCTGAACTCACTGCGGCCTTCCCTGCGGCTTGTGGATGCCGGCCATCCTGGTCGAACGGGACTGCAGCATGAAGGTTCCGACCGCAATGGCCACCACCTTGGAGCGGGGGCCGCACAGCAGTTCGCAGCGGGCGAAGGCGATGGACCGGGTCATGCGGTAGCACTCGGCCACGGCCAGCAAATCGGCGTCCATCGTCGCCGGGGCCAGATGATCGATGCGCATGTCGATCGTGGCGATGGGGGTGTAGCGCCCCAGCGCACGAAAAACGGCCATGCCGCAGGCGGTATCGGCCATGCTGAAAAGCACACCCGGGAAGAAGAAACTGGCGGTCGCGTCGCCGGACAGGAAGGGCTGCGCGGGCAAATGCATCCGGGTCCGGCCATCGGCGCTCGAGCCATCCATCTGCATGCCAATGTCCTGACCATGCGGCATGTGCCGGGCAAACAGGCGTGCCAGTTCTTCCATCGGGATTTCCGCCTGGGATTTGTCGCTCATGTCAACTCGCATTCTCGCAAAATCTCGCCCCTGGAATGGCGCTTGCAGCGCCCTGTATGCATTCTGGACTTCCGTTCGCGCGGCCTGGTTGCCTGAGGCGACAGTCGACCGGTCTGCCGCCCCAAGTGGACTCCGATTGGCCTTATGATCCCCGTCGTCCTGCCGGTATTGTCACGCCGGCGCCGCTTTTGGAGAACCCTGGTGCAATTAGTTTGTCTTGATCTTGAAGGTGTGCTGGTTCCGGAAATCTGGATCGAATTCGCGCAACGCACCGGCATTCCCGAGTTGCGCCGCACCACGCGCGACGAACCCGATTACGACAGGCTGATGAAATACCGGCTCGATCTGCTGCGCCAGCACAAGCTCGGTTTGTCCGATATCCGCGAGGTCATTTCCGGGATACGTCCGCTCCCCGGTGCCAAGGAGTTTCTCGACACACTGCGGCGCAAGTTCCAGGTCATCATCCTGTCCGACACCTTTTACGAATTCGCCATGCCGCTGATGGAACAGCTCGGCATGCCGACGCTGCTGTGCCACACGCTCCAGGCCGACGCCTCCGACATGCTGGTGGACTACCACCTGCGCATGCCCAACCAGAAGATGGAGGCCGTGCGGCGCTTCAAGGAAATCAACTTCAAGGTCATCGCCGCCGGCGATTCCTACAACGACGCGGCGATGCTGGCCGAGGCCGACGCGGGCATCCTGTTCAGCCCACCGCAGAACGTGATCGACGAGTTTGGGCAGTTTCCGGTCACGCACACCTATGCCGAGCTGCGCGCGGAAATCGACAAGGCGTGCGCCGGTTTCTGAGGCGCCCGGGGCCGCCTGGCAGCGGCCGGTCCAAACCGACGATAAGGACAAAAGGAGTTGTGCGATGAAGGGAGTTCTTGGTCTGATCGGTCTGTTGCTCAGTCTTGCCATGGTGGGTTTTCTGGTCAAGAAGCAACTCGGCTCAACGCAGCAAGGCGTGCCTTCGCTGCGGGTTCCCATGGCAGAGGGTGCACAAGGTGCGGCCAGTTCCCCCGCCATGGCCGGCGAGCAGTCCCAGCAGATTCAGCAGCAGGTCAAACAGGCGCTAGAGGAAGCAATGCAGCCGCCGCGTGCCGCTCCCGAGGAGAAGTAGCGTCCTGGCCGGGGAGCCGGGGGCCCTTTAATTACAGGTAGACTTCGCGGGAGTCTGTTCACGCCAGGTCCGTCCGAAGACCCGGCAGGGACAAGGGAGGCAAAAATTGATGTGCGAATCAAA
This sequence comes from uncultured beta proteobacterium, assembly GCA_903839085.1. Taxonomy (GTDB): domain Bacteria; phylum Pseudomonadota; class Gammaproteobacteria; order Burkholderiales; family Burkholderiaceae_C; genus Rhodoferax. The sequence goes on along the minus strand of CAIMBE010000137.1, from coordinate 54,425 downwards.
TTACCCGCCAGCGCAAGGTTGCGGGGTGAAGTTGCGACGAAGCACATGAGGGTGCTTGGCCTGCTGCTTGCCATCCTGATGACGTGGTTGGTTGGCGTGACGCCGGTTGCCGGGCAAGGCATTCCGGCGGTTTCACCGCCACCCGGCAAGCATGCCTTGATCCTGGTATCGGCCTACCTGGGCGCAGCGGCGACCGACCAGTACGTCTCGGGATTGATCACCGGGCTCAAAAAGGGGGGTCTGAAGAGCAGCGACATCCATGTCGAACATCTCGACCTGGTGCGCCACACCGGCAGTGACAATCGGCGGGCAATGGCAGCGCTGTTGATGCAGCGCTATGCCAGCGACGAGATTGAGCTGGTATTTTGTATTCAGCAGCCTGCGCTGGACTTCCTGCTCAACGAAATGAAGGGTCTGGCGCCGCGCGCAACGGTCTTGAGCTGGACAGCGCAGATGCCGGCAAGCGCGAAATCGGACCCCAGGCAGTTTGTTTTTCAGTCGACGCGCTTCGATTACCGTGGCACGCTCGAGCGGGCCCTGGAGCTTTTCCCGCGCACCGAGCGCGTCATCGTGATCCAGGGCAGCAGCGAGGTGGAGCGTTCGCGCGCAGAGAACATCCGCACCGATCTGGCGCCATGGCGGGACAAGCTTCAGATTGAAGACACCCAGGCTTTGAGCATTGATGAGATTGACGCCAGACTGGCCAGTGCACCGAAGAACTCCGTCATACTGGGCGTTGGCATTACGCGCGACGCCAAGGGCCAGATATTTGTGCCGCCGGAGACGGTTGCGCGCTTCCTGAAAGTCGCCCAGGCGCCATTTTTTGTGCTCGTCGATTTGACGATAGGCACCGGAACCATTGGCGGTGTCGTGACACGGCTGGGCGATAGCGCAGCGCAGTTTGCCTTGATCGGGACCGACCTCTTGCGCGGCGGCCTGCGGCTGACCGAGCATGCGACCGTGGTTCCCGACACGCCAGTGTCCATGTTCGATTGGGCGCAGATCCGACGCTGGGGCGGCGATGTGAGCCGACTCAGCGGCAAGCCGTTGTTCGTGAATCGCACGCCGACGTTCTGGGATCAATACCGGTCCTATGGCATCGGCATTGCCGTATTCGTTGTGGCACAGACGCTGCTGATCGCTTTCCTGATCACGAGCAATCGCAGCCGAAAGAAGGCAGAGCACGCGCTGCAGAAAAGCGAGGCACGCAACCGCGCGATCACGCAATCGGCCCACGACGCCATCGTAACCGCCGACGGCGCAGGCATGATCGTCGGTTGGAACCATGGTGCCCAGATCACCTTTGGCTACGCCGAATCGGAGGTCATGAATCGGTCCTTGACACTGCTGATGCCCGAGCGCTACCGCGATCAACACCTGGCGGGAATGAAGCGGATCGGCTCCGGCGGTGAACCCAGGGTGATCGGCAAGACCGTTGAAATGCATGGATTGCACAAGGACGCCAGCGAGTTTTCTATCGAACTCTCGTTGGCCAAGTGGGAGAGCAGCGAGGGCTGGTTCGTCAGCGCGGTCATGCGCGACATCACCGAACGCAAGCAGGCCGAGCTTCAGATCCAGAGCCTGGCCTTCTCAGACCCGCTGACCGGCCTGCCCAACCGAAGAATGCTGATGGACCGGCTTGAACAGGCGCTGGTGGGCGCTGTCCGCCACGGTCACCAGGACGCGCTCCTCTTCATTGATCTGGACAACTTCAAGACCCTCAACGACACCCTGGGCCATGACAAGGGCGATGCGCTTCTGCGCCAGATCGCCACGCGGCTGACAGCCTGCGTGCGCGAGGGGGACACCGTGGCGCGCCTGGGCGGCGACGAGTTCGTTGTCCTGCTGCAGGACTTGAGCAGCGACGGGCAGGAGGCCGCAGCCCAGGCGCAAGTCGTGGCGGCGAAGATTCTTGACGCGCTGGGTCAGACCTATGATCTCGACGGCTATGGGCACCGCAGCAGCGCCAGTATCGGCGTCACCCTGTTTGGCGGACGTCAGCGCGAGACCATCGAAGAGCCCCTGAAGCGCGCCGAGCTGGCAATGTACCAGGCCAAGACGGCAGGGCACCACACCCTGCGCTTCTTCGAGGCCGAGATGCAAGCCACGGTCATCGCCCGGGCCAGGCTGGAAGCAGAACTGCATCAGGCCGTGGCCGGCGGGCAGTTTGTTCTGCATTACCAGCCCCAGAGCGGAGGCGATGCCCGCCTGAGCGGGGCGGAGGCATTGCTGCGCTGGCGGCATCCCGAGCGCGGACTGGTCCTGCCCGGTGAATTCATTCCCGTTGCCGAATCGAGCGGATTGATCCTGCCACTGGGGCGCTGGGTGCTGGAGACGGCCTGCAAACAACTGGCGGCGTGGGCAGATCGGCGCGAGACGGTCGACCTGACGATGGCCGTGAATGTCAGCGTCCGTCAGTTCAAGGAGGTCGACTTTGTGCAGGAACTGCTGGCGATTCTGGAGGCGACCGGGGCCAATGCGCAGCGCCTCAAGATCGAACTCACCGAGAGCGTGCTGGTGGAGAACGCACAGGACATCGTCATCAAGATGAACGACCTCAAGGCCAGGGGAATCGGTTTCTCGCTCGACGACTTCGGCACCGGCTATTCATCGCTCTCCTACTTGAAGCGCTTGCCGCTCGATCAGCTCAAGATCGACAGGTCCTTTGTCAGAGATATCCTCACCGATCCTGATGATGCGGCCATTGCCAGGATGGTGGTGGCGCTGGCTGAGAGCATGGGGCTGGAGCTCATGGCCGAAGGGGTCGAGACCGAGGCGCAGCGCGCCTTTCTGGCTGGTCTGGGTTGCCATAACTACCAGGGTTATCTGTTCAGCAGGCCGCTGCCGATTGAAGAGTTCGAGGCGTTTGTGTAGCCTGGCCGCAAATCATCGCGACCTTGTCGATATTGCGGTGTCAAGGTCTGTGAGCGCAACGAAGCGACCGGTTCGGAGAACTGAGCGTCGCCGATGAGTCAGCACTGAATTTCGAAGGGAGAAATTGAATGAGAGTGTTTCTTACGGGTGCAACCGGGTTTATTGGAACAGCACTGGTTCGGGCCATGCGCCAACGTGCCTGGCAAGTGAGCGCTCTGGTGCGAGACCAGCATTCTGCGCCTTCGAGCTGGCTGAAGTCCCAGGGTGTGGTCTTGGTTCCAGGCGACGTGACCGAGCCTGCCGGCCTTCGCGAAGCGATGAGCGGCGCAGACGTCGTGGTGCACAACGCGGGCGTCTATGAGTTCGGCCTGAATCGTGTCGCCAGCGAACGCATGCAACGGGTCAATGTTGAAGGAACCGACTCCGTGCTTGGGGCTGCCCTTGAGGCTGGTATGGCTCGAACCGTGTATGTGTCGACCGTTTGGGCATTGGGGCCAAGCGGGCGACCGCCAGAAAAGTCTGTTGCCAGGGATGAAACGCACAAAGACGCTGCTGACTACCGGTCGCCGTACATGCGCAGCAAGACGCAGGCGCATCAAGCGGCATTGAAGTACCGCACAGCCGGTTTGCCGCTGGTCATCGCCATGCCCAACGGTGTTGTCGGCGTCAATGACCACTCGGCGTTTGGCTACTTCCTGCGCCTGTATTTGCTCGGCGCGATGCCGCCGATGTCGTTTGGCAAGGATGCCGTTTACTCGCTGGTTGACGTTGACGCGCTAGCCGACGGTCTTTGCCTTTGCGCTGAGAAGGCACCGATCGGCCAGGACTACGTCTTCTGTGGTGAGGCAACTTCCCTGGGCGAACTGTTCTCGCAGTTCAGTCGATTCCCTGGAGGCAGGGTGCCGAAGCTGTGGTTGCCGCGCTGGCTCATGCGGCCCCAAATGGCCCTCATGGAGCCTTTGCTGCGCGCCTTTGGTCTTCCGGCCTTCTTGTCTCGCGACACGGTAGACGCATCGAAAGCCCATCTGAACTATTCATCGGCCAAGGCAAAACGCGAGCTTGGTTGGACGCACCCTAGTCCGGATGAAATGTGGTCCAGGATCATCCCGCGCGAACGGGAGCTGATGTTCAAGCGACAAGGCTTCGTGAATCGCTTGAAACACCTTGGCGTCACACCTGACTGACAGGCAGAGACAGCCAAGGACATCCTTGATGGCCGGGGCCATGGGTGCGCCAGCCTTGCTCAGCGCGCAGTTGCCGGAAGATTGGCGAGGTAGTGCGCCAGGTCAGCCAGCGCTTCGGGTGGAATTCCGCTGAGTGCTTCGCTCATGGCGCTGGTGTAACCCAGCCGCTTGCCGGAGCGGAACTCGACAAGCACCCTGCTCAGGTATCCCTCGCGCTGATGCGCCAGGCGCGCCACCTGCTTGCCCCCGGCATAGTCCGCGCCATGGCATGAGGCGCAGCGGTGTTTCTGCGCCAGCGCTGCCCCTGTGGCCATGCGCGACGCATCGGCCGGTCGGGCGGGCCTGGACGGCGGCGGGAGTTTGCCGATCAGATCCGAAAAGTTCCGCAGGTCATCGTCGGTCAGGCCCTTGGCGATGGCGTTCATGACCGCGCTACCCCGGCGGCCTTCACGAAACAGGAACAACTGCGTAATGGCGTAAAACGACGGTTGTCCGGCGAGCAGCGGTGTATCGGGCTCCGCGCTGCTGGCGTTCTCGGCATGGCAGACCATGCAGGGCGCAAGGCGGCCCTGAGCCGCAGTGGCGGCCTGGACCCCGTGCTGACACACCAGCAAACTCGCCGCGACGAAGGCCGCGGCGCGCAAGTACCCGGCCTGCCGGCAACTCACTTGCCGGTGTAACTGATGCGATAGATGGCGCCGTTATGGTCATCCGAAACCAGCAGTGACCCGTCCTTCATCACCATCACATCGGCCGGTCGGCCAAGGTATTCGTTCTTCTCCACCAGACCCGTCATGAACGGCTCCATCTTTGCGTTGCCCTTGTCGTCGATGAAGATGGCAACAATGTCAGCCGCATACTTCTTTGTGCGGTTCCACGGACCGTGCCGCGCAAGAAAAATGGCGTTCTGGTATTTCGCCGGGAACATCTTGCCGTTGTAGAAACGCATGCCCACCGGAGCCGCATGCGCGCCCAGCAGCAGCGCCGGCTTGACGTAGTCCTTGCAGTCCTTGCCCCAGCCAAACTCGGGGTCTGTCATCATGCCCGAGTGGCAGAACGGGAAGCCGAAGTGCTGGCCGGTCTTGGTGACATGGTTCAGTTCATCGATCGGCATGTCTTCGGAGAGCCAGTCGCGCTGGTTGTCGCCGAACCACAGTTCGCCGGTCTTGGGATGGAAATCGAAACCGACCGTATTGCGCATTCCCTTCACCACCGACTCAACGTTGGTCCCGTCGAGGTTCATGCGAAATATCTGCGCATGCGTATCGGGCGGCAGGCACAGATTGCACGGCGCTCCGACCGGCACGTAGAGCTTGCCATCAGGACCGATCTTGATGAACTTCCATCCATGCGGCACGTCGCCTGGCAGCTTGTCGTACACCATCACGGGCTTTGGCGGATTGTCAAGATTGGCCTCGATGTTGTCATAACGCGTGATGTCCTTCGGCGTGGCGACGAACAGGGAGCCTTTGTGAAACTCGATGCCGTTGGGCAGGAACAGCTTGTCAGCGATTGTTTTCACCACGCGCTTGCCGTCCTTGTCCTGCACGGCATAAATCTTGCCGGCAACGAACAGGGAACTGACGAACACCGTTCCCTGATCGCCCTGGCGCATGCCGCGCGCATCGAGAATTCCGCTGGCCCATACTTCGGCCTTGAAACCGGGCGGCAGTTTCAGTTTGCTGACGGGCAGCTTGTCGGCCGCCGTGGGTATCGGAAATGATGGCACCGGTGCCAATTTTGAGGCGACATCACTTTTCGGCATGCCGATTGCCCAGAAGGGCACTTCTTCCGTTTTCGGGGCGTCCGCGGCAAGCACAGCTGATGTGGACAGAATCGCGACCATCGTCGAGAAGACACTGCGCCAGACGGTATGCGCCGACATCCAAGTTCCAACGTTGTTCATTTTCTTACCTTTAATAAAGCACCAGATCTTCTGAAGGCGACTCGCCGCAGCTAGCACTTGCTCGACACTCTAGGGTGATGTATTTGTTTGAATCACGGTGATAACCCTTGGTTGAGACCAATGGACGTCAATTACTTAATCTGGCGTAAGAACGGGATCGGGATGGGAGGTTGTGCGCGCTCGGGGTCTTGGCAGTGCTTCGTGATCCTGCTTCAATTCGGCTGAGACAAAGGGCCATTGTCCAGCCCGCTCGCGCACGAACGGCATATGGTGCAGAATGTGACGGACAAATCAGCGTGGATTGGAATCCAATGGCTGACGGCCTATGGCAACGATGACCTTGGTGCCGCCTGCCCGATCCGACCCTATGCGAGCCAGGGCGATGCCAGAGCATGGCTTGATGCCTAACCAGCTTACTCGACACATAGAAACATCATGCCCTTACAGCTATTTCATGAATTGGAACTTTGGCTCCGACAATGGTCGCTGGAACTTTGGCTCAGACGACGCTCTGGCGTCACCCGCTTCTGTATTGTCATAGCGTTGACGTTGCTGGTTGCCTGGCTCGATCTCGCGACACCGCCCTACATCAATATCACCGGTTACTACTTGCTTCCGATATTTCTTGCGGTCTGGTTTTGCAGACCGGCACAGGCCACAGCTGTCGTGGTAATTTGTGACGTGATCAATGTCTACACCAATCACCTGGCTTTTCCTGGCAACGTGGTTGGCGCGCATGAAGCACTGTCCGACATATCGGTTCTTGTTGTTTTCGTCACGTTCGCGGCCCTGTTTTATTTGCTCAAGAGCACGGTGGACCGGCTGAGAGATGAAAGCCGAACCGACTTGTTGACCGGTCTGAACAATCGCCGGAGTTTCTTGGAAGTTTTGGAGATGGAGAACTTGAGGATGAGACGCTTTGGCCAGGCTTTGACCTTGGTGGCCATTGACATCGATAACTTCAAGAGCATCAACGATACGCAAGGTCACCAACGAGGCGACGCGCTCCTGGTCGCACTGGGCGATTGCCTGAAGCGCACCATGAGGGACGTCGATTGCGTCGCGCGACTTGGTGGCGACGAGTTCTCTATCGTGCTGCCACGAACAAGTCTTGAAGAAGCGGAGCATGTACTCGGGCGCTTACAGCGGGCACTGCGAACTGTCGTCAAATCGTTCAGTGAGCAAGTCAGTGCCAGTATCGGAGCCGTGGTGGTCTCGGACAAGCTTCAATTGTCGGTTTCGGAGTTGTTGGAAAAAGCCGATGCAGTGATGTATTCGGTCAAGAATAAGGCCAAGGACGATCTGGTGATTTCGAGTTTGGCGTGACTCGTGAGGTCATGTCAGGAAATGCAGGCCATTCAGATTGCCGTTGCCTCAGCGGCCGAAGCGCCGCAACCTCGATCGGCCGCTTAAAAAGAAGCACGACGAGCCTCAAGAAGGCGCTGAACCAGGAGATGCTGCACCTTCCTTTCGGTACCAATGGCGAAGAAGTTCTCCGCAACGCCATCGCACGGCCCGAGTTGCCTTACCCCATCGTGCTTGAGCAGGTCGTCGTGAACCCATTCGACTGCCGGAAAGACGCCCATGCCGCTGGCGCCAAAGGTCTTGAGCAGCGCGCTGTCCTCAAACTCGCCGACGATGCGCGGCCGGATGTCGCGATGTTCGAACCAGTGGTCGATCCGGGCACGAACGTCGGTGTGGCTGGTTGGCAGCAGAACCGGCACATCCGCGAGGCAATTCGGAAAGTCCTTCTTTGCCGACTTGTAGAGCGCGGCACTTGCGTACCAGGAGATCGGTGACGAACCCATCGAGTGAGAGTAGAGCTTGATGTTCGGATTGGAGGGGGCCGGACGGTCTGCCAACACGATGTCAAGGCGGTGCAAGGCCAAATCGCCCAACAGATCATCGAATTCGCCCTCATTGCACAGCAGGCGCAAATGGGGCGCCGTCAAGACGGGTTGCAGCAATCGATGCACCACCAGCTTGGGCAAAGCATCCGATATGCCCACAGCCAGCCTGACGGCAGGAGAGCCCATGGCGTCTCGCACCACGGCAGGCAGGTTCTCACCGAGCTGAAATATCAGATCAGCCTGCTGCATGGCGGCCATACCGGCATTGGTCAGCACCAGACCCCTGCCGGCGGGCTTGAGCAGAGCGTAGCCCAGCGAGCGCTCGAGCTCCCTCACTTGCGCGCTGATCGTCTGCACCGCCATGTCAAGTTTGCTTGCGGCACGCGAAATGCCGCCCTCCTTGGCCACGACCCAAAAGTAGTACAGATGCTTGTAGTTGAAGTCGGCCCGCATGGTTCGTATTTTAGGGATTGTAAGTAACTAATTATCTGCTTTTTAGTTGCCATTAATGCGGCTACCCTTCGTACCTCGAACCTTTCATCAATGGAGACTTCAATGAAAACTGTGCTTTCAATATTGGCGGTCGTGCTGACGCTCGGGCTGTTTCTCGGCGCCGGGGATGCCGAAGCCGCAAGGCGGTTGGGCGGCGGCAAGTCATCTGGGATGCAGCGGCAGGCGACCCCTGCCAACAAGGCGCCAGATGCCAAGCCAGCGCAAGCGCCCACCGCGCCTGCGGCGGCTGCGCAACCGAGACGCTCCTGGATGGGGCCCCTGGCTGGCCTGGCCGCCGGCCTCGGCCTCGCCGCGCTGGCGTCCCATTTCGGACTTGGTGCGGAACTGGCTTCCATGATGATGATTGGGCTGGCGATCATGGCGGTCCTCGCGGTTGTCGGTCTGATCATGCGCCGACGCGCTTCTGCCCAGCCGCCGCTGGCAGCGCGAATCGGTGGCATGCAATACGCCGGCGCCGGACTTGAGCGCACTGAAGCGGCACCAAAGAGCTACGACGTCGCGATGCCCGGCTCGAGCATCGGCTCAAAGTTGGGTTCTGCGAGCAGCATTCCATCGGAATTTGATGTCGCCGGCTTCGAGCGCAATGCCAGGGTTCAGTTCATTCGCTTGCAGGCGGCCAACGACGCCGGAAATCTGGACGACCTCCGCGAGTTCACGACGCCCGAGATGCTTGCAGATTTGAAACTGGAGATGGCAGCACGCGGTGGTGCCGCCCAGGAAACCGAGGTTGTCAACCTTGAAGCCAGGGTGACCGAGGTGCTAGACGAGGGCGATCGCTACGTGGTCAGCGTGCGCTTTACCGGCATGATCCGCGAGACCAAAGGGGCGGTGCCGGAGTCATTTGACGAGACATGGCATCTGGTCAAGGCCAGTGAAGGCAGGGGTGGTTGGGTGCTCTGCGGAATTCAGCAGATGCAACCGATCTGAGCTGAGCGGCCAGAGCTCACACTGGCCGTGGATGCAGGCGAACCTGGGAAATGTGAAAAATGGACATCTTCAGCATTGAATTTGCGACCGCACTGGCAGCGATCATCGCCATTGACCTGGTCCTGGCTGGTGACAATGCCATTGTGATCGCATTGGCGGCGCGCAATGTGCCGCGTCACCTCCAGCGCAGGGCCATGGTCTTCGGGGCAGCTGGCGCGGTCATTGTCCGCAGCCTGTTGACCCTGATCGTTGTCTGGCTGCTGCAGTTCCCAGGGCTGCTCTTCGCGGGTGGTGCGATGCTGGTCTGGATCGCATACAAGCTGCTCATGCCCGAGCACGAGAATGGGGAGCTGAACCGCATCAGGGGCGCCACCACGTTTTGGGCTGCCATCAGAACGATTGTGGTGGCTGACATGGTCATGGGGATGGACAACGTCCTCGGGGTGGCTGGAGCGGCGCACGGGAGTTTCACGCTGGTGATTCTGGGCTTGCTGATCAGCATCCCGATTCTGGTGTGGGGCAGCAGCGTCCTGTTGAAGTACGTCGAGCGCTACCCCGCTCTGGTGTACCTGGGCGCGGGTGTGCTTGCCTTCACAGCGGCCAAGATGATGACCTCTGAGCCAGCTCTCAAGGATGCACTTGGCGCCTACAACCTCACCGTGCCGCTGGTCTATGTTGTCACTGTTTTTGGCGTCCTGTGGAGGGGTTTTTTGGAAAACCACCACCGACTGGAATCGCGCATTAGCGCCAGGTTGGCAGATTTGAAGAGGCAAAGGGCGGCTGGATTGGAAACGTCTAACAACTTTGAAGGAGAAAACGTCATGGAAAAGGTACTGGTTCCGGTAGATGGCTCCCACAACGCGCATCATGCGGCGCGGCATGTCATGAATGAGTTTCGCAAGAACGGTCTCCTGGAGGTTCACCTGTTGAATGTTCAGACGCCCTTCTCAAAGCACATTGCACAGTTTGTCAGTCGCAAGAGTCGCGAGAGTTACCATCGTGACGAAGCGGCAAAGGCGCTCAAGCCGATTCGCCGGATGCTCGATGCCGCCAATGTCGCCTACAGTGTCCACGTCGAAGTCGGTCGCAAGGCCGAAGCGATTACGGAAGCGGCTCGGCGTCTGGGCTGTGATCATATTGTGATGGCGACGGCGCGCAAGAACTCCCTCACCCGCATGCTCGAGGCGTCGGTCACCAACCGGGTGGTGGAACTGACCACAGTGCCGGTCGAAGTGATCGCGGGTGACGCCGTTTCCAAGGTGGAGCGCTTTGGCATCCCGATCGGTATTGCCGGGGCCATCGGCTTGATGTTGTTTGCAGTGGCAGACTGAACGATCGAATTTTGCTTGGTGTCGGGCTGTACCGACCAGGCGTCAGCGAGCCGCGATCGATGCGGCTTGCTCCGGTAGACGAACGCATCGCCGCAGCGCGTTCATCACCGAGGGTTTTTACGTGGGTTGAGGGCTGTTCCAAGGGCCGATACTTGGGGTCATGCGCTTGAAATGCATGTCCCTCAGGACGCCCGAAGAAACGCCATGGTGTCTGTCTTCAACGCGGCATGGGTGAGGGCAGCCATCCGAACACAGCTGACAGGGACTTGGGAACGACATGGGTTATCGCATCGGGATTGATGTCGGCGGCACCTTCACCGACTACCTGCTATTGCGTCCGGATGGAAGCACGCACGTGCACAAGGTGCTTTCATCCCCGGCCGATCCGTCCGAAGCGGTGCTGCTCGGCCTGATCGACCTGGCGGCCGTGGCCGGGGCGCCTGTGGCGGACTTTCTGGCGCAGGTCGACATCATCGTTCACGGCACCACGGTCACGACCAACGCCGTGCTGACCGGCAACACGGCCCGCACCGGCCTGCTCACCACGCATGGCTTTCGTGACGCGCTCGAAATGCGCCGCGGCGTGCGCGAGGCGTTCTACGACAACAAGTTCACAGCGCCGCCGGCGCTGGTCCCGCGCCGCCTGCGCTTGCCGGTGCGCGGCCGGATGGACCCGGGAGGTCGCGAAATCGAGGCCCTGCAGATCGAAGACGTCGAGCTTGCCATCGCCGAGTTGCTTGCGCGCGAAGTAGAGGCCGTCGCCATCTGCTTCATGCACGCCTACGCCAATCCGGCGCACGAGGAGAAGGCCGCGGAACTGGTGGCCAGGCGCATGCCGCACGCCTATCTCTCGGTGTCCAACCGCGTCTTGCCGCAGGTCCGCTTCTATGAACGCTCGAGCACCACTGTTCTCAACGCGGTGGTCGGCCCGATACTGAAACGCTATATGGAGAACCTGCGCCGCCGGCTGGCCGGCAGCGGTTTTCACGGCGTGCTGCGCATCATGCAATCCAACGGCGGGGTGACCTCGCCCGCGGCGGTCGCGGCCCTCGCGGCGTCGACGCTGTTGTCGGGGCCGGCCGCGGCCCCGACCGCCGGTCTGGCCGCGATGCAGCCGCACAAGGAAGACAGCTTCATCTGCGTCGACATGGGCGGCACCAGCTTCGATGCCGCCATGGTGGTGGGCGGCCAGCCGTCGATCACAAGCACCGGCTCGGTCAACCGCTTCGCGCTCGCGCTGCCGTCGATGGAGATCAACACCATCGGCGCCGGCGGCGGTTCGATCGCCTGGATCGATCACGGCATGCTGCGCATGGGCCCGCAAAGCGCGGGCGCCGTCCCGGGGCCGGCCTGCTATGGCAAGGGCGGCGAGCAGCCGACCTGCAGCGACGCCAACCTGGTGCTCGGCTATCTGTCGCCCGACTTCTTCGCGGGCGGGCGCATCAGGCTGGACCCGCAGGCGGCTCTGGACGCCATCAGCGTGCAGGTCGCGTGTCCGCTGGCGCTGGACCCGGTGCGCGCCGCCTACGGCATGTACCACGTGATGAACGTCAACATGGCCTCCGCGATCCGCGAAATCTCGGTTCAGAAAGGCCGGGATCCGCGCGGGTTTGCGCTGGTCTGCGCCGGCGGCGCGGGCGCGGTCCACGCCGCCATGATCGCGCGCGAGCTGGGCATACGGCGCATCGTGGTGCCGCGCGAGGCATCGATCTTTTGCGCCACCGGGATGCTGCATACCGACCTCAAGCACGATTTTGTGCGCAGTTACGCGACGATCCTTGGACCGGCGGGGGTCGACCGCGGCCATCTTGGCGCCCTGCTCGACGCGATGACCGAGGAGGCGCACGGCGTTCTGGCCTCAGAAGGCATAAGCCCGTCGCAGCGCCGCCTTGTGCATGCGCTGGACCTGCGCTACCTCGGCCAGTACCACGAGGTCGCGGTCGAAACGACCGCTGATCAGCTTCGCGAGGGCGCCTGGGACGCCATTCGCGAAGCCTTCCACCAGCGCCACGATCGCCTGTTCGGCTACGCGCTGCGCGAAGACGATGCGGCGGTGGAACTGGTCAGCATTCGCATCGCGGCGCTCGGGGGCACCGACAAGCCGGCGGCGGTGCATGAGCCGCTGTCTGAGGCCAGTGTCGAGCACCTTTGCAAGGGACATCGCAGCGTGTACCAGCCCGACTCGGGCGGCTTCGCGCAGACGCCGGTCTATGACGGTGACCGCCTGCGCCATGGCAATCGGCTCGAAGGCCCGGCCATGATCGAGAAGGTCACGACCAGCATTTTCGTGCCGGCCGGCTTCAGCCTCGCGGTCGACGCGCTTGGCGGCTGCGTGCTCGAAGATCAAAGCAAGCGGGAGTTGGCATGACATGGATATCCGACACGGCAACCAAGGTCGACCCGATCGAGGCTTCGGTGCTGCACCGCCGCCTGAAATCGATCACCGAGGAGATGGGGCTGACCCTGCTGCGCACCACGCGCTCGCCGATCCTCAACGAGGCGCGCGATTTCGTCACCGGCCTGTACGACGCCAGGGGGCAGATGCTCGAGCAGACGGAGTACATCCCGGTGCTTGCGTTCGCGCTGCAGCCGGCCTGCGAACACATCGTCGCGTTCTTCGGCGACGACCTTCACGAGGGTGACGTCATCCTGCACAACGACGTTTTTTCGGGTGGCAACCAGAACAACGACGTTGCCGTCTTCCGACCCATCTTTCGCGCCGGCAAGCTTGCGGCCTGGGCCGCCTGCAAGGGGCATCAGGCCGACATCGGCGGCGCGCAGGCGGGCGGCTACAACCCCGAGGCCAGGGAAGTCTGGCAGGAGGCCCTGCGCATCACGCCGATCAAGGTCTATGCCGCCGGTGAACTGCGGCGCGACGTCTGGCGGATGATCTTCGCCAACATCCGCTACCGCATCGTCGAGGAAGACATCAAGGCGCAGATCGGCGCCACCCGGGTCGGCGAGCGCGGCATGCAGGACCTGTTCAGCCGCTTCGACGGGCCGCGCCTGGAGGCCTGCATCGACTATCTGTTTGGCGCGGCCGAACGCATGGTGCGCCGGGAGATCGCCGCCATTGCCGACGGCGTCTACCGCGCCGAGAGCTGGGCCTTCTACGACGGCGTCAACGAGGGCTCGCGCATGAAGATCAAGCTGGCCGTCAGCGTGGCCGGCGACGAGGTCACGTTCGACTTCAGCGGGTCCGCGCCGCAGACGCCCGGCTTTGTCAATGCGCCCTGCGCCGCGACGGCGTCGGCCCTGCTGCTGACCTTCCTGATGCTGATCAATCCCGATGTGCCGCACAACGCGGGATTGCTGCGCGCGATCCGCATCGTCAATCCGGAAGGCTCGTTCCTCAATGCCCGCTTCCCGGCCGCGACCACCTTCGGCAACTCCATCACCGGACCGATTTCCGACGCCATCTTCCGGGCCTTCGCCCAGGCCCTTCCGAAGATGGTCTGCGCGGGCTGGAACCGGATGCTTGGCTTCACCGTGACCGGGCAGGATCCGCGCCATGCGCGGCCTTACGTGGACATCCTGTTCCTGGCGCTCAAGGGAGGCTCGGGCGCCACCTGGAATGCCGACGGCTACAACCACATCGGGCTCATCAACTGCGCTGGCGGCATACTGGCGCAGGACTACGAAATGTTCGAGATCCACGATCCGCACCGGCTCGTGCGCCACGAGTACGCGCCCGATTCGGCCGGTGCCGGCCGCTGGCGCGGCGGGCTTGGCGTCGAGACCGAGTTCGTGATCGAGGGCGAGAACGTCACCGGCATCGCGTTCGGCGACGGTGCCGAGGAAGAGGCGCGCGCCTTCGGGCTGTTCGGCGGCAAGCCCGGCAGCATCAATTCGATCGAGATCGGCTACCCGGACGGCGCCACGATCCATCCCAAGTCGAAGGCGATCATCCGCAACATCCCGCGCGGCGCGGTTTTCAGGCAGCGGGCGGGCGGCGGCGGTGGCTACGGCGACCCGCACGAGCGCGACGAGCAACTTGTGCTGGCCGACGTGCTCGACGGCCTGCTGAGCGTCGACGGCGCGCGCGCCGACTATGGCGTGGTCATCGATCAGGTGTCGCTCGCGCTCGACCCGTCGGCAACCAATCTGCTGCGCGGCCGGCCATGACAGCGCCGCGCGTCGATCACATCGGCATCGTCGTGGCGGCGCTCGAGCCCGCCATCGCCGCGATGCGCCTGGTCCTGCCCAACGCGCCTGTGGTTCGGCGCTCATTGCCCGAAGTCGGGTTGGAGGTGGCCGAGTTCCAGGCGGCCAACGTCATCATCGAGTTGCTGCAGTACGCGAACGATGCGCCTGGCCTGGCACGCCAGACCATGGGCAGCGCCACCGGACTGAATCACCTGTCGATCTCGGTGCCCGATCTCGACGCGGCGCTGGTGGCGCTGGCGCGCGACGGTGTCGCGCCGCTGGAAGGTTTTCCGCGGCGCGGCGCTCACGGCCGCATCGCCTTCATGCACACCGACCCGCGCACCGGACTGCGGGTCGAACTGTGCCAGGCCGGCAGTGCCGATGCCAACGAGGAGCACAAAGCATGACCGGTGAAGCGCGAAGCGAGCTGTGGAACCCCAGCGTCGAGAACTTGCCGCGCGAGGCCCTGCAGGCGCTGCAACTCGAGCGCCTGCAGCGACAGGTGACTTACAACTGTGAACGCTCTGCCGTTCATCGCCACAAGTTCGACGAGGTGGGAGCGCACCCGAAGGACATCCGCAGTTTCGCCGACTTTGCGCGCATACCGTTGATGACGAAGGACGAGCACCGCCAGCGGCAGGAGGAGTCGCTGCGCCAGCACGGCAGCCCGATCGCCCTGATGGGCTGCGCCCCGGCCGACGAGATTGTGCGCATCAACGCGACCTCCGGCACCACCGGCGTGCCGACCCTGTACACGCTGACCGCGCACGACGTCGCGATCGTCAACGAGATGCATGCCCGCAAGTACTGGCGCACCGGCATCCGGCCGGGCCACACCATGATCCAGGCGCTGTCGCTCAGCATGTTCACCGGTGGCCTGCCGTTGTCGCAGGGCATCATGCACCTGGGCGCCTGCGTGGTGCCGGTCGGCATCGAAGGTGGCACCAAGCGGGTGATCGACCTGATCGCGCTCACCCGCCCGCAGGCGATCATCGCCACCCCGTCCTTCGGCCAGTACCTGATCGAGGAAGCGCCCAGGCAGGCGGGCCGCCCGGCGCACGAGCTCGGCCTGCGCTACTTCTTCTGCGCCGGTGAAGGCGGCGGCGGCGACGCGGACGTCAGGCATGCCCTGGCCGAGGGCTTCGGCGCCAAGGTCTATGACCACACCGGCGGCGGCCACGCCTTCCACGGCATCTCCTGCGACCGCGCGGACGAGGTTGAAGGCGCCATGCATTTCGTCTCGGAAGACCACTGCCTGCTCGAACTTGTCGACCCGAAGGCCAGGACGCCGATCGAACTGGCAGAAGGCGCCATCGGCGAGATGGTGTTCACGTTCCTGGATTGGCGTGGCGGGCCGTTCATGCGCTATGCGCTCGGCGATCTGCTCCAGGTCTGGACAAAACCGTGTCCGTGCGGCAAGCCGGGCATCCGTTTCAAGATCCTTGGCCGCACCGATGACATGCTGACGGTCAAGGGCATGAACGTCTATCCGCAGGCGATCGCCGGCGTCATCGCCCGTTTTCGTCCGCAGCTGACCGGCGTGTTTCGCATCCGGCTCGACCGGCCGGGCCCAATCGTGCAGCCACCGCTGCGCCTGCGCGTCGAACACGCGGGCCTGGCGCCGCGGGCGCTGGCAACGCTCGAGCAACAGTTGATGCAGACGTTTCGCGCCGACTTGCGTATTTCGCCGGTGTTCGAGTGGCTTCTTCCCGGCGCCATCCCGCGCGAGGCCGGCAAGACGCGCCTGGTCGAGGTGGTCCCGACCTGAGGCCCGCGGGCGACGCGGATTTTGATTTGGTGGCACAATACCGGTTCGAAAAGCGGGCCGATCTGGCCCTTCTTATGTCGCATCCGTCGATCGGTTCAGCCGGGACGCGGAAGGTTATTCAACCAGCAGCTTTAACCAGCTAATGTTTCCCCAAGGGAAACGGAGGTCAGCGGAAAATGATTGAGACTACGTCCCAAGGCGTAAAGCCGACTTCGTCGGTATCGTCGGTATCGTCGGTTTACCAAGCCTATCAAGCCAACACCCACCTGTTTGGGGGCAACGCGCCGTACGTTGAGGAAATGTACGAGAACTACCTGGCCCATCCGGGCAGCGTGCCCGAAAGCTGGCGCGCCTATTTTGACGCCTTGCAGCATGTGCCCGCGGTCGATGGCAGCGATGCCAGGGACGTGCCCCACCTGCCGGTGATCACCGCCTTTGCCGAGCGCGCCAAGCATGGCGGAACGCGGGTCGTGCTCGCCAGCGCCGATGCCGAGATGGGGCGCAAGCGAACGGCAGCGCAGCAGTTGATCGCGGCCTATCGCAACGTCGGCGCGCGCTGGGCCGATCTGGACCCGCTCAAGCGCATCGAGCGCGAGGCCATTCCCGAACTGGAACCCTCTTTCTACGGTTTCAGCGACGCGGACCAGGAGGCGGTCTTCAATACCAGCAACACCTTCTTTGGCAAGGACAGCATGAGCCTGCGCGAGCTGATGAACGCGCTGCGCCAGACCTACTGCGGCACCATCGGCGCCGAGTACATGTACATCACGGATCAGAACCAGAAGCGCTGGTGGCAGCAGAAGCTCGAGAGCATTCGATCCAAGCCCGATTTCAATGCCGATCAGAAGAAGCACATTCTTGATCGCCTGAGCGCGGCCGAGGGGCTGGAGCGCTTTCTGCATACCAAGTATGTCGGGCAGAAGCGGTTTTCGCTCGAGGGCGGCGAGAGTTTCATTGCCGCCATGGACGAACTGATCCAGGGCGGCGGCGCCATCGGCCTGCAGGAAATCGTGATCGGCATGGCGCACCGCGGTCGCCTCAACGTGCTGGTCAATTCGCTGGGCAAGATGCCGGCCGACCTGTTTGCCGAATTCGACCACACGGCGCCCGAGGAACTCTCGAGCGGCGACGTCAAGTACCACCAGGGCTTCAGCTCCGATGTGTCGACCCCGGGCGGTCCGGTGCATCTGAGCCTGGCCTTCAATCCCTCGCACCTGGAGATCGTCAACCCGGTGGTGGAAGGCTCGGTGCGCGCGCGCATGGACCGGCGTGCCGACCCGCAAGGCAAGCAGGTGCTGCCGATCCTGGTGCACGGCGACGCCGCCTTTGCCGGGCAGGGCGTGGTGATGGAGACGCTGGCGCTGGCCGAGACCCGCGGCTATTGCACCGGCGGCACGGTGCACATCGTGATCAACAACCAGATCGGCTTCACCACCAGCGACCCGCGCGACACGCGCTCTTCGCTCTATTGTTCGGACATCGTCAAGATGATCAAGGCGCCGGTGCTGCACGTCAACGGCGACGATCCGGAGGCGGTGGTGCTGGCGACCCGGATCGCCTTGCAGTACCGCATGGAATTCCAGAAGGATGTGGTGGTCGACATCGTGTGCTTCCGCAAACTCGGGCACAACGAGCAGGATACGCCGGCGCTGACGCAGCCGCTGATGTACAAGAAGATCGCGCAGCACCCGGGCACTCGCCGGCTGTACGCCGACAAACTGGCGGCTCAGGGTCTGGGAGAGACGCTGGGCGACGACATGGTGAAGGCGACGCGCGCCGCGCTCGATGCCGGCAAGAATACCTTTGATCCGGTGCTGACCAACTTCAAGAGCAAGTACGCGGTCGACTGGAAGCCCTATGTCGGCCGGAAATGGACCGATGCCGGCGACACCTCGCTGGCTCCGGGCGAGTGGAAGCGCCTGGCCGAGCGGCTCACCAGCCTGCCGGCCACGATCGCGCCGCACCAGCTCGTGAAGAAGGTCTACGCCGACCGCGCCGCCATGGGCCGGGGCGAGATTCCGGTCGACTGGGGCATGGGCGAGCACATGGCCTTTGCCTCCCTGGTAGCCAGCGGTTATCCGGTGCGCCTGAGCGGCGAGGACTGCGGTCGCGGCACCTTCACGCACCGGCACGCCGTGATTCACGACCAGGACCGCGAAAAGTTCGACGAGGGAACCTACACGCCGCTGCAGAACGTGGCCGACGGCCAGGCGCCGTTTGTGGTGATTGATTCGATCCTGTCCGAGGAAGCGGTGCTGGGCTTCGAGTACGGCTATGCCTCCAATGACCCGAACACGCTCGTGATCTGGGAGGCTCAGTTTGGCGATTTTGCCAACGGCGCTCAGGTCGTGATCGACCAGTTCATCGCCTCCGGCGAGGTCAAGTGGGGTCGCGTCAACGGCATCACACTGATGCTGCCGCACGGCTACGAGGGGCAGGGTCCGGAGCACAGCTCGGCGCGTCTGGAGCGCTTCATGCAGCTCAGTGCCGATACCAATATGCAGGTGGTGCAGCCGACCACCGCGAGCCAGATTTTCCACATCCTGCGCCGCCAGATGGTGCGCAATCTGCGCAAGCCCCTGATCATCCTGACGCCCAAGTCGCTCTTGCGCGCCAGGGACGCGGCTTCGCCGCTTTCGGAATTCACGCGGGGCAGCTTTCAGACCGTGATCCCCGACAGCCAGGAGCGGGTTGGGGGGCGCGCCGACAAGGTCAGGCGCATCGTCGCCTGTTCCGGCAAGGTGTACTACGACCTGGCCAGGAAGCGGGAGGAAAAGGGGGTTGATGACGTTGCGATCCTGCGCGTCGAACAGCTTTATCCCTTTCCGCACAAGGCCTTTGCCGCCGAGCTGAAAAAGTACCCGGGCGCGAGTGAACTGGTGTGGTGCCAGGACGAGCCGCAGAACCAGGGCGCCTGGTTTTTTGTGCAGCACTACATCCTGGAAAACATGATGGAAGGGCAAAAGCTCGCTTACTCGGGCCGCGCCGCCTCCGCCTCGCCGGCGGTGGGTTATTCGCATCTGCACCAGGAGCAGCAAAAAGCGCTGGTCGAAGGCGCCTTTGGCAAGCTCAAGGGCGCGGTCCTGTCCAAGTAATCGGGTCCAGCCAGTCCCATGCACACGGATCGTCATTGCGAGCGTAACGAAGCAATCCATGCATGGACTGCCGCATTTCGCCATGGTGCCACTTTCGTCATCGCGAAGGCCGATGGCCTGTGGCGATCCATGCATGGACTGCCGCGTCGCTGCGCTCCTCGCAATGACGAGATGGGGTGTCTCGCGATGACGGGAAATGCCGGGGCGGCAGT
The DNA here is from genome assembly GCA_903839085.1 of uncultured beta proteobacterium. Classification (GTDB taxonomy): domain Bacteria; phylum Pseudomonadota; class Gammaproteobacteria; order Burkholderiales; family Burkholderiaceae_C; genus Rhodoferax. The sequence goes on along the minus strand of CAIMBE010000137.1, from coordinate 34,619 downwards.
TTTTGCATCCGTAAAGAATAAACGCAAGGAATCAATATGGCTATCGTGGAAGTAAAAGTACCGCAGTTGTCGGAATCGGTGGCCGAGGCCACGCTGCTGCAGTGGAAGAAGAAAGTTGGCGAGGCGGTCGCGATCGATGAGATCCTGATCGAGGTCGAGACCGACAAGGTGGTGCTGGAAGTGCCGGCACCGGCGGCCGGGGTGCTGGTCGAACTGGTGGCGCCAGACGGTGCGACCGTCGCCGCCGAGCAGTTGATCGCGCGCATCGATACCGAGGGCAAGGCCAGCGCGCCCGCAGTCGGATCGGCAGCCCCAGCCCCAGCCCAGACCGCTGCGCTTGCGGCTGCACCGGCGGGCCAGAGCATGGCCGGTGTTGCGATGCCGGCCGCCGCCAAGCTGATGGCCGACCGGCAACTCGCGCCCGGGTCAGTGGCGGGCAGCGGCAGGGATGGCCGTGTCACCAAGGGCGATGTGCTGGCTGCGGTGGCGAGCGCCGCCGCGGCGCCGGCCGCCGGTCCTGCCGCGCCACCCGCCAAGGCTGCCGCCAGTTTCCTGCCGCAGGTCGCGCTAGCAGCGGCGCCGGCGCTGGGTGAGCGACCCGAGCAGCGCGTGCCGATGAGCCGTTTGCGCGCCCGTGTCGCCGAGCGCCTGCTGCAGTCGCAGTCGACCAATGCGATCCTGACCACTTTCAACGAGGTCAACATGGCGCCGGTGATGGAAATGCGCAAGCGTTTCCAGGACAAGTTCGAAAAAGAGCACGGCGTGAAGATCGGCTTCATGAGCTTCTTTGTCAAGGCAGCGGTGCATGCGCTCAAGAAGTTCCCGATGCTCAACGCCTCGGTCGACGGCAATGACATCGTTTATCACGGCTACTTCGACATCGGCATTGCGGTCGGGTCGCCGCGCGGCCTGGTGGTGCCGATCCTGCGCAACGCGGACCAGATGAGCTTTGCCGACATCGAGAAGAAGATCGCCGAGTACGGCGCCAAGGCGCGCGACGGCAAGCTCGGCATCGAGGAGATGACCGGCGGCACCTTCTCCATCAGCAACGGGGGCGTCTTTGGCTCGATGCTCTCGACGCCCATCATCAACCCGCCGCAGTCGGCCATTCTGGGCGTGCACGCGACCAAGGACCGCGCCGTGGTGGAGAACGGCCAGGTCGTGGTGCGGCCGATCAACTACCTGGCCATGAGCTATGACCACCGCATCATCGACGGCCGCGAAGCGGTGCTCGGTCTGGTGGCCATGAAGGAAGCGCTGGAAGATCCGGCGCGGCTGCTTTTCGACATTTGAATAGATTGCGCGACTGACCGCCATGGACCATTTCTGAAATGATGGCAAGCCAAACTCCACTGGGTATGTCGGGTGGATCTGGCTGGTGCGGCACTCAGCTCCGCGGCTGTCCCCCGACCCTCGGTCTCCTCCTTGATGCCGCTGCGCTGAGTGCCGCACCAGCCAGATCTTTCAAGCCGCCTTGGCATGCGAGCAGCGCAAACCACAGATGCTCGTTGCCGAGGGTGCGGCAGTGGGTGATGAAGCGTGGACTTGGGGTTTTGCCAAATCAAGGAGGAGCCCGCAGGGCGGGGGACATTCGCGGAATCATCCACTGCCGCACCCTTGGCTTACACACGCCTGAGGCTCGGACTTGGGAAAGCAATCTGCATCAAACAAACACGCCAGGAACGGTGTCGCGAATTACGGAACTCTGAACAATCATGAACAAACAATTTGATGTCATCGTCATCGGTGGCGGCCCTGGCGGCTATATCGCGGCGATTCGCGCGGCACAACTGGGCATGAGCGTGGCCTGCGTGGACGAGTGGAAGAACAGCGCGGGCGGGCCTGCGCTGGGCGGCACCTGCACCAACGTGGGCTGCATCCCGAGCAAGGCGCTGCTGCAGTCTTCCGAGCATTTCGACCAGGCCAGTCATCATTTCGCCGAGCATGGCATTGCCGTGTCGGGCCTGAGTCTGGATGTCGGCAAGATGGTGGCGCGCAAGGACACGGTGGTCAGGCAGAACAACGACGGCATCATGTATCTGTTCAAGAAGAACAAGGTCAGCTTCTTTCATGGCCGCGGCGCCTTCGTCAGGGCGCTTGACGAAGGCTTTGAGATCAGGGTCAGCGGCGCCGCCGAGGAAACGCTGCTTGGCAAGCAGATCGTCGTGGCCACCGGTTCAACGGCGCGCGCCTTGCCGAGTACGCCCTTTGATGAAGAGAAGGTGCTCTCCAACGACGGCGCGCTGCGCATGGACGCCGTGCCGAAGAAACTGGGACTGATCGGCTCCGGTGTCATCGGCCTCGAGATGGGGTCGGTCTGGCGTCGGCTTGGCGCTGAAGTCACGATTCTGGAAGCGCTGCCGGAGTTTCTCGGTGCGGTGGACCAGCAGATTGCCAAGGAGGCGCACAAGGCTTTCGTCAAGCAGGGGCTCAGGATCGAACTCGGCGTCACCGTTGGCGTCATCAAGGTTGCCAAGAAGGGCGTGAATGTCGCCTGGACCAACGCCAGGGGCGAGGCGCAGGCACTCGATGTTGACAAACTGATCGTCTCGATCGGCCGCGTCCCCAACACCGTCGGCTTGAACGCGGATGCGGTCGGTTTGGAGCTCGACGAGCGCGGCGCGATCGTGGTCGACGGTGACTGCCGCAGCAGCCTTCCGGGCGTCTGGGCAGTGGGTGACGTGGTGCGCGGCCCGATGCTGGCGCACAAGGCCGAAGAAGAGGGGGTGGCGGTGGCCGAGCGCATCGCCGGCCAGCATGGTCATGTCAATTTCAACACCATTCCCTGGGTCATTTACACCAGTCCCGAGATCGCCTGGGTCGGCCAGACCGAGCAGCAACTCAAGGCCGCCGGGCGCGCCTACAGGGCCGGCACCTTCCCGTTCCTGGCGAACGGACGCGCGCGCGCGCTCGGCGACACCACCGGCATGGTGAAAATGCTGGCCGATGCCCAGACCGATGAAATCCTGGGTGTCCACATCGTCGGACCGATGGCCAGCGAACTGATCGCCGAGTGCGTTGTCGCGATGGAGTTCAGGGCCAGCAGCGAAGACATCGCGCGCATCTGCCACGCTCATCCGTCGCTCAGCGAAGCGACCCGGGAAGCGGCGCTGGCGGTGGACAAGCGAACACTCAATTTCTGAGCCCGGGTGAGCGTCAAAGAAGCCTATCTGTCGGAATTGGCGGCGCGTGGCTACCGCGCCGATCCGGCCCAACTGCAGGCGGTGGACGCTTTGGAGCGCTGCGCGCTCGAGTGGGCCGCCTACAAGAGCCGGCGCTCCAATGCGCTCAAGAAGCTGATCAACCGACCCGCGATTCCGCGCGGCGTCTACATGCACGGCGGCGTCGGGCGCGGCAAGAGTTTCCTGATGGATTGCTTTTTTTCCGCGCTGCCGCTCAAGCGCAAGACCCGCCTTCACTTTCACGAGTTCATGCGCGAAGTGCATCGCGAACTGGTCGCGCTGCGGGGAACCCCGAATCCGCTGGATGTGCTGGCCAGGCGGATTGCCGACAAGTACCGGATGCTCTGCTTTGACGAATTCCATGTGGCCGATGTCACCGATGCCATGATCCTGCACCGCTTGCTGCGCTCGCTCTTCAACAACGGCGTCGGCTTGGTCACGACCTCCAATTTCGAGCCCGACGCGCTGTACCCGCATGGTCTGCACCGCGAGCGCATTCTTCCGGCGATTGCACTGCTGAAGGAACATCTTGAAGTCATCAACGTCGACGACGGTACCGACTACCGGTGTTCGCTGGCCCGGTTGAAGCTCTACCACACGCCGGCCGGTGCGTCGGCGCAGGCCGCGCTCGCGCAGGCCTTTGACGGCCTGGCCGAGGGTCCCGATGAAGATCCCGTCCTGCGCATCGAAGGCCGCGCGATGCAGGCGCGGCGCCGGGCCGGCGGCGTGGTCTGGTTTGATTTCGACATGCTGTGCGATGGACCGCGGTCGCAAAACGACTACCTGGAAATTGCCTCGCAATTTCACACCCTGCTGCTTGGCGATGTGCCCCGGATGCCGGCGCAGATGGCGTCCCAGGCACGCCGATTCGCCTGGCTCATCGACGTTCTTTACGACCGTCGCGTCAAGCTCATCCTGTCGGCGGCGGTGCCGGCGCACGAGTTGTACACCGCAGGAGCGCTGTCGCACGAGTTTCCCCGGACCGTCTCGCGCTTGCAGGAGATGCAGTCCGCCGAGTACCTGGCGCTTGAGCGCCGCGTCGTCGATACGCGCCTGACGCCTACGAATCCAGCGCCTCGAGCTTGACGATGACCAGCGAAAGATTGTCGCCGCCGCCGCGTCCCCGGGATCTGGCTTTTGTAATCAGGAATTCGGTTGCCTCGCGCGCCGACAGGCTGGCAAAGACCGACCCCATCTCGGCGTTGTTGAAGTAATGCCAGACCCCATCGCTGCAGGCCATCAGCACATCGCCGGCCCGCAACTGGGGGATGAAATGGACGTCGACCGGCGGGTCCTTTTCGGCGCCCAGACAGCCCAGCAGGATGTTGGACTTTGGATGGACGTTGGCCTGCTCCTCGGTCAGTTCGCCGCGGTTGACGAGGGTCTGGACATAGGAGTGGTCGATCGAGCGTTTGACAAACTTGCTGCCATGGTAATGGTAGATTCTGGAGTCGCCGGAGTGCGCCCAGTAGCAGTCGCCGCCCGGATTGATCAGGAACGCGGCCAGCGTGCTGTGCGGCTCTTCTTCGGCCGATATGGCCGTTAACTTGATGACGGTGTGCGCTTCCCTGGCCAATTGCATGAGCATCGCCGGCGCGTCGTCGGTTTCGGGGGCATAGCGCTCGAACAATTGCCTGGCGGTCATCATGACCTGGTCGGACGCCTTGCGTCCTCCGCTGCGTCCCCCCATGCCATCGGCGACAACACCCATCACGCAACCGGCCACGCGCTTGTGGCTGAGCAAAGTCACCTGGTCCTGCTGGTATTCGCGGTCGCCTTTGTGGATGCCGGTCGACGCGCTGAGACGGTAGCCTTTAGCCATGTGCGGTAGTCAAAAAAGAGAAAAAATCCAGCATTTCGTTATTCAATTTAGACGTATTATCGACCTACACAAGAAAAATTCCCGATCGATTCATTCGATTTTCCATTACAGGCCGAAGCGAAACCGTGGACTCTAACCTGCATTCTCCCGAACGTCGTCTGATCGACTTGCGTATTGAGCATGGAGATCTCGATGCCATGATAGACCGCGTCAGCGATGAGGCCCCGCTCGATGAACTGCTGATGCGGCGGCTCAAGAAGAAACGCCTGAGCCTGCGCGACGAGATAGCCCGACTTGAACGGATAGTGAATCCCGACGAGCCGGCCTGAGGAATGGCTCTGGAAGACCTTGCGCGCGAGATCTTCGCGCCAGGTGGCCTGCTGTCGCGCACGGTCGAGGAGTTCAAGTCCAGAGAGGGTCAGACCGACATGGCCGGGTCGATCGCACGCACGATCGACAGCGGCGGTGTGCTGGTCGTCGAGGCCGGGACCGGCATTGGCAAGACCTTCGCCTATCTGGTGCCGGTGCTGCTCAGCGGCAATCGGGTGCTGCTCTCCACCGCCACCAAGACGCTGCAGGATCAGTTGTTCGGCCGCGACCTGCCGCTTCTGATCAGGACGCTGGGCCTGCCGCTGCGCGCCGCGCTGCTCAAGGGGCGCGGCAGTTATCTGTGCCTGCAGCGTCTGCAGGCGGCGCGCCAGCACTGGAGTGTCAGCGGCCAGGGCTCGCTGCGCACGCTCGCCAGGATCGAAGCCTGGGCGCAGCAAACGCGAACCGGGGATCTGGCCGAACTGCCCGGCCTTGACGATCGTTCACCGATGATTCCGCTGGTGACATCATCGCGCGACAATTGCCTGGGGGCGCAGTGTCCCGAGTTTCGCGCCTGCCATGTCAATCAGGCACGGCGCGAAGCGCTGGCGGCCGATATCGTGGTGATCAATCACCATCTGTTCTTTGCCGACCTGGCGGTTCGGGAGTCGGGCATGGCCGAATTGCTGCCCTCGGTGCAGACGGTGGTCTTCGATGAAGCGCACCAGCTCAATGAAACCGGCGTCCAGTTTCTCGGCAAACGATTGACGACCGGCCAATTGCTCGATTTTGCGCGCGACCTGTTGGCCACGGGCTTGCAGCTGGCGCGCGGACTGGCCGACTGGCAGAGCCTGGCGGCCGAGATTGAACGTGCCGCGCGCGATCTGCGCCTGCTGGTCGAGCGGCCCGATTCCGGCGCCAAACTGCGCTGGGTCGGCCCGGCTCCGGAGCAGCTCAATGGCACGGACTGGCAGGACGGGCTCGGCACCGTGCAGGCGGCGTGCAACCAGGCCGTGCAGGCGCTGGGAAAGGTCAGCGAGTCCGCGCCCGAGCTCGCGCGCTTGTGCGAGCGGGCCGCAGGGTTTGTCGAGGGGGTTGATTTTTTCTCCGCCGCCTGTGCGCCCGATTCGGTGCGCTGGCTCGATGTGGGAACGCAGTTGAGCCTGATCGAGTCGCCGCTGGACATTGCGGAAACGGTCCGCACGCGGCTGCTCGCAGTGGCCCCGGGCGAGGACGCGCGGCGTTCCTGGATCTTTACCTCGGCAACGCTCGGAGAGGATGCCGCACTGCGCTGGTTCACCGAATCATGCGGTCTCACCGAGGCCGAGATCCTCAAAGTCAGCAGCCCGTTCGACTATGCCTTGCAGGCGGCAGTTCACGTGCCCTTGAATCTGCCCAAGCCGAACGAACCCGGTCACAGCCTGCAGGTGGCCCAACTTGCAGCGCGCGCAGCCGCGGCGATTGGCGGGCGCACCCTGGTTCTGACGACGACGCTGCGCGCCCTGCAGAGCGTGAGCGAGGCGCTGCAGCGCCAGTTCATGGCATCGGGGAGCCTCGAAATTCTGGTACAGGGGCAGCAGCCCAAGCGCCAGCTGATGGAGCGCTTCCGGCTCGGTGACCAGGACGGCCGGGCGGGTTGTGTGCTGGTGGCGTCGGCTTCCTTCTGGGAAGGCTTTGATGTGCCGGGTGAGGCACTGCAGCTGGTGATCATCGACAAGCTGCCGTTTCCACCGCCCAACGATCCGCTGGTGGAGGCGCGCTCCAATCGGCTGCAGGCACAGGGACGCAACGTGTTCAACGAGTATTTCGTGCCCGAGGCGGCCATCGCCCTCAAGCAGGGCGCAGGACGCCTGATCCGGCGCGAAACCGACCGCGGCATCCTGCTGGTCTGCGACACCCGATTGGCCCGCATGGGCTACGGCAAGCGGCTGCTGGCGGCCCTGCCGCCGATGCGCAGGCTGGGTTCCGAGGAGGAACTGATCGACGCGCTTGATGCGCTTACCAGACCTTCCACCACGGATCCGAGCTCGGCTTGAAGCCACGGCTCAGGTACTCGGAATTGGGGTAGTTGCGGTCGAGCACGCGCTTGGCATCGTCGCGCAGCTGCGCCATGCCGAGCGCGTCATACGCCTTGACGATGATGAACAGCGCTTCTTCCGCGGCCGGCACGTCCGGATAATCAGACACCGCCAACTGCGCCCGGTTGATGGCCGCCACGAAGGCGCCGCGGGAAAAGTAGTAGCGCGCCACATGCAGCTCGTAGCTTGCCAGCGAGTTCACGATGTAGGTCATGCGCAGCGCGGCGTCGGGCGCGTAGCGCGACTCGGGGAAACGGGTCACCAGTTCCTTGAACGCTTCAAAGGACTCCTTGGCAGCCTTCTGGTCGCGCTCGGCCAGATCCTGGCGCGTGATGTAGGAAAGTAATCCCAGGTCATCGTTGAAATTGACCAGGCCTTTGAGGTACAGGGCGTAATCAAGCGCCGGACTGGCGGGGTGCAATTTGATGAAGCGGTCGAGCGTGGCAACCGCCTGCGCCGGTTCGCCCGACTTGTACTGGGCATAAGCCTTGTCGACCTGAGCCTGCTGCGCCAGCGGCGTTCCCGCCGCCCGGCCTTCGAGCTTTTCAAGCAGCGTGATGGCTTTCTCGTAGGCGCCCGACCCCATTTCATCCTTGGCTTCGGCATAGAGCTTGCTCGGGCTCCAGTTGGCGGCCTTGTCCTCCGGCGTGGACGAACACCCGACCAGCGGCAACAGGGCGGCTGCCAGCCACCAGGTGCAGACAACCGATAATTTGGCTCGAAGCATGTAGGACAACTTTCTTGAAAAATTCCGGGTTGATTATATCGAGCGCTCTCGACAGCGAAGATTTGGAGGACCGGGCCGACACCGGGCCGGATCTCGAGCTGCGGCCGCTGGTTTTCGGCGAATCCCAGCATGGCCTGCGCCTTGACCAGGCCCTGGTTGAACTGGTGCCGGAGTTTTCGCGCAGCTATTTGCAGCAATTGATTCACGGCGGGGCCGTGACCGTCAATCGGCTTGCGGTGACCAAGGCGGCAACCCGGGTCAAGGCGGCCGACTGCGGGACGATCGAGTTGCGGCCCACGCCCCAGAGCCAGGCGTTCAGGCCCGAGGTCATGGCGCTGGACCTGGTCTACCAGGATGCGCATCTGCTGGTGCTCAACAAGCCGCCGGGCCTGGTGGTGCACCCGGCGCCCGGCAACTGGCGCGGCACGCTGCTCAACGGCCTGCTGGCCCACGACGCCGGCGCGATCAACCTGCCGCGCGCCGGCATTGTTCACCGACTCGACAAGGACACCAGCGGCCTGATGGTGGTGGCGCGCACGCGCGCCGCGATGGATGCCCTGATACGGGCCATCGCCGCGCGCGAGATCTCTCGCCAGTACCTGGCATTGGCGCATCTGCCCTGGACCGGTGCCAAGCGCCTTGAGGTGGACCGGCCGATTGGACGGGACCCGCGCAACCGGCTGCGCATGGCGGTCGTCGATACCAGCAGGCATCCGGGGAAACTGGCCAGAACCGATATCGAGCTGCTGCACAATGGCGATCAGGGCTGCCTGGTCCAGTGCACCCTGCACACCGGTCGCACGCACCAGATCAGGGTTCACATGGCATCGATCGGACACCCCCTGCTCGCCGATGAGCTCTACGGCGGACACCCTGGCGCCGGCATGCAGCGCCAGGCTCTGCACGCCTGCCGGCTGGCCTTCACGCACCCGGTGACGCTGCAGGCGATGCGCTTTGAATCGGTCTTGCCGCAGGATTTTCGCGACGCCCTCGCGCAATGGGGCCTCAGCTATAATGAGCCACAATGGCATGAAAGCCAGCACCCCGGCCAACAAGCCGGGGGAGGCGCTGCGGATTCATCAATCTGCCTGCCGCGCCGCAACGAATCAAACTGATTTTGCACCTTGATGGTGCCCTTCCCGGAATTTGCAAGACCATGGATATGGTGGATGCCAAGCGCGTACTGGAAACCGCTTTGATTTGCTCGCAGCAGCCCTTGCAGGAGCAGGAACTGTGCGTGCTGTTCAACGACGCCCTGAACGTTGACGCTGTCAAGACCTTGCTGGGGGAACTGCAGCAGGACTGGGCGCACAGCGGCGTGGAACTGGTCGAGGTGGCCAACGGCTGGCGTTTCCAGAGCCGTCCCGAGATGCGGGACTATCTGGATCGCCTGCACCCCGAGAAGCCGCCGCGCTACAGTCGGGCGACGCTGGAGACGCTGGCCATCATTGCCTACCGCCAGCCGGTGACGCGCGGAGACATCGAAGACATACGCGGTGTCACGGTCAATTCGCTGCTGCTGAAACAACTTGAAGACCGCGGCTGGATCGAGGTCATAGGCCACCGCAGCACGGTCGGGCGGCCGGCGCTGTTTGCCACGACCCGGCATTTCCTGGACGATCTGGGGCTGGCATCGCTTGATCAGTTGCCTCCCATGGAGACCCCTGGCGAGCGCAGCGCTGTGATCGACGCGCTCGGTGCCATGCAGACCGAGGACAGCGCGGCTGCCCTGGCGAGCCAGTCCGGCGCCCCTGGCGCCGGCGACGGGGCTGCGGCGACAGGGGTTTTGACATCCGGCGCCGAGCCTGCCGACGGCGATTTTTTTACCTGACGGGAACTCAAACATGACCGCAGACAGTGACCAAACGTCGACCCAGCCCGAAGCGCCTGCCGAGGTGCCGGCGGTCATCCCTTTGGTGCCGGAAATGGATGCAGCTGTGGAGGAGACTGTGCCCGAGGAAAGAGCGCCCGCGCCGGCCCTCGCGGCGAGCCGCTTCGACGAAGTCGTGTCCGGACAGTTTGACGCGGAGCAGGAGAGCGTTGAACTGGCCCCGGTCAAACGGGTGCTCGCGCCATTGGCAGAGTCGCCCAAGCTGCACAAGGTGCTGGCGCAGGCCGGCATGGGCTCCCGACTGGAGATGGAGCAGCTGATCATGGAAGGCCGCATCACGGTCAACAATGAGCCGGCCCACATTGGCCAGCGCATCCAGTTTGGCGATCATGTCAAGGTCAATGGAAAGCCGATCCGGTTTCGAATCGAGGCGCCGCCGGCGCGGGTGATTGCCTATCACAAGCCGGTGGGCGAGGTGGTGACGCATGACGACCCGCAAAATCGGCCCACCGTGTTCCGCAAGCTGCCCAAACTGTTTCAGGGCAAATGGCAGTCGGTCGGTCGGCTCGACCTCAACACCGAGGGTTTGCTTCTGTTTACCAGTTCGGGGCAGTTGGCCAACAGCCTGATGCACCCGCGTTTCGGCCTGGAGCGCGAGTACGCGGTGCGCGTGCTCGGCTCGCTGAGCAAGGAGGAGAAGCAAAGGTTGCTTGAGGGCGTCAGGCTGGACGACGGCATGGCCCAGTTCGCGTCGATCGAGGAGGGTGGCGGCGAAGGGGCCAACTGTTGGTACCGCGTCACCATCAGCGAAGGCCGCAACCGCGAAGTCCGCCGCATGTTCGAGGCCGTGGGCCACGCCGTCAGCCGCCTGATCCGCATTCGCTACGGGGCCATGGTGCTGCCGCGCGGGCTGCGCCGCGGCGCCTGGATGGAACTCGATGCGATCGACATCAGATTGTTGACCCAGGCCGCCGCAAGCCGGGGCGAGCGTTCCCGCGGCGACGAGAACGATCAGTCGCAGGTGCCGGAGTTCGCTCACGAGGGTGCCGCGACGGCGCCCGGGTCGCGCAGTAGACGCCGGGGCGGGCGCGGCAATGCGCCGCGCAGCGCTGGCAACGGTCCGCGCCGCGCTGCGGGTGCACCTGCCAGGGACGCGGGTCAGGGTTTTGCGGCGCCTGGCGGGTCTGCCCGCAAGAATCGCGGCGACGGCGCAGACCGGCCCAGCGGCGCCGCGCAGCCGGATCCGATGAAGACCTCGTTCGGCTACATCGGGGCAGACAGTTTTACCCGTCAGCGACAGGATCAGGGCCAGCGCCGGGGCGGTGCCGGATCGGGCGGCGGACAGCGGCGCGGTGGCCGAGGCCGCTGACTTTCGCGATAAAATCCATCGCTTTGCCCGGTGGGCGAATATCAACAATACCCAGCTCAGGAAATACCATGACTATCGAACGTACTCTGTCCATCATCAAGCCCGACGCCGTTGCCAAAAATGTGATCGGCCAGATCTACGCGCGTTTTGAAGCGGCCGGTCTGAAAATTGTCGCTGCCAGGATGGTTCGTCTGGCGCGCAGCGAGGCGGAAGCTTTTTACGCGGTTCACAAGGAGCGTCCTTTCTTCAAAGACCTGGTCGAGTTCATGATCTCCGGCCCGGTCATGATCCAGGTTCTCGAGGGCGAGAACGCGGTGCTGAAGAATCGCGACCTGATGGGTGCCACCGACCCCAAGAAAGCGGCGCCCGGCACCATCCGCGCCAGTTTTGCCGACAGCATCGACGCCAATGCGGTGCACGGTTCCGATGCGCCTGAAACGGCTGCCGTGGAAGTGAGCTTCTTCTTCCCCGGCATGAACGTCTACTCGAAATAGCCATGACCCGCGCGCTCCACTGCGATTCGCTGCCCGCACCGGCGGCTGTGGCGCGCCTGGAGCGGCACGGCGCCGCGCCGCTGCGATGACGGTCAACCTGCTCGATTTCGACCTTGAGGGTCTGGCCGGGTTTTGCGAGCGGCTGGGCGAAAAGCGCTACCGGGCGGTTCAGTTGTTCCGCTGGATCCATCAAAAGGGCGCGTCCGATTTTGACGCCATGAGCGATCTTGCAAAGACGCTGCGCGAGAAGCTCAAGACGGCGGCGCAGGTGAGCGGCCTGAAGGTTCTGTCGGAGCACATTTCAACGGACGGCACGATCAAGTGGCTGTTCGACGTCGGCGCCGGTAACGCGGTGGAATCGGTCTTTATTCCTGAGGAGGACCGGGGGACGCTGTGCATTTCGTCGCAGGCCGGCTGTGCCATGGGCTGCCGCTTCTGCTCCACCGGACATCAGGGATTCAGCCGCAACCTGAGCACCGGTGAAATCATTGCACAACTCTGGTTTGCCGAGCATTTCCTGCGCCGCCATCTCAAGCGTGACGAGCGCGTGATCTCGAATGTCGTGATGATGGGCATGGGCGAGCCCTTGCAGAATTACGCCGAGTTGCTGCCGGCGCTGCGCACCATGCTCGATGACCATGGCTATGGCCTCTCAAGGCGCCGTGTCACGGTCTCCACCGCCGGCATCGTGCCCAAGATGGATCTGCTGGCGCAGGACTGTCCGGTCGCCTTGGCCGTTTCCCTGCACGCGCCCAGCGATGAACTGCGTGATCGTCTGGTGCCGCTGAACAAGAAATACCCGCTGGTCGAACTGCTGGCTGCCTGCGAGCGTTATCTGGCTTTTGCGCCGCGCGATTTCATCACCTTCGAATATTGCATGCTCGAGGGTGTCAACGATCGGCCCGAGCAGGCGCGCGAGCTGGTCGATCTGGTGCAGCGCCAGTCAGGAAAAAGCGGGTGGTGCAAGTTCAACCTGATTCCATTCAACCCGTTTGCGGGCTCGGGCTTGAACCGTTCGTCAGCACAACGGACAATGGCGTTTGCCAGGATTCTGACCGATGCCGGGATTGTCACGACAATACGCAAGACGCGCGGCGATGATATCGATGCGGCTTGTGGTCAACTGGCGGGCGACGTCATGGACCGCACCCGCGTCGGCGAGCGGATTGCGCGCCAGCGCACCGTGATGCTCACGTCGGTGACATCGTTGGACCGGGCGGCCCAGGAGACTTGATCAATGACTAACAGAGCGCAGACTTGGCGAGATCTCGGACAGGGCCTGTTTCTTGCCTGTCTGATGGCCGTGCTGATCACGGGGCTGTCGGCTTGCGCCTCCAGAACGGGTGCTTCGGCGGACGGTGAACTCGTCACCGAGTCGGATGAACCGGACACGCGCAAGCGCGCGCGGATCAGGCTCGAGTTGGCGGTCGGCTATTTTGAACAGGGGCAAACCACGATTGCGCTCGATGAGCTCAAGCAGTCGCTCGCGGCCGACCCGAACTATGCAGAAGCCCACAGCCTGCGCGGCCTGATCTACCTGCGACTTAATGACTTCCGCCTGTCCGAGGAGAGTTTCAGGCGGGCGCTGGCGATCAGCCCGCGCGATTCGAACATCATGCACAACCTGGGCTGGCTCCATTGCCAGCAGGCCAGGTACCCCGAGGCGGAGCAGCTTTTTTCGCAGGCGCTTGCCAATCCGCAGTATGGGGAACGGGCCAAGACATTGCGTGCCCAGGGCTTGTGCCAGGTCAGGGCAGGGCAAGCGGCGCAGGGCGAACAGAGTCTTTTGAGGTCCTACGAATTCGATGCCGGCAACCCGATCACGGCCTATAACCTGGCGACCCTGCTGTTCCAGCGCGGCGACCTGGTGCGCGCGCAGTTCTATGTGCGACGCCTGAACAACAGCGAACTGGCCAATGCGGAGTCGCTCTGGCTGGGCATCAAGGTCGAAAGGCGGATGGAGAACCGCGACGCCATGGCGCAACTGGCAGCGCAGCTGACAAAGCGTTTTCCAAAGTCCCGCGAGTTCGACTCTTACCAGCGGGGTGCGTTCGATGAGTGAAACACAAACGCCGGTGCCAAGGGAGCCGATGGCGGCCGAGTCGGCCGCGCAATCGGTCAGCGGCGGCACGATGCTGCGCCAGGCGCGCGAGGCGCTTGGCCTGCACATCGCGGCGCTGGCGGTGTCGCTGAAGGTTCCGGTCAAGAAACTCGAGGCACTGGAAGCCGACCGCTATGACCTGCTGCCCGACGTCGTCTTTGTCCGGGCGTTGGCGTCGAGTGTTTGCCGCTCGCTCAAAATTGATCCGGTCCCGGTGCTGGAAAAATTGCCGCACACAAGGGCCCCGCATTTGAATACCCATGATGCCGGCGTCAATGTGCCTTTTCGGTCCTCCGCAGGCTATACGGCAGGCTTTATTCGTGAGCAGCTTTCACGGCCCTTGGTGTGGGTGGTGGCGGGGCTGCTGGCAGGGGTGCTGGCCCTGATTTTTGTTCCCATGGCAAGCGAGCCGGCGCTGGAGGCGGCGCACAAGTCCCCTGCCGCCGAAGCGACTTCAGCACCCGCGCCGGCGGCGCCGGCGGTCAGCGACAGCGTTGAAACAGTTCAGTCCCAGGTGGCATCCGGGTCGTCTGCCAGCGCCGCTGGATCGACTGAACTGGTACCCGGATCCGGCGCGGTGACGGGCATCATCGTTTTCCGGGCCCGGGGACAGTCCTGGGTCGAGGTGGTGGATGCCGGCGGCGTGGTTCAGCTGCGCCGCAATCTGGTGGCAGGCGAAGTGGTCGGGGTCACCGGCGCCCTGCCGCTGAGCGTGGTCGTTGGCAAGGCTGACACCACCGCGGTCGAGGTGCGCGGCCAGGCCTTCGATCTGCTGCCGCTGGCCAGAGACAATGTGGCCCGTTTTGAGGTGCGGCAGTGACATCGGGGCAAGCGATTGCCTGCGCGGCGCCCCAAGCGCGGCGCTCGCGCCAGGCGCGCGTGGTCTGGGGCGAACGGCTCGTCACCGTGGGCGGCGACGCGCCCGTGCGGGTCCAGTCGATGACCAATACCGACACCGTCGATGCCATTGGGACGGCGATCCAGGTCAAGGCGCTGGCGCTGGCCGGATCCGAGATGGTGCGCTTGACGGTGAACACGCCGCAAGCCGCAGCGGCTGTCCCCGCCGTGCGCGAGCAACTCGACAGAATGGGAATCGACGTCCCCCTGATCGGGGACTTTCATTACAACGGCCATCGCCTGCTGACCGATTTTCCGGCCTGCGCCCAGGCCCTCTCCAAGTACCGTATCAATCCCGGCAATGTCGGCAAGGGTGACAAGCACGACCGGCAATTCGGCCAGATGATCGAGGCCGCGCTGCGCTGGGACAAGCCGGTGCGCATCGGCGTGAACTGGGGCAGCCTCGACCAGGAATTGCTGGCGGGCTTGATGGATGAGAACAATCGGCGCAGTTCGCCTTGGCAAGTCAAGCAGGTCATGTACGAGGCCCTGATCAGTTCCGCCCTGGAGTCAGCCCGGCAGGCGGGCGCGATGGGCATGGATGAAAGCCAGATCATCCTGTCGTGCAAGGTCAGCGGCGTGCAGGACCTGATTGCCGTTTACCGTGAGTTGGCAAGGCGCTGCGACTACCCGCTGCATCTGGGACTGACCGAGGCCGGCATGGGAAGCAAGGGCGCGGTGGCCTCGGCCAGCGCGCTGGCGATCCTGCTGCAGGAGGGCATCGGCGATACGATTCGCGTCTCGTTGACGCCCCAGCCCGGTGAGGCCAGAACGCAGGAGGTTGCGATTGCCTGTGAGATCCTGCAGGCGCTCGAACTCAGGTCGTTTGTTCCGAGCGTGACGGCCTGTCCGGGATGCGGTCGCACCACCAGCACCACCTTTCAGGAACTGACCAAGCAGATCGAAGATTTTCTGCGATCCCAGATGCCGCTGTGGCGCGTGAAGTATCCGGGCGTCGAAAAACTGAAGGTCGCCGTCATGGGCTGCATCGTCAACGGACCCGGCGAGAGCAAGCACGCCGACATCGGCATCAGCCTGCCCGGCAGCGGCGAGGCGCCGGCGGCGCCGGTCTTTATCGATGGTGAAAAACGCATGACTTTGCGCGGCGACGCGATTGCGCAGGAGTTTCAGGCGATTGTTGAAAACTACGTCGCGACGCGTTACGGCGCGCCGCAGACAGCGCTGGCGCCCTGACTGAATTCATGACTGAAAAAGAAGACACCTCCAAGCTCGAGAAGCTCAATGCCGTCAAGGGCATGAACGACATTCTTCCGCCCGATTCGGCGCGCTGGGAATGGCTGGAAGACAAGGTGCGAACCCTGATGGCGCTCTACGGCTACCGCAATATCCGCACGCCGATCGTGGAGCCGACGGCCCTCTTCGTTCGCGGCACCGGGGAGACCACCGACATCGTCGAAAAGGAGATGTACTCGTTTGAGGACAAGCTCAACGGTGAGGCGCTGACGCTGCGACCCGAGAACACCCCGGGTGTCGTGCGCGCGGTCATCGAGCACAACCTGACCTACGACGGCGGCAAGCGGCTTTACTACACCGGACCGATGTTCCGTCACGAGCGTCCGCAGCGCGGGCGTTACCGCCAGTTTTATCAGCTGGGGGCGGAGGCGCTCGGTTTTGCCGGACCCGAGGTCGACGTCGAGTTGATGCTGCTGGTGCACGAACTGTTCGGCGCGCTCGGACTTCGCAACGTGCGCCTTGAGATGAACAGCCTGGGCCTGCCGGCCGAACGGCAGATGCACCGCGCCGCCCTCATCAGTTACTTCGAGCAGCATCCGGGGCAACTCGATGCCGAGGCCCAGCGCCGGCTGCACAGCAACCCGCTGCGCATTCTCGATACCAAGAATCCGGCGATGCAGGCGCTGGTGCAAAACGCGCCGCAGTTGCTCAACTACCTGGGCCAGACCTCGCTCAGGCATTTCGACAGCGTCAAGAGCCTGCTCACGGCATGCGGCGTCCCCTGGAGCGTCAATCCGCGCCTGGTGCGCGGGCTGGACTACTACAGCCACACGGTGTTTGAGTTTGTGACGACCGAACTCGGGGCCCAGGGCACCCTGTGCGGCGGCGGACGCTACGATGGCCTGGTGAAGCTGCTCGGCGGCAAACCGACCCCGGCCGTCGGTTGGGGCATGGGGCTGGAGCGGGTGCTGGAACTGCTCGCGCAGCAGGGGCAGGCGCCGGCGGCGCCAACGCCCGACGCCTACGCGGTGATTCCCGACGCGGACGCATTGCCGCTGGCCATGCAGGCGATCCAGGCACTGCGCGCGGCTGGCGTTTCCGTCCAGATGCATGCCGGTTCCGGCGACGGACCGGGCAGCATGAAGTCGCAGTTCAAGAAGGCCGATGCCAGCGGAGCCCGCTTTGCGCTGATTTTTGGTGCTGATGAACTGGCTCAGAATGAGGTCACCGTCAAGGCGCTGCGCGATGACAGCGCAGCGCAACGCAGACAATCACTGGCCGATATCGCGGCCTGGGCGCCGACCCTACAATGCCCTACCTGAACCCGTGCCGGACCGATGGCTGACGCAGTCCGCACCTGACCAAAGAATTTTTATGGCAAATCAACTCGATCTCGAAGAACAAGAGCAACTCGATCAGCTCAAGCATTTCTGGAAGCAGTACGGCAATGGCATCAGCTGGGTCCTGATCCTGATCCTGGGCGCCTTCGCGAGCTGGAATTTCTACCAGTACTGGCAACGCAGTCAGGCGACCCAGGCGGCCGCCATGTACGACGAAGTCGAGCGTGTCGTGCAGTCGGCCGACGCAGCCAAGATCGAGCGCGTGTTTGCCGACATGAAGAGCCGCTTTGCCTCGACCGTCTACGCGCAGCAGGCCGGACTGCTGGTGGCGCGGCAGCACTACGCTGGCGCCAACATCGAGGGCGCCAAGAACGCGCTGACCTGGGTGGCGGAGAACGCGAGCGACCCGGGTTACCAGGCGCTTGCCAGGCTGCGTCTGGCCGGTATCCTGCTCGAGTCGAAGGCCTATGACGATGCCTTGAAGCAGGTGAGCGGTTCCTTTCCGGCGAATTTCGAGGCCCTGGCGGCCGACCGAAAAGGTGACATCCTGCTGCTGCAGGGAAAGAAACCGGAGGCGATGGCCGAGTACCGAAAGGCCTACAAGCGTTTTGATGAGCGCAGCGAGTACCGGCGCTTGGTGGAAGTCAAGCTGAACTCGCTGGGGATCGATCCACAGAGCGGCGATGCAGCCGTCGCGGAAGGCAAAAAGTGAAGCTTGATTTTGGTTCGACAGCGGCCGCCCGGGCGGCCCTTTTCCTGGTTGTTGTGAGCCTGTTGTCCGCCTGCTCAAGCGGGCCGGACAAACCGAAACCGGCCGAACTGGCGCCAAATCCCGCTTTGCTGGCGGTGCGGCTGGCCTGGACTGCCAGGATCGGCGCAGTTGATTTTCCGCTCGATGTCAAGGTCAACGCCAGCACCGTCACGCTGGCCGGTTCGGACGGCGTGCTGGCCGCTTTTGACGCCGCCAGCGGCGCCGAGCGCTGGCGCACCAGCATCGGCGAAAAGATTGCCGCCGGGGTTGGCAGCGACGGTCGTTATTCGGCGGTCGTGACGCGCGCCAACGATCTGGTGGTGCTCGACGGCGGGCGCGAGGCCTGGCGGCAAAAACTCGCGGCGCCTTCTTATACCGCGCCCCTGGTGGCTGGTGGACGTGTCTTCCTGCTGGCGGCCGACCGCTCTGTCACCGCGTTTGACAGCGGCTCCGGGCGCAGGCTGTGGAACCAGCAACGCCCGGGTGAATCGCTGGTGCTGCGCCAGGCGGGCGTCCTGCTGGCGGTCGGCGACATGCTGGTGACCGGCATGGGCGGACGCCTGGTCGGGCTCAATCCGGCCAATGGGTCGATTCGCTGGGAGGCGGCCATCGCCACCTCGCGCGGCACCAATGACATCGAGCGGCTGGTCGACCTGGTCGGGCGCTCCAGCCGCGACGGCGGTGTGGTTTGCGCCCGCGCTTTTCAGGCCACGGTCGGCTGTGTTGACACGGCGCGTGGCGCCTTGCTCTGGAGCAAGCCGGCGATGGGCTCGGTCGGTGTGCATGGCGACAGCAAATACGTGTTCGGCAGCGAGAGCGATGGAAAAGTTGTCGCCTGGCGCCGCGGCGACGGTGAGCGCGCCTGGGTCGCCGAACAGCTTCGCTACCGAAGCCTGAGCGCACCGCTGGCGGTGGGGCGCTCGGTCGTGCTTGGCGACGACAGCGGTCTGCTGCACTGGCTGTCGCGTGAGGACGGCTCGACCCTGACGCGGGTCGCAACCGACGGCAGCGCGCTGGTCAGCGGGCCGGTGCTGGCCGACGGAATGCTGGTTGTTGTGACCCGCAGCGGCGGCGTATTTGGATACAGGGCCGAGTAGGCGCCGGACAAGACCTGATGAAACCTGTGCTGGCCCTCGTCGGCCGCCCCAATGTTGGCAAATCGACGCTTTTCAACCGACTGACAAAATCCCGCGACGCGATCGTTGCTGATTTCGCCGGCTTGACGCGCGACCGCCATTACGGCAATGCAAGACAGGGCAAGCACGAGTTCATCGTCATCGACACCGGCGGTTTCGAGCCCGATGCGGTCAGCGGCATTTTCAAGGAGATGGCCAAGCAGACGCGACAGGCCGTGGCCGAAGCGGATGTGGTCATCTTCGTGGTCGATGCGCGGGAAGGCATTTCGGCCCAGGACCACGAGATCGCCAAGTACCTGCGGCGCCTTGGCAAGCCCTGCCTGCTGGTCGCCAACAAGGCCGAAGGCACGCTGGCCGGCGCGCAGTTGGTGGAGTTCTTCGAGTTGGGCCTTGGGCCGGTGCACGCCATTTCTGCGGCGCACGGACAGGGCATTCAGGCCATGCTGGAGATGGCACTGGCGCCGCTGCAACCGGACGAACCGGAGCAGGCGATGGAGTCGTGCGAGCCGGGCGTCATCAAACTGGCGGTGGCGGGGCGACCCAATGCGGGCAAATCCACCCTGATCAACACCTGGCTGGGCGAGGAACGGCTGGTCGCCTTTGATTTGCCGGGCACGACGCGGGACGCGATTTCCGTGCCCTTCGAGCGCAACGGGCAAAAATTCGAGTTGGTGGACACGGCAGGCTTGCGCCGCCGCGGCAAGGTCTTTGAGGCGATCGAAAAGTTTTCCGTGGTCAAGACCTTGCAGGCCATCGAGTCGGCCAATGTCGTGCTGCTGCTGATCGATGCAACGCAGGGCGTGACCGACCAGGATGCCCACATTGCAGGCTACATTCTCGAAAACGGGCGCGCTGTGGTGCTGGCGGTCAACAAGTGGGACGCGATCGACGAGTACCAGAGGGAACTCGTCAAACGCTCGATCGAGACGCGCCTGCCATTCCTCAAATTCGCCGCCATGCATCTGATCTCGGCGACCCGCAGGCAGGGCCTGGGGCCGCTCTGGGCCTCCATTGCGCAGGCCTATAAGGCGGCCAACTGCAAGATGTCGACCCCGGTCCTGACCCGCTTGCTGCTCGAAGCGGTCCAGTTCCAGAGTCCCAAACGCTCCGGCATGTTTCGACCCAAGCTGCGCTATGCGCACCAGGGCGGCATGAACCCGCCGGTGATCGTGATCCACGGCAATTCGCTCGAACACGTGACCGATGCCTACAAGCGTTTTCTCGAAGGCCGGTTTCGCAAGGAGTTTGACCTCGTCGGCACGCCGATGCGCATCGAGTTCAAGACCTCGAGCAACCCCTACGCCGACAAGGCCGCGGTGTGAAGCGGGCCGATCGGGGCGGCCAATGCCACCAAATTTATTGCTGCTTTATCGCGGCCCTGCCTGAGACGGCGCTGGGCTGTGGTATCGTCACCCCCTCATCAATTTTTTGAACACGGAGAATATCGTGAACAACAAAGGTCAGTTGCTCCAGGACCCTTTTCTCAACGCCCTGCGTCGGGAACATGTACCGGTCTCCATTTATCTGGTCAATGGCATCAAGCTGCAGGGGCAGATCGAGTCCTTTGACCAGTACGTCGTATTGCTGCGCAATACAGTGACGCAAATGGTCTACAAGCACGCAATTTCCACCATCGTGCCCGGGCGCGCGGTGAATTTTGCCAGCGGTGAGGGTGACGAACCTGCCGCAGCCTGATCGTCCCCCGGTTCCAACCATACTCGTAGGGGTTGACTTTGGGCGGCCTGATTTCGACGCCGATCTGGACGAATTGGGCCTGCTGGCGCAAACCGCCGGATTGAACCCGGTTGCCCGCCTGACTTGCAAGCGCAAGGCACCTGACGCCGCCCTGTTTGTTGGCAGCGGCAAAGCCGACGAGATCAAGCTTCTGGCGACCCAGTTGGGCGCCCTCGAAGTGCTTTTCGATCAGAGTCTGAGTCCGGCGCAGCAACGCAATCTGGAGCGCCATCTGGAGCTGCCGGTCAATGACCGGACACTTCTGATTCTGGAAATCTTCGGGCAGCGGGCGCGCAGCCACGAGGGAAAACTGCAGGTCGAGTTGGCGCGGCTGCAGTATCTCAGCACGCGCCTGGTGCGACGCTGGTCCCATCTGGAACGCCAGAGCGGGGGCATCGGCATGCGCGGCGGTCCGGGCGAAACCCAGATCGAGATGGATCGCCGGATGATCGGCGACAACATCAAGAAGATCAAGGAGCGGCTGCACAAGGTCAAGCGCCAGCGCCAGACGCAACGGCGCCAGCGCGAGCGCCGCGAGGCCTTCACGATCTCCCTGGTCGGCTACACCAATGCCGGCAAGTCGACGCTTTTCAACGCCCTGGTCAAGGCGCACAGCTACACCGCCGACCAGCTGTTCGCCACGCTCGACACGACCACGCGCCAGCTTTATCTGGGCGAGGCCGGGCGCTCGGTCTCGCTGTCCGACACGGTGGGTTTTATACGCGACCTGCCGCACGGCCTGATCGATGCATTTCAGGCCACTTTGCAGGAAGCCGTGGATGCCGACCTGCTGTTGCACGTGGTGGACGCGGCCAGCCCCAACTTTGCCGCGCAGATTGCGCAGGTGCAAGGCGTGCTGGCCGAGATCGGCGCCGCCGCGATTGCGCAGGTTCTGGTATTTAACAAGCTCGATGCCATTGAAATCGGGCGTCGACCGCTCCAGTTACAGGACATGTACGACCTGGCCGGCGTTCCAACGCCCAGACTTTTCTTGAGCGCGATCACCGGCGAGGGCCTGCCGGCGCTGCGCCAACAGCTCGCAGCCATTGTCAGCGCGGGCCTTTCGCCGGGTAAAAGCGGGGAATATTTTCCTCAAAGTCATGCGGCTGTTTCCTGATTGGGCACAATCAGGCAACGACACACCAGAGAAGACGAGATGAAACTTCATTTACGCAGTTTTGCCTGGGCTCGACTACCGGGTCGGATCAGGGGAATGTTCAACCTGAACGATTCGCGCTGGGGCCGCAGCGACGACAAGCCGGCCGAGGGCGGCGATGCCGAGCCCAAGGCGCCGCCGGCGGAGGGACCGGCTGCGCCTGCCAGGGACAGCAACGAGCGGCCCAAGCGCGGTTCCAACCAGGGCGGGCCGCCCGATCTTGATGAACTGTGGCGCGATTTCAACCGTAAATTGGGCGGTTTGTTCGGCGGACTGAAAAATGTCGGACGCGGCAGCGCCGGCGGCACGGGCGGGGGCGGCTCCGGTGGCGGGTTTCAGCCGGACATGAAGAGCACCGGTATCGGCATCGGGTTGATCGCGGGCGTGGTCCTGCTGATCTGGCTGGGCACCGGGTTCTTTATCGTTCAGGAGGGCCAGCAGGCGGTGATCACCCAGTTCGGAAAATACAGGTCATCGGTGGGTGCCGGTTTCAACTGGCGGCTGCCGTACCCGATTCAGCGCCATGAACTGATTTTCGTGACCCAGATCCGCTCGGTGGATGTCGGGCGCGACACCGTCATCAAGGCCACGGGACTGCGCGAGTCGGCGATGCTGACCGAGGATGAAAACATTGTCGAGATCAAGTTTGCCGTTCAGTACCGGCTCAGCGACGCGCGCGCCTTTCTGTTCGAGAGCAAAAACCCGGGCGAGGCAGTGGTGCAGGCGGCAGAAACCGCAGTGCGTGAGGTGGTCGGCAAGATGCGAATGGACAGCGCGCTGTCCGAAGAGCGCGACCAGATTGCGCCGCGCGTGCGGGCCCTGATGCAGAAGATTCTCGATCGCTACAAGGTGGGCATCGAAGTGGTCGGCATCAATCTGCAGCAGGGCGGCGTGCGGCCGCCCGAGCAGGTGCAGGCCGCATTCGACGACGTGCTCAAGGCCGGCCAGGAGCGCGAACGCGCCAAGAACGAGGCGCAGGCCTATGCCAACGATGTGGTGCCGCGCGCGGTCGGTTCGGCCTCGCGCCTGAAGGCCGAGGCCGATGCCTACAAGGCGAGAATCGTGGCGCAGGCGCAAGGCGACTCGCAGCGCTTCAAATCGGTGCTGGGCGAGTACCAGAAAGCGCCGCAGGTGACGCGCGAGCGCATGTACCTTGATGCCATGCAGCAGATCTACAGCAATGTGACCAAGGTTCTGGTGGACTCCAGGCAGGGCTCCAACCTCTTGTACCTGCCGCTCGACAAGATCATGCAGTTGAGCGCTCAGGGCAGCGACGCCGCCGCTGCCGCGAACGCACCGGCCGTGTTGCCGCCAACAACGATCACGGTACCGACCCCGGATACGCGCGCACGCGACGCGGGTCGCACGCGTGAGCGCGATACACGCTAGGAGCCCAGAATGAACAGGCTAGGTTTTATTTTTTCATCGCTGCTGGTGCTGCTGGCACTGGCCAGTTCCATGCTGTTTGTGGTCGACCAGAGGCAGTTTGGCGTGGTCTACGCGCTCGGACAGATCAAGGAGGTCATCACCGAACCGGGTCTGAACTTCAAGCTGCCGCCGCCGTTTCAGAATGTGTCCTATATCGACAAGCGCTTGCTGACCCTGGAGACCAGCGACACCGAACCCATGCTGACGGCTGAAAAGCAGCGGGTTGTGATTGACTGGTATGTGCGCTGGCGCATCTCCGAGCCTTCCGAGTACATCCGCAATGTGGGCCTGACCGAGACCGAGGGCGCCAATCAGCTGAACCGGGTCGTGCGCAACGCCTTTCAGGAAGAAGTCAACAAACGCACGGTCAAGGAACTGCTCTCGACCAAGCGCGAAGCGATCACCGCCGACGTCAAGGCCGAGGTGCTGGACAAGGTGAAGGGCAGCAAGCCCTGGGGCGTCGATGTGGTCGATGTGCGCATTACCCGCGCTGACTATGTCGACACCATCACCGAGTCGGTCTACCGGCGCATGGAGGCCGAGCGCAAGCGCGTCGCCAACGAGTTGCGCTCGACCGGCGCCGCCGAAGGCGAGAAGATCCGCGCCGATGCCGATCGGCAGCGCGAGGTGGCGGTTGCCAATGCCTATCGCGACGCCCAGAAAATCAAGGGCGAGGGCGACGCCGAGGCGGCGCGCGTGTATGCGGAGGCCTTTGGTCGCGATCCGCAGTTCGCCCAGTTTTATCGCAGTCTGGATGCTTACAAGGCCAGCTTTGGCAAGAAGAGCGATCTGCTGGTGGTCGATCCGTCGTCTTCCGAGTTCTTCAAGGTCTTCCGCGGCAGCTCGACTCCCGCCGCGGCGCCCGCCCACGGCAAGAAATAGCCCTTGGACAGCGAGACGTTCTGGCTGGCCCTGGCCCTGGTTCTGGTGATCGAGGGCATCTTCCCCTTTTTGTCGCCTGCGGGCTGGCGCCGGATGTTCACGCAGGTGCTGCGGCTCAATGACGGCCAGCTGCGCTTTTTCGGAATATGCAGCCTGTCGGTCGGCCTGCTGCTGATTTGGTTGCTGCTCTGAGTCGTTTGGGCGTTTTAGCCCGGTAAAATCGGGTTTTTAACAGCGCCCCTTATTCACATGTCTGCCTGGGTCCTGCCGGATCACATTGCTGATGTCTTGCCGTCCGAAGCGCGGCACATCGAGGAACTTCGCCGAGACCTGCTGGACATAGCACGTTGCTATGCTTATGAACTGGTCATGCCGCCCTTGCTGGAGCATCTCGAATCCCTGCTGAGCGGTTCCGGCGAAGCGCTTGATCTGCAGACTTTCAAGCTGGTCGACCAGTTGTCCGGACGCATGATGGGCCTGCGCGCCGACAGCACGCCGCAGGTCGCCCGGATCGATGCCCACCTGCTCAATCGTCAGGGCGTGACCCGCCTGTGCTACTGCGGCCCGGTCCTGCACACGCGTCCGGGCGGGCCGCACGCGACCCGCGAGCCGCTGCAGTTCGGAGCGGAAATATACGGCCACAGCGGCCTGGAGGCCGATCTCGAGACGCTGCAACTCGCGCTCGCCTGCCTGACCGCGGCCGGCGTGCACTCGCCCGGCATCGACATGGCGGACGTCCGCATCATCCGCGCGCTGCTCGATGGCGTGCCGCTGCCGGGTCAAACGCTGGCTCGGGTGCACGCCGCCCTGGCGGCCAAGGATGTCAGCGAGCTGTCGGCCTTGACCCGGAATTTCCCGCAGCAGGCGCGCCAGGGCTTGCTGGCGCTGCTGCAGCTCTATGGTGACGAGAAGGTGCTGCTTGAGGCCGAAAAGGTGCTCGCGCCCTGGCCGGCGGTCGCGGCGGCCTTGCGCAATCTGAAATGGCTGGCGAGCCACCTGGAAGGCGCCCGTCTGACTTTTGACCTCGCTGATCTGCGCGGCTACGCCTATTACACCGGCGCCAGGTTTTCCATCTATGCCGAGGGCGCCAGCGACGCGCTGGTGCGGGGCGGGCGCTATGACGAGGTGGGCGCCGTGTTTGGCCGCAACCGGCCCGCTGCCGGCTTCAGCCTGGATGTCAAGGCGCTGGTTGGCGTTCTGCCGGCACGACCCTTGCGCGCCGCGATCCGCGCGCCGTGGCGCGAGGTGCCCGATTTGCGCGCCGCCATCGACAGGTTGCGGGCCCAGGGCGAGACCGTTGTCTGCGTGATGCCGGGACATGAGAGTGAAGTTGAAGAGTTCCATTGCGATCGCGAACTGATTCAGGTCGCCGGGCAGTGGGTCGTGCAAGCTGTTTGAGAAGAGATGAAATGAGTTCAACAAAAGGACGAAATGTCGTTGTCGTGGGCACCCAGTGGGGCGACGAGGGCAAGGGCAAGCTGGTCGACTGGCTGACCGAGAGCGCGCAGGGCGTGGTGCGCTTTCAGGGCGGCCACAACGCCGGTCATACCCTGGTCATCAGCGGCGTCAAGACCGCCTTGCACCTGATCCCCAGCGGCATCATGCGAACCGGCGTCAAATGCTATATCGGCAACGGCGTTGTGCTGTCGGTAGCCAAGCTCTTCGACGAAATGGCCGGGCTGGAAAAATCCGGCGTCGAAGTGCGCTCGCGTTTGCGCGTCAGCGAACTGTGCCCGCTGATCCTGCCCTTTCACGCCGCCATCGACGTCGCCCGCGAGGCCGCGCGCGAGAAGGGCGGCAATGCCAAGATCGGCACCACCGGGCGCGGCATCGGCCCGGCCTACGAAGACAAGATCGCGCGGCGCGCCCTGCGCGTGCAGGATCTCAAGTATCCCGAGCGTTTCGCCTCCAAGCTGCGCGAACTGCTTGATCTGCACAACCACCTGCTGACCAGCTACCTGGGCTCGGCCGCCTTTGATTTTGGGCCGACGCTGGCGCCCTATATGGCCGACGGCAAGGTGCTGTTCCAGCCGGTCTTCGACGAGGCCATGCGCCATGCCGACATGCTCAGGCCCATGATGGCCGACGTCTCGCGCGAGCTCAACGAGGCGCACCTGAAGGGCGCCAATCTGCTGTTCGAGGGCGCGCAGGGCACCCTGCTCGACGTCGACCACGGCACCTATCCCTATGTGACGTCGAGCAACTGCGTGGCCGGCAATGCTGCCGCCGGCGCCGGCGTCGGCCCCGGTTTGCTGCACTACATTCTGGGCATCACCAAAGCCTACTGCACACGCGTTGGCGGCGGCCCGTTCCCGACCGAACTGCAATGGGAAGTGCCTGGCACACCGGGCTACCACATGAGCACGGTGGGCGCCGAAAAGGGGGTCACCACGGGGCGCAGCAGGCGCTGCGGCTGGTTCGACGCCGCGCTGCTCAAACGCAGCGCGCAGGTCAACGGACTCTCGGGCCTGTGCATCACCAAGCTCGATGTGCTCGATGGCCTGCCCGAACTGCTGCTGTGCACCGGCTACGAACTCGATGGCGAACAGGTTGACATCCTTCCGATGGGGGCCGATGACATCGAGCGCTGCAAGCCGCTCTACGAGGTCATTGCCGGCTGGAGCGACAGCACGGTGGGCATCACCCAGTACGACCGGCTGCCGACCAACGCGCGTCTTTATTTGCAGCGCATCGAGCAGGTCACTGGCGTGCCGATCCACATGGTCTCGACCGGTCCCGACCGCGAGCAGACCATCCTGCTGCGCCATCCCTATTTGGTCGATTGACCCAGGAGAACAGCCATGTTGACGGAAGACGGTAAACACCTGTATGTCAGCTACGACGAATACCACAACCTGATCGAAAAACTGGCGATCAAGATTTTTCAGTCGAACTGGAAATTCGACACCATCCTGTGCCTGGCGCGCGGTGGCATGCGCCCGGGCGACATCCTGTCGCGTGTCTTCGACAAGCCGCTGGCCATCATGTCGACCAGTTCCTACCGCTCCGATGCGGGCACGGTGCAGGGCGTGCTCGATATCGCGCGCTTCATCACCACGCCCAAGGGCGAGATCGCCGGCAAGGTGTTGCTGGTGGACGATCTGGCCGATTCCGGGCACACCCTCAGAGCGGTCATCAACCAGCTCAAGAACAACTACCCGCCGATCACGGAGTTGCGCAGCGCCGTGCTCTGGACCAAGGGCCTGTCGACCTTTGCGCCCGACTATTCAGTGGAGTTCCTGCCGACCAACCCCTGGATCCACCAGCCGTTCGAAGGCTACGATTCCCTGAGCCCCGAGCAACTGATTGAAAAATGGAGTGTTTGAGCGCAGTTTGACCATGACCGAAGTCTCGACCGAACTGATTCACCACCCCTACCGGCCGCCCGAGGGCTTCGCCGCGCCGCAGCCGGGCGTCTTCAAGGCGTCGACCGTCATCTTTCGCGATGTCGCGGCAATGCGCAGCGCCGAATGGAAAGACAAGAGCGCCTACACCTACGGCCTGCACGGCACGCCGACCAGCTACATGCTCGAAGAGCGTCTTTGCACGCTCGAAGGCGGCCTGCAATGTCTGTTGTTGCCAAGCGGGCTGGCGGCCATTGCCAACGTCGCCTTGTCGCTGCTTGGCAGCGGCGATGAGGTCCTGATTCCGGACAATGCCTACGGCCCCAACAAGGCGCTGGCGCAGGGCGAGCTCAAGAACTGGGGCATCAGCCATCGTTTCTACGACCCGATGAATCCGCAGGATCTGGCCGCAAAGATCGGCAGCCGGACCCGGCTCGTCTGGCTCGAGGTCGCAGGCTCGGTGACGCTGGAGTTTCCCGACCTCTGCGAACTGGTGCGCGTCTGCAAGGCCAAGGGCGTTGTGTGCGCGCTCGACAACACCTGGGGCGCGGGGCTGGCCTTCGCCCCGTTTGACCTGATGCCGACCGCCAGCCCTGCGCTCGGGGTCGACATCTCGGTCCATGCGCTGACCAAATACCCCAGCGGCGGTGGCGACGTGCTGATGGGCAGCGTCATCACGCGCGACCCGGCCCTGCACCTGAAACTCAAGCTGACGCACATGCGCATGGGCTCGGGCGTCGGCGCCAACGATGTGGAGGCGGTGCTGCGTGCGCTGCCAAGCCTGGCATTGCGCTACCGGGCGCATGACGAGGCGGCCCGCGCGCTGGCGGCCTGGTGCCAGGGCCGCTCCGAATTCGCCCAGGTGCTGCACCCGGCCTTGCCCGACTCGCCGGGTCATGCGCACTGGCGCGCCTTGTGCAAGCCGGGCATGGGTGGCGCCGCCGGCCTTTTCAGCGTGATCTTCCCAGCGCGCTACGAGCAGGCCCGGGTGGATGCGTTTTGCGATGCGCTGGCGCTCTTTCGGCTCGGCTACAGCTGGGGCGGACCGATGAGCCTGGTGGTTCCCTACGACCTGGCAGCCATGCGCAGCGGGTGGCCCGCGCATCTGAAACCGGGGACCCTGGTGCGCTTCTCGATCGGGCTCGAGGCGGTGCCGGATTTGCAGGCTGATCTGGCGCAGGCGATGCGCGTCTTGTCGCGCTGAGTCGGTGTTTTCCTCAATGTTCGCCGACCGGGATACTTGATAGTCTGGCTGCCATGAACCAGCCCTACGTCCCTTATGTGCCACCGCCGGCAGAGGCGCCGACCAAAGAGATCAGCACGCTGCGCCTGCGCGACCCGTTTCGGTGGCTGCTGCTGGGCGCGCGTGATTTGATGGCCTTCAAGGCGATCGGCCTCTTTTATGGGGCCTGCTTCTGGGCCATGGCGGGGCTGCTCGGAGCCGTCTTTCGCAGCCGGCCCGAGTACGTGATGTCGATCGCGTCGGGCTGCCTGCTGGTCGGGCCCTTCATGGCCCTGGGCCTGTACGAGGTCAGCCGACGCCGCGAAGCGGGCCTGGTGCCGGAGTTTGGCGCCTCCCTGACCTGCTGGCGCTCGCACCTGGGCAGCATGGGCATGCTGGTGCTGGTGCTGATGGTTCTCGAACTGCTGTGGGGGCGCGCCTCGCTGGTGGTGTTTGCCGTGTTTTTCGACACCGGCATGCCGACCACAAGCAGCGTGATCGGGGCCATCCTGAGTCCGCAGAACTGGGAGTTTCTCGCGGTCTATCTGCTCGTCGGGGGCGTCTTTGCCGGGCTGGTGTTTTCGGTAGCGGTGGTGTCGATCCCGATGATCCTGGACCGCGACACCGACGCCATCTCGGCGGCCATTACCAGTTTGCAGCTGGTCTTTGGCAATCCCGGCGTGATGCTGGTCTGGGGTGCGCTGATCACTGTCCTGGTGCTGCTGGCACTGCTTCCCTGGTGCGGCGGTCTGCTGGTCGTTGGCCCCTGGCTCGGCCATGCCAGCTGGCACGCTTATCGCGGTTCGGTGCGCTGGCTTGGCCAGAACGCCGTGGAGGCAGCGGCCGGTCCCTGAGGCAAGAAATTTATGACCATCGTCGCCAGGGGCAGGCCGTGAAATGGTAAAGTTGCTCCCAACTACTTGAAAGCAATACCTTGGCTACACCGAATTACGGATACGAAAAACGTCAGAAAGAGCTGGCGAAGAAGAAGAAGAAAGAAGAAAAACTCAAGCACAAGGCCGAGCGCAAGGTCGGCGAGGGTGTTGAGGGCGTTGAGGGCGAAACGCCCCAGGAAGACGCTGCCGGTCAGGCCGGCGCCACCACCACCGACACGCCCGCGACGCCGCTCTGAAGTCGCTCTGACCTTCTACTTGGGCAGCCAGCCCAGGCCCTTGGCGTGCAGGCTCTGGATGTAGAGCCGGTCCTGCGTTTCCGTGACTGCCGTGGTCTCCGGGTAGGCGCCGCTCGGGTCCTGAAAATCCGTCACCACCTTGCCGTTTTCCTTGAACGCAATGACATGGCCGTAGGCCTTGGGTATCGGCCACATCGAACGCGGCAAACGCAAGGTGAGTTTGCGCAGGAAGGGCTGCGTTGCCATCTTGTCGATGGTCGGGTTGCGCGGTTTGGCAAAGCCGAGCCAGATCTTGCCGTCCAGGCCGCGCATCAGGTTGTCCGGATAGCCCGGCAGATTGTCCAGAAGCAGGCTCGACTGCGGCCCCGGCTGCGCCACGTCCAGGTTGCTCGCC
Source organism: uncultured beta proteobacterium (assembly GCA_903839085.1). Classification (GTDB taxonomy): domain Bacteria; phylum Pseudomonadota; class Gammaproteobacteria; order Burkholderiales; family Burkholderiaceae_C; genus Rhodoferax. The sequence goes on along the minus strand of CAIMBE010000137.1, from coordinate 4,096 downwards.
TGGGTGGAAATCTTCCAGACCCGGTACTTGCCGGTTTCATTGACGAACAGCGACTGCTGGTCCTCGCTCAAGGCAACGCCGTTGGCAAAACTCAGACCCCTGGCGACGATGCGGGTCACCCGGGTGGCGGGGTCATATTCCAGGATGCGTCCGGTGGACGATTGCTCAAGAATATCAAGCACGCTGGCCTCAAATGTGCCACCCCATTTGGCCGGGGCGAAACGGGTGGAGGCGTCGCTGAGGTACATCTTTCCATTGCTGGCGACGATGACCGCATCGGCGTAGACGATCGGCTCATTGTCAACCTTGTCGGTCAGCACGCTGATCTTCTTGTCGGGACTGATGGACAGCAGCCCCTTGATGGCATCGGCGGCGATCAGGTTGCCGCTGGCGTCGAAGTCAAAGCCCAGCACCCGGCCGCCGGTATTGGCAAACACCTCCTGGGCAGTGCCGTCCGGGTTCATGCGCAGGATGTTTCCGCTGGCCACCGTGGCGTAGAGCATGCCGTCCCTGGCCAGCACAATGTGCTCCGGTCCTTCTTCCTTGCCAAGGGAAATCATCTGCAGACCCGCCAGTCGGTGATTGGCCGTGTGCGGGCCAGCGTAGCCTGGCGCGGTGGGCGCGTTCCAGCTGACCGGTTCGACCGGCACCGGCCACAGGCTCAGGTAGGCGGCCAGCGCCAGCACGACAACGCCGACCGCATAAAGCGTTTTCTTCATGGTATTTCCTTGATCAATTGCTGTGCCAGCAGCGTCATGGCCCCGCTCGAGCGGCTCGCTGGCGCTATTTGCTGTGCGCCCGCAAACTGCTCGAAGTTGCGCCCCATCGACTGCAGGTAGACCGGATCATAGTGGCGCTCAAGCAGTTCCCGCACCACCGGCTGCGTATTCCCGGCGCGAACCGAGGCCTGCCATTGGCCGACCATCGCCTTGCCCAGCAAGGCGGTCAGCACCTGCAGCCGCTCGCAAAACAGCTCGGCGTCGCGCACAAAAAAGTCGTAGTCCTCCATCAGCAGGGCCACGCGCTCGTCGTCGGGCAGCACCAGGTTCAGGCAGGCGCTGGCGCGCATGGCGTCGACCAGCGACGGCGGCACGGCCACATTGCCGACCTTCTTGCTCTCGCTCTCGATGAAGACCGGCCGCGCCGGATTGAGCTGGCGCAGCGTTTGCCAGACCAGCGTGTCAAAGCGCTTCTGGCTCGGCTGCGCCAGGCCCGGAATGGCGCCCAGCACCGAACTGCGGTGGTTGGCGAGCGCCTCCAGATCCATCACCTGCGCGCCCTCTGCGGCCAGCGCCTGCAGCAGCCGGGTCTTGCCGGAGCCGGTGGTGCCGCAGATCACGCGCCAGTCCAGAGTTCTTACCAGACGCGGGATGTCTTGCAGCAGCGCGGCGCGAAAGGCCTTGTAGCCGCCTTCGAGCAGGGTGACGCGAAAACCGATCTGCGACAACACCAGGCTGAGCGAGCCGCTGCGCTGGCCGCCGCGCCAGCAGTAGGCCAGCGGCCGCCAGTCCTTGGCCTTGTTCAGGAGTTCGCGCTCGATGTGCGCTGCAATATTGCGCGCCGCCATGGCGGCCCCGCGCTTCCTGGCTTCGAACGGGTTGACCTGAACGTACAGGGTGCCGATGGAGCGCCTCTCCTCGTTGTCGAGCGTCGGCCAGTTCACGGCGCCGGGCAGATGGTCCAGGGCATACTCGTCCTCGCTGCGGGCATCGATCACGGCGTCGAACTCATGCAGGCGCCCGATCAGTTCGCCGGCGGTCAGGGTGGCAAGACTCATTTCAGAAGTTTCTTCAGTTCGGGCCAGACATTGTCGAGCATCAGGGGGTGCGCCTGCGCCGTCGGATGGATGCGGTCGGCCTGGAACAGCCGGCTGGCGTCGGGCGTGTCGGCAATGCCCTTGAGAAAGAAGGGCACCAGACCCGCCCGGTTGCCTTTTGCCACGTTGGCGAAGAGCGCGGCAAAGCGCTCGCCGTAGACGCTGCCGTAATTGGGCGGCATTTGCATGCCCAGCACAAGCACCCGGGCGCCGGCCTTTTGCGCTGCCCGCGTCATCTGGTTCAGGTTGTCCTGCGTGCTCTCCAGCGGCAGGCCGCGCAGCGCGTCATTGCCGCCCAACTCGAGGATCACATGGCTCGGCCGGTGCAGGCTCAGCAGGGCGCCCAGGCGCGAGCGCCCGCCGGCGGTGGTCTCGCCGCTGATGCTGGCGTTGATGACGGTGGCCGAAATCTTTTCCGCCTGCAGTCGCTGCTCGAGCAGCGCGACCCAGCCGCTGCCGCGTTTCAGGCCATACTCGGCGCTCAGGGAATCGCCGAGCACCAGAATGGTCCGCAAGCCGGGTCGGGCGGCCCGGGATGACCCCGCAGCGAAGCCCAGCAGCGAAGTCGCGATAAAGTGTCGTCGATACAAAGAAAGCCCCATGACTGATTCAATTATTTCCGTTGAGCATGTTTTCAAGTCGGTGAGCGATTCCACCGGCACGCTCGACATTTTGCGCGATATCGATTTTGCGCTGGAGGCGCGCGAGACGGTGGCCATCGTCGGCGCCTCGGGCTCGGGCAAAAGCACGCTGCTGTCGATCATCGCCGGGCTCGACACGCCAACCCGCGGCACGGTGCGGCTGGCCGGGCAGGATCTGTTTGCCGTGAGCGAGGATGATCGCGCCGCCCTGCGGGCGCAAAAGGTCGGCTTCGTGTTCCAGAGCTTCCAGTTGCTTGCCAATCTGACGGCGCTGGAGAACGTGATGCTGCCGCTCGAACTCGCCGCGCGGCGCGATGCGCGCAAGACGGCCACCGACATGCTGGCGCGCGTCGGCCTGGCCGAGCGCCTGGGTCACTACCCCAGGGTGCTCAGCGGCGGCGAGCAGCAGCGCGTCGCGCTGGCGCGCGCCTTCGTCGTGCGGCCGGCCCTGTTGCTGGCCGACGAGCCGACCGGCAGCCTGGACTTTGCCACCGGCGAAAAAGTCATGGAGCTGATGTTCGAGCTCAACCGCGAGCAGGGCACCACGCTGCTGCTGGTGACGCACGACGACGCCATCGCCAGCCGCTGCGACCGCCGCATCACGATCGAGGCCGGGCAGGTGCATGGTCTGGCCTCAATGCTCGAAAACCGTTGGCTTTGAGTCTTCGATATTGGAGTGCCAGCAAAATCGCCGGGCAGGTGGATTGGGTGTCCGGGCGTCGGCCCCATTCGCGGTTGCACAGAGTGGGCGCGCCCGCCGAAGTGTTAAGACTATAGCGGCGGCGGTCCACGCAAGCTGGCCCGCGAGCGTGGGCCAGAGAACGGATACCTGGTCCGCCTGACTGCCAACAGGCATAGGCCAAACCCTATAGGTCAAACCGTATGGGCCGACCCGCGATAATCTGGGCATGTCCTCTCCCAAAGTCCTGTTCGGTTTTCACGCCGTCGGCGTGCGCCTGAAAACGGCGCCCAAATCGATCGTTGAAATTTATGTCGACCCGACGCGACGCGATGCGCGCATGCGCCAGTTTCTTGACAAGGCCAATGAGGCGGGGGTGCGCCTGATCGAGGCCGACGGCATTCGCCTGGCGCGGCTCTGCGGCGGTCATGGTCACCAGGGTGTGGCGGCGCGCGTGCAGCAACTGGCGCAGCTGACATCGCTGGACGAGTTGCTGGAACGACAGGAAGCGGCGCAGGCTCTGCTGCCCGCGGCCGAACGCCAGGCGCCGCTGCTGCTGGTGCTGGATGGCGTGACCGATCCGCACAACCTGGGCGCCTGCCTGCGCGTGGCCGACGGCGCCGGCGTGCAGGCGGTGATTGCGCCCAAGGACCACGCCGCCGGCATCAATGCCACCGTCGCCAAGGTCGCCAGCGGCGCGGCCGAGACCGTGCCCTACTTCATGGTGACCAATCTGGCGCGCACCCTCAACGAGCTCAAGGAGCGCAACATCCGGATCATCGGCACCAGTGACGCCGCCGCCAGGACCATTTACCAGGCCGACCTCAGGGGGCCGGTGGCACTGGTGCTGGGCGCGGAAGGCGAGGGCATGCGGGCGCTGACGGCCAAGACCTGCGACGAACTGGTCAGCATTCCGATGCGCGGCGCGGTCGAGAGCCTGAACGTGTCGGTCGCCAGCGG
>CAIMBE010000136.1 GCA_903839085.1 uncultured beta proteobacterium | reverse complement strand
TTGCCGCGCTTCGCTCGCAATGACGAATCATCGGCACAATGACGAATCATCGGCACAATGACGAATCATCAGCACAATGACGAATCATCGGCGCAATGACGAATCATCGGCACAATGACGAATCATCGGCGCAATGACGCGTTAACAGGATATTCAAGGAACCGACGATGCACGCCACGCCTTTCACGCTGCCTAAACCGGTCGGCAACCTCCTGTCGCTGTTGCCCGCCTACCCGGGCTCGTTTCTGTTTGTGACGGGGCTGAATCTGGCGCTGGCCAAGAACCTGGCGCCCGACGTCAGGCAGATGCTGTCGGGCAAGAAGATGCGCCTGCGCGTGACCGACGCCCAACTGGTGTTCGACTTCGAGTGGCTGGGCGAGCGCTTTTCAGCCTGCCAGAACAAGGCCGAGGCCGACCTCACCATCAGCGCCAGCGCGCATGACTTTGTGCTGCTGGCCCGCCGCCAGGAAGACCCGGACACGCTTTTCTTCAGCCGCCGGCTGGCCATGGAAGGCGATACCGAGCTCGGCCTGCTGGTCAAGAACACCATCGACGCGATCGAATTGCCGGTCTTCAATCTCGAGCAGCTCAAGCCGGCGCAGGTGCTGGCGCGTCTGAAAGCCCGGCTCGCGCGTCACTGAGCCGGCAACACCCGCGCCCGCCTGTGCAAGCCGCCCACGCCCTGCCCCGCAAAACGACTCCCGTCATCCTGCGCAGCGCTGAATAGACGCCAATGGCCTACCGTGACCTGAGAGACTTCATCGCGCAGCTCGAGCAACTGGGCGAACTCAAGAGAGTCAGCGTACCGGTCTCGCCGATCCTGGAAATGACTGCGCTGTGCGACCGTGCCCTGCGCGCCGGCGGGCCGGCCCTGCTGTTCGAGAACCCGACCGGCCACACCATGCCGGTGCTGGGCAACCTGTTTGGCAGTCCGCGCCGCGTCGCTCTGGGTATGGGCGTGAACGAGGTCGGCGAGTTGCGCCAGTTCGGCCAGGTGCTGGCCATGCTCAAGGAGCCCGAGGCGCCCAAAGGCTTCAAGGAACTGATGGGTCTGTCCAGGCTGGTGAAGACACTCTGGAACATGGCGCCCAAGGAAATGCGCAGCGCGCCCTGCCAGGACGTGGTGTGGGAAGGCGCCGATGTCGATCTGGCGCGCCTGCCGGTGCAGCACTGCTGGCCCGGCGATGTGGCGCCGCTGATCACCTGGGGCCTGGTCGTTACCAGAGGTCCGCACAAGGCGCGCCAAAACCTGGGTATCTACCGCCAGCAGGTGCTCTCGCGCAACAGGGTCATCATGCGCTGGCTCGCGCAGCGCGGCGGCGCGCTCGATTTTCGCGAGCACTGCGCGGCCCACCCGTGCCAGCCGTACCCGGTCTGCGTCGCGCTGGGCGCCGACCCGGCCACCATTCTGGGTGCCGTGACGCCGGTGCCCGACACCCTGTCGGAATACCAGTTTGCCGGGCTGCTGCGCGGCAGCCGCACCGAACTGGTGAAGGCCCTGGGCAGCGAGCTGCGCGTGCCGGCCTCAGCCGAGATCGTGCTCGAAGGGCACATCTACCCGGATGCCGCGCACGCCAGCGGTTTCGAGCACGCGCTCGAAGGCCCCTATGGCGACCACACCGGCTACTACAACGAGCAGGACTGGTTTCCGGTCTTCACCATCGACCGCATCACGCTGCGCCGCGAACCCATCTACCACTCCACCTACACCGGCAAGCCGCCCGACGAGCCGGCCATGCTGGCGCTGGCCCTCAACGAGCTGTTCGTGCCCCTGCTGCAGCGCCAGTACCCCGAGATCAGCGACTTCTATCTGCCGCCCGAAGGCTGCAGCTACCGCATGGCGCTGGTCAGCATCAAGAAGTCGTACCCGGGCCACGCGCGGCGCGTGATGTTCGGCATCTGGAGTTTTCTGCGCCAGTTCATGTACACCAAGTTCATCGTGGTGGTCGACGACGATGTCAACATCCGCGACTGGAAAGACGTGATCTGGGCCATCACCACGCGCGTCGACCCCACGCGCGACACCCTGCTGGTCGACAGCACCCCGATCGACTACCTCGACTTTGCCTCGCCCGTCAGCGGCCTGGGCAGCAAGATGGGCATCGACGCCACCAACAAGTGGCCCGGTGAAACCAGCCGCGAATGGGGCCGCCCCCTGCAGATGAGCCC
>CAIMBE010000135.1 GCA_903839085.1 uncultured beta proteobacterium | reverse complement strand
GTGCATCATGCCGTGCACCGACAGCGGGTACTCCCACGAGAACGCCTTGTCGATGCGCACGGGCTTGCCGTCGTCGTCGACGAAGAGGTCGTCCGGTTCGGCCGGCCAGCCCAGGCACAGGCCGTCCAGCGGCGTGTTGGGCCGGATTGCCAGCGGCGTGTTGGGTGTCTTGGCGCAGGGCGGAATCGGGCGCGGAAACGGCGCCTTGTGACGAAAACCGCCGGGACGGTCGATGGTGCCGAGCAGCGTCATCAGGATCGCCAGCGACCGCGTCGTATGAAAGCCGTTTGAATGGGCGGCCAGCCCGCGCATGGCGTGAAAGGCGACCGGGTTGCCGGTCACCGTGTCGTGCTCCTTGCCCCAGGTATCGGTCCAGCTGATCGGCAGCTCGATCTTCTGGTCGCGCGCCGTCACGCCCATTTCGTGCGCCAGGCGGCGGATCGCCTCGGCCGCAATCCCGGTGATGCCGGCCGCCCATTCGGGCGTATAGGACTCGACGCGTTCCTTGAGCAACTGGAACGCGGGCTTGACCGGCGTGCCGTCCGACAGCGCAAACTCGCCCAGCAGGAACGGGTCGCAGCCCTCGGTGTGCGTGACCACGGGCTTGTTGCTCGTCCGATCCCACCAAAGCTTGTTCTGCGGATCAAAGCAGCCTTCTTCCTTGGGCACTTCGGTGCGCACGAACATGCCGAATTCGTCGTGCACGTCGTCCATGTTGACCAGCTGCCCCGAGTTCGTATAGCGCACCAAGAATTCCCGGTCATACAGGCCCAGCGCAATCAGCTCATGGATCAGGGCCAGCAGCAGCGCGCCGTCGGTGCCGGGCTTGATCGGCAGCCACTCGTCTGCGATCGCCGAGTAGCCGGTGCGCACCGGATTGATGGAAATGAAACGACCGCCGTCGCGCTTGAACTTTGCCAGCGCGATTTTCATCGGGTTGGAGTGATGGTCTTCGGACGTGCCCATCATCACGAACAGCTTGGCACGCTCCAGATCGGGGCCGCCGAACTCCCAGAAGGAGCCGCCAATGGTGTAGATCATGCCCGCGGCCATGTTGACCGAGCAAAAGCCGCCATGCGCTGCGTAGTTGGGCGTGCCAAACTGGCGTGCAAAAAGACCGGTCAGCGCCTGCATCTGGTCGCGGCCCGTGAACAGGGCAAACTGTTTGGGGTCGGTCGCGCGTATCTTCTTCAGGCGCTGCTCGAGTATCGAGAACGCTTCTTCCCACTCGATCTCGTTGAACTCGCCGTCGCCCCGGTCGCTGCCCGGTTTGCGCAGCAGGGGCCGGGTCAAACGCGCCGGCGAGTACTGCTTCATGATGCCCGACGAACCCTTGGCGCAAATCACGCCCTGGTTCAGCGGGTGCTCCGGATTGCCTTCGATGTAGCGCACCTCGCCATTGCGCAGATGGACCCGGATACCGCAACGGCAGGCGCACATATAGCACGTGGTATTGCGCGTATCTGTGCTGGCGCCGGCCAGCGGTGCTGCTGTCGGATCGTGAAGCGGGGTGGCAGACATTCGGTGGCCGTGGGTCTCGCGGGCAGGGGTTGCAGAGTGCCCCTATTAGAGGCAGGGCCACCCTGCTTCGTCTATAGCCGGCACGGGTAATTCGATATAGCCCAAATGGGTAGCGTGAAGAGCTCACACCGATAAGGGTGAAGTTCCCGCCAGAATTCGGGGTTTCCGGGGCCCGACTTGGGGTTTTCACGATCCTTCAGCCTGGCAGAATCGTTTAGCATGCGGGTTCTGAACATTCGTATGACTGCAACCCCGACCTTATTCGATCCGCCGCAGGGCACAGACATGGCTCGGCGGGGCGCTGTGGCGCCCGATCCGGCCGAGACCGGCCATGTGCTGGAGTCCTTGCTGGAGCGCTTTCTGGTTTCCATCATCGCGCTGGCGGGGGCGCGGGCCGGCACGGTCCAGGTTCTGACTGACGACGGGAAATGCATGCGCCTGGTGGCGCAGCAGGGTTTGCCGACGCAGTTGCTGGCTACCGAGCGTTTGCTCGAACCGCACTGTGGCCAATGCAGCATCGCCGCCGGTTCCGAGGTGATGGCCTGGGTTGACGAGGTTCAGTCCTGTGTCAGACATGGCACACCCGCCTATTTCGACCTGCAAAGCAAGAGCGTGCTGGCGATCGCCCTGCAGCACGAGAGTCAGACGCTGGGGGTTTACCACCTGTTTTTCGGCTCCAGGGTCGAACTCGGCGCGCAGACACGCACCATCCTGGGCCTGGTCGCCGAACTGCTCGGCTTGACACTGCACAATGACCGCGTTGAGCGTGAGCGCCTGCGCGCAACGGTCATGAAGGAGCGCCAGGAAATGGTCGGTGAAGTGCACGACGCCATTGCGCAGACCCTGGCTTATGTCAAGATGCGCCTGCCGCTGCTGAGCGATGCCATGCTGTCCCATGACGACGCGCGTTCGCTCAAATACTTCTCGGAAGTGAAGACCGCGGTCGGCGAGGTGCATGACAATCTGCGTGAGGTCATGACCTACTTTCGCACGCGCATGGACCCGCTGGGGCTGTTGCACGCGCTGCAAAGCACGGTCGACAGTTTTGTCGACAGAACCGGTATTGCGCTTGAATTCAGGAATTCGACCGAGAATCTGAACCTCACCGACAAACAGGAGGTTCAGGTGTTTCATATTGTTCAGGAAGCCCTGGCCAACATGGCGAAGTATTCAATGGCCGAGCGCGCCGCCGTGACGATCAGGAAGACCGGCGAAGGTCTGGAATTCCTGATTGAAGACGATGGCCTGGGCATTCCCGCGCCAGCCGGATCGAGCCTTCAGAGCGCGGTGAAAGTGATGAAGCCCTCGACCCATTTTGGAATGGAAATCATGCAGAGCCGCGCGCAGCGCCTGGGCGGCAGTCTTGAGGTGAGCCGGATTGATGCTGCGGGCACCCGCGTGCGCCTGCTGCTGCCACTGGGTCCGGCCATGCGGGGGCGCGCGACATGAATGCCAAGACCCGCGTGATGCTGGTGGATGACCACGCGCTGTGTCGCAGTGGTCTGACCGAACTGCTTGAACATCGGGGCAACATGTCGGTCGTGGCGGCCACCGGCGACCCGGCTCTGGTGGTGGCGCTGCTCAGGGAGCATCAGCCCGACCTGCTGGTGCTTGACTTGCGCCTGGCAAAGACCGACGGCTTATCCATCATGCGCGCGTTCCGTGCCGACGGCTGCGAAGTCCCGGTCGTCATACTCACCATGAGCGACGACGGGGCCGACATGTCGGCGGCGCTGCGGGCCGGCGTGCGGGGCTACTTGCTCAAGGACATGGAGCCGGAGGAAATCATTGACGCCATCGGTCGCGCGGCCCGCGGCGAGATGGTGGTGGCATCGGCCATGATGCTGCAGTTTGCGCAAATCCTGCAGTCCGGTCCCAAGGGAACGGTCATTGGCGGCCTGATCGCGTCCCTCACCGAACGCGAGCGCCAGATTCTTGATCACGTGGCGCGCGGCCAAAGCAACAAGGTCATCGCGAAACTGCTCGACATCAGCCACAACACGGTCAAGATGCACGTGCGCCACATCATGGACAAGCTCAACCTGCACTCCCGGGTCGAAGCCGCCGTGTTTGCCTTTGAGTACAGCAATTCGCCCGAAGGGCTCCGGGCCGCGGGCGAGGTCAGATCTCTTTGAGCGCCGCCTGGGGTTTGAACCAGGCCAGTTCATCGTGCAGTCGGACAACGTCGCCGATGATCGTCAGGCAGGGTGATTTCAGGCCCGCCTGCGCAACCCGTTGCGGCATGTCGATCAAGGTTCCGGTGACAACTTTCTGGCTGGCGATGCTGCCGTCCTGGACGACGGCGATTGGCAGGCCGGGCGCCGCGCCATGGGCCATCAACTGGCGGCAAATCTCCGGCAGGCCACCCAGTCCCATGTAGATCACCACGGTCTGGTGCCGCCTGACCAGGCTCGGCCAGTCCAGGTCGGCGGTCCCGTCCTTGAGGTGACCGGTGACGAAGATGCAGCTTTGCGCGTAGTCGCGGTGCGTCAGCGGAATGGCCGCGTAGCTGGCGACACCGGATGCCGCTGTCACGCCGGGAACAACCTCGAATGCGATGCCCTGCGCCGCCAGTGCCTGCAATTCCTCGCCGCCTCGCCCGAAGATGAACGGGTCGCCGCCCTTGAGGCGAACCACCAGTTTTCCCTGTCGGGCCAGGCTGACCAGCAAGGCGTTGATCTGCTCCTGGCGCAGAGTGTGCTCGTTGCGGCGCTTGCCGGCAAAGATGCGCTGCGCTGTGGGCGAGACGAATTCGAGCACCGCACTTGAGACCAGGTGGTCATAGACCACCACCTGTGCCTGTTCGAGCAAACGCACGGCGCGCAGTGTCAGCAATTCAGGGTCGCCCGGACCGGCGCCAACCAGGTAGACCCGACCGCTGGCGGGTGAAGGGGGGGTGTAGTCGGCTTTCAATGGGGCCACCCGTTGCCGCCACAGGCAGCAGCGCCTGACTTTGCTGCCGCCTGCTGATTTTGCCGCGCGGCGGCGTCGCTTGATGTAAACATGCTGTTCCTTCTATTACTCAATGGCCGGCGAACTCTCTTTGACCGGTTCGAGCCTGGCTGACCCGTCCTGTTTCTTCGAACCGATCTTGTTCTTTCGAACAAATTCAACAAAGGCGCTTGCCCATGCGGCACCACAGCCGCTGCGCAGATGGGCATAGGAGGCGAGCACGTTGCGGTAAACGATGCCGTCGTTGGCGCCGTCAACACCGTGACCGCGCAGTACGCGATAGGCAAATTTCAGATCGGGCGCCAGGTTTTCCAGGCTTGAGTAGTGAAACTCGTGTCCGCGCAGCGTGGCAGCTTGAGTACCGGTGCTGACCGGCCAGGGCGCATCGCCGGTGAGCGCAAGCTCCACATAGCCACGCCCGACCGGGCGCTCGTGCATCACCACGTCGGCTGCAAGGGCGCCCACCATCTCGTAAACAGCGCCCTTCCAGCTCAGCGTGCGTGCCAGGTACATGAGGCCGCCGCATTCGGCGTAGACCGGCAGACCGGCTTCGATGGCGCTGCGGATGCTCGCGCGCAGGGCGCCGTTGGCCTGCAACGCAGGCATAAAAACTTCCGGGAAACCGCCACCGATGAACAGACCATCCACCTTGGGCAGGCAGCTGTCTTGCAGGGTGTTGAACGGGACGATCTCGGCGCCCGCCTGCTCGAGCGCCGCCAGGTCGTCCGGGTAGTAGAAGCCAAAGGCCGGGTCGCGCGCCAGGCCGATGCGCAGCGGCGCTTGCGCGAGCGCCGGACACGGCGCGGGCGCGGCGGGCTCGCTCACCGGCAGCGCCGCAGCGCCGGCTGCGATCTGCCGCAGCCGCGCCAGATCTACCTGCGCCGCGATCCGCTGGCCCAGCGTGCGCACGCGCTGCGCTGCATCGGCGAGTTCGCAGCTTGGCGTCAGTCCCAGATGGCGCTCGGCGAGCGTCAGTTGCGCGTCGTGGCCGATCGCGCCCAGCACGGGCACATCGGTGTAGTGCTCGATCACGGCGCGCAGCTTGGATTCATGGCGGCTGCCGCCGAGCTGGTTCAGGATGACGCCGACAATGCGGATATTCGAATCGAAGGCCTGGTAGCCCAGAATCAGCGGCGCCACGCCGCGCGTCATTCCGCGAACGTCCAGCACCAGCACCACCGGCAGGCCGAGCAGTTGCGCCAGGGCCGCGTTGCTGTTGCTGCCGTCGAGCGCCAGCCCGTCGTAGAGCCCCTTGTTGCCTTCCACGATGCAGATGTCGGCCGACTCGCCCTGGCGTCTGAACAAGGCAGTGATTGCCTCGGGCGTCATCAGGTAGGGATCAAGGTTGAAACAGTCGCGGCCGCTGGCCTGACCGAGCCACATCGGGTCTATGTAGTCGGGGCCCTTCTTGAAAGGCTGCACCGCCAGACCCTGCGCCGACAGCGCCGCGCAGAGACCGGTCGTGACGATCGTCTTGCCCGACGACTTGTGCGCCGCCGACAGCATCAGGCGCGCCATGCGCGGCGCCGCTTCAGCTTGCGGCAAGGGCTTGTTTGGCACGATATTTCTGCAGCGCTGCGTCGTCGAGTCGCTGCGGCAGGAAGGCGATCAGGCGCAGTGCCAGCGTGACGATCAAACCCACCATGGCCAGGCCGAGCAGGCCCAGGCCCCATTCGGGCAGCGAGGGCGTGTAGCTGTTGACGATGCCGTCAAAGAAACTGCTGCTCACCTGCCGCCCGGGAAACAGGGGCAGCGGCTGCGCCTGGCCGCCCAGGATGGTGACGTACAACTGCGCAAAAGCGCCGAGCACAACCAGCGCCGCGCTGGCCGCGACGCGCGCGCGCGATTGCGCGACGGCCGGATGCAGCAACAGCGCAAACGGAACCAGCGCGCCCAGCAGGATCTGGCCGAACCAGAACAGGTTCGTGTAGACGCCGCCGTCGAACAGGATAAAGCGCTCGAAATCGCGGTTCCGGGTGAAATAGTAGTTCGTCATATGGTGGATCACAACGAAGTACAGCGCGACACCGATGAAGATCACTTGCAGGCGCGCCAGCTTTGCCAGCAGGGCCTCGCCCAGCGCGATGCCGTTGCCGCGGCACGCCAGCAGCAGCACCAGCACGAACACGGCCAGGCCGTAACTCAGCGACAGCGCGATGTACATCGGTGCAAAGATGGCCGAATCAAAACCCTGTCGCGCTACCTGGAAACCATAGATCGAACCGGTCCCGGTGGTCAGGCCGATGCGCCAGGCAAACGCCAGACCGATCGCCCACGGCGTGAAACGCCGCATGCCCGGCTCCATCAGGCTCCAGAGGTAGGCGCCGACAAAACCCATGAAGCCCGAATAGAGGTACAGATTCCAGCTCAGCACCGACTTGGGGTTGAAGTGCAGCATGGCCTGGCTGGCGCGGTCGGGCCGCCCCAGATCGAGCATCAGCAGCATCAGACCTGTAAACACCAGCGCGATCGCCAGCAGGCCCGACAACGGCGCCACCGGCTCGTATTCCACCTTGCCGAAAACCGAAGCCAGCAGCGCGATGCTGAGCGCGCCCGGTCCCGAGAGCATCAGGAAGATCGAGAACACGTCGGGCAGACCCCAGACGAACTGGTTGTTCATGCCGGTCACGATGTGGCCGTGGTGCTCGATGTAGAGCAGCGCGCTCACGCCCAGCACCAGCATCAGGGCCAGGCCGGCCAGCAACTGGTAGTGACCGCGACTGCCACCCTGCAATTTGTGTAGCACGATATTCATGGGCAATGCTCTGGTTTCAAATGCCGATGTAGCGCACGCCGGTGTCGAGATTGAGGTTTTCCCGAATCTGGCGCGTCGGATAAGTCGCGATCCGTTTGGCGATCTCGCTGGCTGGATCGTTCAGGTCCCCGAACACGATTGCCGCGTGTCCGGCCGCGGCGCAGGCCGCCACGCAGGCCGGCTGCTCGCCACGGTCCACGCGGTTAACGCACAGGTTGCAGGCCTCGGCGGTGCCCATGCCACGCGGCACATCGGGCCTTTGGCCGGTCAGCGGTTCATGGACGAAGGAGCGCGCCTTGTACGGACACGCCATCAGGCAATAGCGGCAGCCGATGCAGCGGTGCCGGTCCACCAGCACAATGCCGTCGGCACGCTTGAAGGAAGCGCCGGTCGGGCAGACATCGACGCAGGGCGGCTCGGCGCAGTGCTGGCACATCATCGGCAAGGACTGTGTTTTGCCGCTGCGCGCGTCCTTGATTTCAATCTTGCGTATCCACTGGGAGTCGGTTGGCAGGGTGCCGCCTGAGAGGCCGTTCTCGGCATTGCAGGCCCTCACGCAATCGGTGCAGCCAGTGCGGCACTGGTTGCTGTCGATCAGCATGCCCCAGCGCACCTTGCTGCTGGCGCCCGCGCTGGCAGGCGTTGCCTGCGCCATCTCGATCAGTCGAACCCCCGGCGCCAACAGGATGCCGGTCATGCCGACAGCGGCCACTGCCAGGAAGCCGCGACGGCTGGATGCGGCGCCGGCAGCGTCACCGGGAGGGGTTGGGTGATGGGGCTTCATGGCTTGGCCTGCTGCATCGCGGTGCTGTCAGCCGGCTTGTTGGCGTGGCACTCAAAGCAGTCGATCTTGACCGCCGCATAGCTGTGGCAGCTCTGACAAAAGTTACCGGGTTCGGCAGTGACGCTCTGGCTTGTCTGGCTGGCATGACAGGCAATGCACGCCTTGAGCGAGTACTTGCCGGTGCGGATGCCGCCGCGCAGCGTCTCGTCGCGCTGGTGCTTGAGAAGTTCCATGTGGTTGCGTCGCATGAAAGCGGGCGCCTCCACGCACTGCCCGGCACGGGCACTCTCGATCACGGGTACCGGCACCGTACCGTGCGCACGCGGGCGCTGGGCACTGGCGTCTTGCGCCGACGCCCCGCTGGCCGCGAATAGCAGCGCAATCGCCACGACGACCCACCAGCGCGCCCCGGCAGACACCGCGGATCCGGCTTTGCCGGTCCGCCGGTGTCGCCCCCCTGGGGGGGAGGCGCCCAAGGCGACACAGGGGGGAATCACGATTACTCTCCCAGCCCCATCTTGATGTAGCCGGAGGGGCAGACGTCGGCGCAGATGTGGCAGCCGATGCACTTGCTGTAGTCGGTGTCGACATAGCGACCGGTCGTGGACTTCGACTTGGGCACCTTGAACACCGCCAACTGCGGACAGTAGACCACGCAGTTGTCGCACTCGAAGCACTGGCCGCAGCTCATGCAGCGCTTGGCCTCGGCCTGCGCCTGGGCTTCGGTCAGCGCGATGATGCGCTCGTCGCTGTTGCCCAGCACGTTGGAGACGTCGATCTCCTTCATGTCGCGCACCTTGCGCGCCGTGTAGGGGAAGTGGCCCAGGTACAGTTCGTTGGCCTTGATCACCGCGCGATCGGAGCGGTTGTCGTAGTTGTGGATCGCGACGCTGGCCTTGTCGGTTCCGCGCAGCGGTTCATTCGCCTGCTCGATCTTGATGCCTTTTTCGGCCATCTTGCGCGGCAGATTGAACGAACTCTTGTCGACCTTGGGGCGCTTCTCGACCGGCCGGCCGGCCAGATAGTCGTCGATGCCTTCGGCGGCGATGCGTGCGTGCCCGATGGCGGTGGTCAGCAGGTCAGGCAGGACCGCATCGCCGCCGATGAACACCCCGGGCGTTGCGGTGGCCTGGAAGGTCTTGTCGATATTGGCCAGATTCTTCGCGTTCTTGAAATCGGCCATGTCGTCCCACTCGATCGACTGCCCCATGGCGGCGATGATGAGGTCGCACGGGATGTCGTACTCGCTACCC
>CAIMBE010000134.1 GCA_903839085.1 uncultured beta proteobacterium | reverse complement strand
GGTTGCGCGTCGCCTCATGAAGACCAACCCGCGCCTGGGCAGCGACAAGGCCAACTGGCTGGCGCAGCAATGGGCGCACGAAGCCGCACCCGGCCAGTGGCGCATCCAGGGCGACCCGGCGCACAAGATCTTCAACGCCCAGCTCTACCGGGTCGAGGAAGCACTGGCTCTTTACCGGCACCTGAGCATGCCGGTGCTGATGGTGGAAGCCTCTGATAACAGCCTGGATCTGTGGTGGAAAGGCAAGTTCACACTGGTCCAGTTCCACGAGCGCCTGCAGGCCGTGGCGCAGGTGGAAATCGCCCGCATCGAGAACGCCGGCCACATGATGCACCACGACCAGCCAGAGGTTTTGGCGGGCCTGATCGAGCGCTTTCTGGATTGAGTGCGAAAATAGCGTCCTTTTTGCAACTTACACAGTCAGGATCACCCAGCATGGACGCAGAACGCATCAACCTCATCGGCAGCAAACTCTCCGATCTGAGCGCGCGCACCCTCGACTTACGGGGGTATCTTTGACTACGATGCCAAAGCTGAACGCCTGAGGACCGTCACCGCCTCCCTGGAAGACCCCAGCGTCTGGAACGACCCCAAGCGCGCCCAGGAACTGGGCCGCGAGAAGAAGGCGCTCGATGGCGTCGTGCTGACGCTCGACCGGCTCAGCGCCGAGTTGTCCGACAACACCGAGCTCTACCAGATGAGCAAGGACGAAGGCGACGAGGACGGCCTGCTGACGATCGAGGCCGACACCGCCAAGCTGGCCGAGACGATCGAAGGGCTGGAGTTCCGGCGCATGTTCAACAATCCGGCTGACCCCCTGAACGCCTTTGTCGACATCCAGGCCGGTGCCGGCGGCACCGAGGCCTGCGACTGGGCCAGCATGCTGCTGCGCCAGTACCTGCGCTACGCAGAGCGCAAGGGCTTTGCGGTCACGATCGAGGACGAGACATCAGGCGACACCGCAGGCATCAAGGGCGCGACGATCAAGGTCGAGGGCGAGTACGCCTTTGGTCTGCTGCGCACCGAGACCGGCGTGCACCGGCTGGTGCGCAAGTCGCCTTTTGATTCGTCAGGCGGACGCCACACCTCGTTTGCCTCGGTCTTTGTCTACCCCGAGATCGATGACTCGATCGAGATCGACATCAACCCGGCCGACGTGCGCGTCGACACCTTCCGCGCCAGCGGCGCCGGCGGCCAGCACATCAACAAGACCGACTCGGCCGTGCGCCTGACGCACCTGCCGACCGGCATCGTGGTGCAGTGCCAGGACGGCCGCAGCCAGCACAGCAACCGCGATGTCGCCTGGAAACGCCTGCGCTCGCGCCTGTACGACTTCGAGATGCGCAAGCGCCAGGAGGAGCAGCAGAAACTCGAGGACTCCAAGACCGACGTCGGCTGGGGCCATCAGATCCGCTCCTACGTGCTCGACAACAGCCGCATCAAGGACCTGCGCACCAATTACGAAACCTCGGCCACGCAGAAGGTGCTCGACGGCGACCTTGACCAGTTCATCGAAGCCTCCTTGAAGCAGGGCGTGTGATGACAAATTTTTTGGAGAATCTGCATGTTGCAACTTCCTGATGCCGACGGCGCAACCACCGTGATCCGCCGCAGCGACTACAGCGCCCCGCCATTCTGGATCGATTCGGTCAACCTGAGCTTCGATCTGGACCCTGCAAAGACCCGGGTGCTCAACAAGATGACGTTGCGCCGCAACCCGGACGTGGCGCAGCAGGCCCTCAAGCTCGATGGCGAAGAGCTCAATCTGGCGCGCGTGCTGGTCAACGGCCAGGGCGCCTCGTTCAAGATCGAGGGCAACCAGCTGGTGCTCGACAACCTGCCGCTGGAGGGCGCCTTCGAGCTGGAGATCTTCACCACCTGCGCGCCGGTCAAGAACAGCAAGCTGATGGGTCTCTACGTCAGCCATGACTCCTTCTTCACGCAGTGCGAGGCCGAGGGCTTCCGGCGCATCACTTACTACCTGGACCGCCCCGACGTGATGGCCAGCTTCACGGTGACACTGCGCGCCGATCGGAAAAAGTACCCGGTGCTGCTGTGCAACGGCAACCTGGTCGATTCCGGCCCGGTGGAAGGCGCCGGCAACGAGAGCCGCCACTTTGCCACCTGGGTCGATCCGCACCGCAAGCCCTGCTACCTGTTTGCCCTGGTGGCCGGACAACTGGTGTGCCGCGAGCAGCGCATCCGGTCGCGCGCCGGCAAGGAGCATTTGCTGCAGGTCTATGTGCGCGCCGGCGACCTGGACAAGACCGAACAGGCGATGAACTCGCTGATGGCCTCGGTGGCCTGGGACGAAGCGCGCTTTGGCCTGCCGCTCGACCTTGAGCGCTTCATGATCGTCGCCACCAGCGATTTCAACATGGGCGCCATGGAAAACAAGGGCCTCAACATCTTCAACACCAAGTACGTGCTGGCCAGCCAGGCCACCGCGACCGATGCCGACTACGCCAACATCGAGCGCGTCGTCGGCCACGAGTATTTTCACAACTGGAGCGGCAACCGGGTGACCTGCCGCGACTGGTTCCAGCTCAGCCTGAAGGAAGGCCTGACCGTGTTTCGCGACCAGGAGTTTTCGCAGGACCTGTGCCGCGAGGCATCGGCGCGCGCCGTCCTGCGCATCGCCGACGTGCGCGTGCTGCGCACCAACCAGTTCCCGGAGGACGCCGGCCCGATGGCGCACCCGGTGCGCCCCGACAGCTACATCGAGATCAACAACTTCTACACCCTGACCATCTATGAAAAAGGGGCCGAAGTGGTGCGCATGATGCAGACCCTGGTCGGGCGTGCCGGTTTCGCCAAGGGCATGACGCTGTACTTTGGGCGCCACGATGGCCAGGCGGTGACCTGCGATGACTTTGTGCAGGCGCAGGCCGACGCCAACCCCGAGTCCGCACTGGCGCGCCACCTTGAGCAGTTCAAGCGCTGGTACAGCCAGGCCGGCACCCCGCGCCTGGCCACCAGCGGCCGCTACGACGCAGAGGCGCGCAGCTACACGCTGGAGTTTCACCAGACCTGCGGCGCCACACCGGGCCAGCCGGCCAAGGAGCCCTTCGTGATCCCGGTCAGCCTGGGGCTGGTCGGCGCCGGCGGCGTGGCCTTGCCGCTGCAGTTGCAGGGCAGCACCGAGCCGGCTTCGACCGAGCACCTGCTGGTAATGACCGGTTCGAGCGAGTCGATCACCTTCATCAATGTCGACACGGAACCGGTGCCATCCATCCTGCGCGGCTTCAGCGCCCCGGTGATCCTCGACTTCGACTACACCGATGCCCAGTTGCTGACCCTGCTGGCCAATGACCCTGATCCGTTCAACCGCTGGGAAGCCGGGCAACGACTGGCCCTGCGCAGCGCCGCCAGAGCCATTGGCGAGCCTTCGCCTGCCTGCGGTGCCAAGGTGCTTGATGACGCCTTTCTTGCCGCCATGCGCGAGGTGCTGCGGCATCCGGCGCTGGACGCCGCCTTCAAGGAACTGGTGCTCACCCTGCCCTCCGAGACCTACATCGCCGAACAACTCGAGGTGGTGGACCCGCAGCGCATCCATGCGGTGCGCGAAACAATGCGCCTGCAACTGGCACAGGCCTTGTATGAAGATTGGCAATGGGCGTTCGAGAACCACCGCAACACCGGTGCCTACCGACCCGACAGCCTGAGCGCTGGCCGGCGCGCACTCAGCGGCATGGCCCTGGCACAACTCTGCCTGGCCACAAGCGACACGCTGTGGCCGGGCAGGGCCTATCAATGCTTCAAGGACGCCGGCAACATGACCGATCGCGCCAACGCGATGCAGGCGCTGCTGGGCGCCGGTCATGAGCTGGCGCAGCCGGCGCTGGCTCGCTTTCACAAGCAGTTCAAGCACGAAGAGCTGGTGATGGACAAGTGGTTCGCGCTGCAGGCGGGCGCCTGCGATCGCGCCGGCAACGTGCTGCCGCTCGTGCGCCAGCTGATGGGGCACCCCGACTTCCAGATCCGCAATCCGAACCGCGCGCGCAGCCTGATCTTCAGCTACTGCAGCAATAACCCGGGCGCCTTCCATCGCGCCGATGCCGCCGGCTACGTGTTCTGGAGCGAACGCGTGATGGAGCTCGACGGCATCAACCCGCAGGTGGCGGCGCGCCTGGCGCGCGCCATGGACCGCTGGAAGAAGCTGGCCGAGCCTTACCGCAGCGCAGCGCGCGAAGCCATAGCGCGCGTTGCCGCCAAGTCCGACCTGAGCAGCGACGTGCGCGAAGTCGTCGACCGCGCCTTGGCCGAGTAAGCCAGCCAGCGCGGACCGACGGGAGGAAGCTATAATTTCAGCGTGAGGCCGGTGTAGCTCAGTCGGTAGAGCAGCTCATTCGTAATGAGAAGGTCGGGTGTTCGATTCATCTCTCCGGCACCAATACAG
>CAIMBE010000133.1 GCA_903839085.1 uncultured beta proteobacterium | reverse complement strand
GCGGTGCGCGGCGTTGGCCACGGCGAGCGCCGTCATGTTGACGACGCGCCGCACCGTGGCCGAGGGTGTCAGCACATGCACCGAGGCCGCCGCGCCCAGCAGGATCGGGCCCACCGTGATGCCATGGCCGCCGGTCATCTTGAGCACGTTGAACAGGATGTTGGCGGCGTCCAGATTGGGGCAGATCAGCACGTTGGCTTCGCCCTGGAGCTGGCTGTCCATCAGCGCCGAGTGACGCATGTCTTCCGACAGGGCGGCGTCGCCGTGCAATTCGCCGTCGCATTCAACGTCAGGCGCCATCTGGCAAAACAGCTCGTAAGCCTGCCGCATCTTGACGGCCGACTTGCGGCTGGACGACCCATACATCGAGTGCGATAGAAAGGCCACCTTAGGCGGCAGGCCAAAACGTCTGACTTCATCCGCAGCCATCATGGCGATGCTGGCCAACTGCCCCGCATCCGGGTCTTCATTGACAAAGGTGTCGGCGATGAACAGGGTGCGCTTTTCGAGCATGACGGCGTTCAGGGTGGCAAAGCCGGAGGCCCCCTTGTTGGCACCGATGACATCGCGAACATGGTCCAGATGCACATCAAACCGGCCGTGCAGGCCGCACAACATGGCATCGGCGTCGCCCAGCTTGACCATCAGCGAGCCGATGGTCGTGGTCGAGCGCCGCACCGCGGCCTTGGCCGCTTCGATCGAGACGCCGCGGCGCCCCATCAGGCGGTGGTAGGTCTCCCAGTACTGGCGAAAACGCGGATCGTCCTCGGGGTTGACACAGGCGACGTCCTTGCCCAGGCGGATGCGCAGACCGGCCTTGAGCAGCCGCGCCTCGATCACCGCCGGGCGGCCGATCAGGATCGGCCGCGCCAGCCCCTCGTCGACCGCCAGCTGGGCGGCGCGCAGCACGCGTTCGTCCTCGCCCTCGGCGTAGGCGACGCGCTTGCCGGCCTCGGATACCGCCTTGGCAGAGGCAAACACCGGGCGCATGAACATGCCCGAGTGATAGACGAAGCGCGACAACTGCTCGCGGTAGGCGTCCATGTCCTTGATCGGACGCGTGGCGACGCCGGATTCCTCTGCCGCCTTGGCCACGGCCGGCGCTATGCGCAGGATCAGGCGTGAATCAAACGGCGTGGGGATCAGGTACTCGGAGCCAAAGACAAGCTCCTGACCGGCGTAGGCGGTGGCCACCTCCTCGCTGATATCGGCCTTGGCCAGATCGGCGATCTGGCGCACGCAGGCCAGCTTCATCGCCTCGGTGATCTTGGTGGCGCCGCAATCGAGCGCGCCGCGGAAAATATAGGGGAAGCACAGGACGTTGTTGACCTGGTTGGGATAGTCGGAGCGGCCGGTGGCGATGATGCAGTCGGGCCGCACCGCCTTGGCCAGTTCGGGCCGGATCTCTGGCTCCGGGTTGGCCAGCGCCAGGATGATGGGCTTGTCGGCCATGGTCTTGACCATCGCCTGCGTCAGCACGCCGGCGGTCGAGCAGCCGAGGAAGACGTCGGCGTTGTTGATGACGTCGGCCAGCGTGCGCAGTGCGGTCTTCTGCGCGTAGCGCGCTTTCGATTCATCAAAGCCGCCCGGACGGCCTTCATAGACCAGGCCCTTGGAGTCGCAGACGAAGATGTTTTCCCGCGCAACGCCCAGGCCGACCATGACATCCAGGCAGGCGATGGCCGCCGCGCCGGCGCCGGAGACCGCCACCTTGACCTTGCCGATCGCCTTGCCGACCAGTTCCAGGCCGTTGAGCAGGGCCGCGCTCGAGATGATGGCGGTGCCGTGCTGGTCGTCGTGAAAGAGCGGGATGTTCATGCGCTCGCGCAGCTTCTTTTCGATGTAGAAGCACTCGGGCGCCTTGATGTCCTCGAGGTTGATGCCGCCCAGCGTCGGCTCCATGGCGGCGATGATCTCGACCAGCTTGTCGGGGTCGCGCTCGGCCAGTTCGATGTCAAAGACATCGATGCCGGCAAACTTCTTGAACAGGCAGCCCTTGCCCTCCATCACCGGCTTGGAGGCCAGCGGGCCGATGTCGCCCAGGCCCAGCACCGCGGTGCCGTTGGTGATGACGCCCACCAGATTGCCGCGCGAGGTGTACTCGTTGGCCAGTTCGGGGTTGGCCTCGATGTCCAGGCAGGGGTAGGCGACGCCGGGCGAATAGGCCAATGAGAGGTCGCGCTGATTGGACAGCGGCTTGGTCGGCGTGACCGAGATCTTGCCTCGGGTCGGCGTGCGATGGTATTCGCGGGCGGCCTCGCGCAGGGCGTGCTCTGCCGGGGACAGTTCTTTGCTCATTGTGTTCTCCAGAGTTGTTCTTGAAGCCGCTAGGGGTTAGCGCATTGTGCCGCCGCCAAGGGCCGGTGTTTCTGCGCTAGCTCAAGTCCGTGCCAATTTGCTGGCCCCGAATGTACCGTGCCCGCCGCAGCTTCACTGCAGCAGATCGGCCAGGCTGCGCGCGATCACCTTGGTGGCGCGGCGCAGGTCTTCG
This sequence comes from uncultured beta proteobacterium, assembly GCA_903839085.1. Classification (GTDB taxonomy): domain Bacteria; phylum Pseudomonadota; class Gammaproteobacteria; order Burkholderiales; family Burkholderiaceae_C; genus Rhodoferax. The sequence goes on along the minus strand of CAIMBE010000133.1, from coordinate 52,747 downwards.
AGCTCGAGCCGCTCGTCCTCGCGCTTGGCGTGCGACTCGAGCACTGTGCGCGGCCCGGCGCCATAAATCACGCCCGGAATGCCGGCCTCGCAGAACAGCCGCACGTCGGTGTACAGGGGTGTTCCCAGGGCGGGGATCTCCTCGCCAAAGACCTCGCTGCCGTGGCGCTGCAAGGCCAGCACCAGAGGCTGGTTGCCAGGCATCGGCTGCAGGGCACGGGCCAGTAGCAGGCGTTTCACCTCGACGCGGATGCCCGGGCACTGCGCGGCCGTCTGCGCGATCAGGCTGCGCAGGGCGGCTTCGACCTGCGCCGGATCCTCTTCCGGGATCATGCGCCGATCGAGCTTGAAAGTGACGCGCCCCGGAATCACGTTGGTGTTGGTGCCGCCCTCGATCACGCCGACATTGAGGTAGGGGTGCGTGATGCCGGCGACCCCGGAGCGGATCTGCTTGTAAAGCGTGTTCTGCTGGTACAGGGCGTTGAGGATCCTGACCGCAGCCTGCAGGGCATCGACGCCGGACTCCGGGATGGCGGCGTGCGCCATCTGGCCGTGCACCGTCACTTCGAGTTGCAGGCAGCCGTTGTGGGCGGTGATGACCTGGTAGCTGAAACCGGCGGCGATCATCAGGTCGGGTTTGACGATGCCCTGCGCCAGCATCCAGCCCGGGCCGACCTCGCCACCAAATTCCTCGTCGTAGGTGAACAGCAGCTCGACGCTGCCGCGCGTCGGTCGGGCGACGGCCTCAAGCGCCCGAACCGCGAACGCATAGGTCGAAAAGTCGCACTTGCTGACGGCGCTGGCGCGGCCGTAGATGCGGCCGTCCTCGATCACGCCGGCATACGGGTCTTTGGTCCAGCCTTCGCCGGGCGGTACCACATCGCCGTGCGCGTTGAGCAGGATCGTGCGGCCCTGACCATAGCGCCGGCGCACCAGCAGATTGGTGATGCTCTGCAGGCCGGCGGCCTGCACCGTGGCGGCGGGAACCGTGTATTTCTCGGCCGGCAGGCCGAGCGCCTGCAGCAGCTCCGCGCTGCGCTCGGCGTGCGGCGCGTTGTTGCCCGGCGGCGTGTCGGTCGGGACCCGGATCAGTTCCTGCAGAAACCGGACCTGCTCGTCAAAGTGCGTGTCAATCCAGGCGTCGAGTTGTTCGTAAGTGTTCATAAGGATCGGTGTTTGAAAAACAAGCGTTGTCATTGCGAGCGTAGCGTGGCAATCCATGACCCAAGACCGTCATTGCGAGCGTAGCGCGGCAATCCATGTCCTTGGACTGCATGGACTGCCGCGCTCCGCTCGCAGTGAACCGTTGTCATCGCGAAGGCCCAAGGCCTGCGGCGATCCATGCATGGACTGCCGCGCTCCGCTCGCAGTGACGCGAGGAAAGATGGCAGTGACGCGAGGAAAGATGGCAGTGACGCGAGGCGAATGGCAGTGACGCGAGGAAAAGGGCGGTGACGAGACCGGGTTCATGGCCAGTATGCAGTGTCAGCGGTCGGAACAGGAAACTCGCAATGACGCGGAGGTTAGTTCCAGCAAATGTGCAAACGCATCGACCGCCAGTTGGATGTCGTCGTTGCTGGTGGCTTCGAGCGGGCTGTGGCTGATGCCGGCGTTTTGTCCGCGCACGAACAGCATCGCCTGCGGCATGATCTCGTGCAGCTTCATGGCGTCGTGGCCGGCGCCGCTGGGCATGCGGTGCGGCGGCAAGCCGAGGGCGGCCACGGCCTGCTCCCAGCGCTGCTGCCAGTCCGGCGCGCTCGGCGCCGCGGCCACGCGCATGGTTTCCTGCAGCGTGTAGCGCAGGTGGCGGCGCGCGCAGATTTCGTCAAGCGCGGCCAGGATGTCGTGCGCCAGCGCGTCGCGCCGGGCATCGGTTGGCGCGCGCATGTCGAGCGTGAACAGGCAGCGCCCGGGCACGACATTGGTGGAGCCGCTGGGCACCTGCAACTGGCCGACCGTGGCCACCGAGTCGCCATCGCGCAGGGCGCGCTTCTCTGCCGCCAGGATCAGTTCGGCCACCGCCGCCGCGGCGTCCTGGCGTTGTGTCATCGGCGTCGTGCCGGCATGGCAGGCGGTGCCGATGACCTCGGCCGTGCAGCGCACGCTGCCGTTGATCGAGCTGACCACGCCCAGCGGCAGGTTGAGTTCATTGAGCACCGGTCCCTGCTCGATGTGCAGTTCGACAAAGCCCAGATAGCGGGCCGGATCGCGCCGCAGCGCGTCGATCTTCTCAGGCCGCAGCCCGCTCTCCAGCATGGCCTCGCGCAGCGTGACGCCGGCGGCGTCCGTCAGCGCCAGCCAGCGCGGGTCGAACTGGCCGAGCAGCGCGCTCGATCCGAGGAAGCTGGTCTCGAAGCGTTGCGCCTCTTCCTCGGCGAAAGCCACCAGTTCCAGGTGAAAGGGCAGGCGCTCGCCCCGACCGTGCAACTGCTGCACGCAGGCCATGGGCACCAGGATGCCGAGCCGGCCATCGTATTTGCCGGCGTTGCGCACGGTATCAAAGTGGGAGCCGGTCAGCAGGGTCCTGGCCGCCGGGTCGCTTGAGAGGTAGCGCCCGACCACATTGCCGACGGCGTCGATGCCGACCTCGTCAAAGCCGCACTCGAGCATCAGGGCCTTGAGGTGAGCGGCGCAGGCGCGGTGCGCCGCCGTCAGGTAGGTGAGCGTGAGCTGCCCCTGTTCGCGGTAGGGCGGGTCGCTGAATTGCGCCAGGGTCTCCGCCCAGTCCCAGACCCGGTTGCCGATCAAGGGTTCGCTGCCGAACTTGTCGTTCAGCCGCAGTTCGGCAATGCGGTGAACGTTGCGCAGGCACTCCTGTATTTCGAAGCTGCGCTGACCGTGCAGCCGGCGCTCGAAGGTGTCGATGATCTGTTGGCGGGACAGGCCGCTGCCGCGCTCGCCGCGCACCGCCAGAATGAAGGGAAAGCCGAATTTCGCGTTGTAGTCGGCGTTGAGCTGCGCAATCCTGGCAAATTCCGCGGCCGAGCAATTGGCCAGGCCGGCGCGGCTCTGCTCGCTGCTGGACTCGGCGGTGAGCGTGTTGCCGATCATCGCCTTGCCCGCGAGCTCCGGGTGGGCGCGGATCAGAGCCAGTTGCGCCTCGGGGCCGGCGGCGTCGAGCACGCGCACCAGGCTGTGCTTGAGGTGCGCGATGGACTTGAATGGCCGCTGCGCCAGCGCGGCTTCGGCAATCCAGGGCGAGCGCTCGTACACGCCGTCGAGCAGCCCCGCCGCCTGCGCCGGATCGGCGGCATTGAGCTGCGCCAGCGTCAGCGTCATGCCTGACCGCCAGACCCGGCGACGCCGCCCGCCGCATAGGGATGCGTCTGCTTCCAGTGCCGGGCCAGGTCGAGGCGGCGGCAGATCCAGACCTGCGAATGGCTCTGCACATAGTCCAGAAACTTCTGCAGAGCCCTCATGCGCCCGGGCCGGCCCAGCAGGCGGCAATGCATGCCCACGCTCAGCATGCGGGGCGCGTTGGCCCCGGCCGGGTCGCCCTCGGCGTACAGCACATCGAAGCTGTCTCTCAGGTAGGTGAAGAAGTCCTCGCCCTGGCCAAAGCCCTGCGCCGAGGCAAACCGCATGTCGTTGGTGTCCAGCGCGTAGGGCACGATCAGTTGCGGCACCACGCTGCCATCGGTCCTGCGCACGCGCATCCAGAACGGCAGATCGTCGCCGTAGTAGTCGCTGTCGTACTCGAAGCCGCCATAGTCGGCCACCAGGCGGCGCGTCTGCGGGCTGTCGCGGCCCGTGTACCAGCCCAGCGCGCGCTCGCCGGTGAGCTGCGCGATGATGTCCATGCCGATGCGCATGTGCTCGCGCTCCAGCGCCTCGTCGATGCTCTGGTAGTTGATCCAGCGCCAGCCGTGGCAGGCGATCTCGTGCCCGAGTTGCTTGAGGGCCGCGGCCAGTTCCGGGTGTCGCTGCAGCGCCATGCCGACGCCGAACACCGTGAGCGGCAGGTCGCGCCGCTCGAACTCGTTGAGAATGCGCCAGACGCCGGCGCGCGAGCCGTATTCGTAAAGGCTCTCCATGCTCAGATGGCGCGCAGCAAAGGCGGCCGGGCTGAACATCTCGGACAGGAACTGCTCCGAGGCGGCGTCCGCGTGCAGCACCGAGTTTTCGGCGCCTTCCTCGTAGTTCAGGACAAACTGCAGCGCGATGCGGGCGCGCCCGGGCCACGCCGGATCGGGCGGCCTGCGACCATAGCCGACCAGGTCGCGCGGGTAGGGCAGGGTGCTGTCGTAATGGTGCATGGATTCAGGCCGGGGGATGTCGGCATGATAATGGCATTTTTTGCGGGAGCGGAGGACACGCCATGGGCTTGAGCACACACGTACTGGACACCATGCACGGCACGCCGGCCGCCGGCATGCAGGGCGCGCTGTATCGCACTCAGGCGCGCGGCCAGACGCTGTTGCAGCGCTTTGTGCTGAACCAGGACGGTCGTCCGGCGCAGGGCCTGCTGCTGGACGAGGCCGGCCTGAAGCCCGGCCGCTACCGGCTGGTGTTCGAGGTGGCCGGGTATTTCCGCGCGCGAGCCGTGACGCTGCCCGAGCCCAATTTTCTGGACCAGGTGAGCCTTGACTTTGGTGTTGCGCAGCCCGCGCAGCACTACCATGTGCCGCTGCTGGTCAGCCCCTGGAGCTATTCAACCTACCGTGGCTCGTGAATGCCTGTTCCAGATCCGGTTACCTGGAGCCAAAGTTCTGTGACTGCAGCCGATAGATTTCTCGAGCGCCTGGCCCGCGAGCGGGCCTGCCTGGTCACGCTGCAGGCATCGCGCGGCTCGGCGCCGCGCGAGCAGGGCGCCTGGATGGCGGTCTTTGCCGAGGGCGAAATCGGCACCATTGGCGGCGGTCATCTGGAGTTTGCCGCCACCGCCGAGGCGCGCCAGCGACTGTCGGCAGCGCAGGCGCCGGGACTGCTGCGCTATCCCCTGGGTCCGGCGCTCGGACAGTGCTGCGGCGGCGAGGTGCAACTGCGTTTTGAGCCGGTCAGCGCCGGCGACATCGATGCGTTGCGAGCGCGGCTCGCGGCCGCGCTGCAGCCGGTGGCGCTGTTCGGCGGCGGCCATGTCGGCCGGGCGCTGATCGATGTGCTGAGCCGGCTGCCGTTCGCGCTGAGCTGGATCGACAGCCGTGACGAGATCTTTCCGCCATCGCTGCCTTCGGGCATCGACTGCCAGCACTCCGATCCGGTCCAGGCCGCGGTCGCCTTGCTGGCGCCAGGCTCGCGGGTGCTGGTCATGAGCTTCAGCCACGCCGAAGATCTGGACGTGGTGGCGGCCTGCCTGACGCGCCAGCGCCTGCAGGCCGACCTGCCCTATGTCGGCCTGATCGGCAGCAAGAGCAAGTGGGCCACCTTCCGCCACCGCCTGCAGGCGCGCGGTTTTACGGCGCAGGAACTGGCCCATGTCACGTGCCCGATCGGCGTGGCCGGAATTTTGGGCAAGGAGCCTGAAGTGATTGCGGTCGCGGTGGCGGCGCAGTTGCTGCAGAGCCTGCCGGACCGGCGCTGAGCGGCGGTCATCAAGGAAACAGGGAACAGGACATCATGGAAAGCTACTATCTCGACTGGGCCAATCTGCTGCTGCGCTGGGTCCATGTCATCACCGCCATCGCGTGGATCGGCTCGTCGTTCTATTTTGTGTTTCTCGACAGCAGCCTGACTCCCTCGCTCGACGAGGACCTGAGAGAGCAGGGCGTCAGCGGCGAGTTGTGGGCGGTGCACGGTGGCGGTTTCTACCATCCGGTCAAGTTCAATGTGTCGCCGCCGCAACTGCCGACGCAGCTGCACTGGTTCTACTGGGAAGGGTACTCGACCTGGCTGAGCGGCTTTTCCCTGTTCACGGTGAGCTACCTGTGGAGCGCCAGCACCTACCTGATCGACAAGTCGCTGATGGACTGGGCGCCGGCGGTGGCGATCGGGGTCGCGCTGTCCTTTCTGGTTCTGTTCTGGCTCCTGTACGACGGAATCTGCCGCATTTTTGGCCAGCGCAGGCATGGCGACCTGATCGTTGGCGCGCTCGTTTTTCTGCTGGTCTGCGTTGCCTCATGGACCGCCTGCCACTGGTTCGCCGGGCGCGCCGCCTTCCTGCTGGTGGGCGCCATGCTGGCCACCAGCATGAGCGCCAACGTCCTGTTCTGGATCATTCCGGGGCAGAAAAAAGTGGTCGCCGAGATCCAGGCGGGCAGCCCGGTCGACGCCATGCACGGCAAGCGCGGCAAGCAGCGCAGCGTGCACAACACCTACTTCACGCTGCCGGTGCTGTTTGCCATGCTCAGCGGCCACTACAGCTTCACCTACAGCCACCCGCAGAACTGGCTGGTGCTTGTCCTGATGATGTTCGCCGGCGCCGCCATTCGCCAGTTCTTTGTCATGCGCCATGGCTACAAGCTCGGCCGCAACGGCAATCCGCTGGGCTACGCGCTGGCCGGCGTGGCGGCGATCGTGGCCCTGATCGTCTGGATGCGGCCGCCGGCGCCGAGCGCGGGGGCGGGCGGCGCCAGGGCGGTCAGCTACAAGGAACTGCAGCCGGTGCTGCAGCAGCGCTGCTATCCCTGCCATGGCGAACAGGTGCAGATGAAGAGCGTGCGGCTCGACTCGGCGCAGCACGTGAAGGCCTATGCGCAGTACATGTACCAGCAGGCGGTGGTGCTCAAGCTGATGCCGCTGAACAACGCCACCGGCATCAGCGACGCCGAGCGCCAGTTGCTCAAGCAGTGGTTCGAGGCCGGCGCCAGGGTCGACTGATCAATCGACCCGCGCGCCCGAGGCCTTCACCAGTTTTTCGTACTTGGCGCGCTCGTTGTTCATGAGGGCGCCAAACTCTTCGGGCGTGCTCGGCACCGGTTCGGCCAGCAGCGTGGCAAAACGCGTCCGGGTCTCGGGCGCATTGAGAGCGGCGACAAAGGCCTGGTTGAGCCGGTTCAGCACGTCCCTGGGCGTGGCCGCCGGCGCCACCAGACCCCACCAGGTGTCGATGGCAAAGCCCTTGAGCGTGTCGGCCACCGGCGCGACGCCGGGCAGGGCGCTCGACGGCGCCAGCGTGCTCACGGCCAGGGCCTTGAGCTTGCCCGAGCGGATGTTGGGCGCGGCCGTGGCCAGGTTGTCGAAGTTGAAGTCGACCTGGCCGCTGAGCAGCGCGAGCTGCGCCGGGCTGCCGCCGTTGTACGGAATGTGCACGGCAAAGATGCCGGCGTCGCGCTTGAACATCTCGCCGGCCAGATGGCCGGCGCTGCCGTTGCCGCCGCTGCCATAGTTGAGTTTGGCCGGATTGGCCTTGGCGTAGGCGATCAGGTCGCGCAGGGTGTTGATGTTCAGGCGCTGGGCGGTCTCGGCATTCATCACCAGCACGTTGGGCACCCGCACCATCTGCGTGATCGGGGCAAAGTCGGTCGCCGCGTTGTAGGGCATCTTGCTGTAGAGCCAGGGGTTGACGGCGTGCGTGGCGGTGGCGGCGATGCCGATCGTCAGGCCGTCGGGCGCGGCCTTGGCCACCGCGTCGGCGCCAATGTTGCCGCCCGCTCCGGGCCGGTTTTCGATGATGACCGTTCCCAGCGTGTCCTTGACGCGCTCGGCCAGGGCGCGCGCCGTGACGTCCAGCGGACCGCCAGCGGCGTAGGGGACGATCAGGCGGATCGGCCTGCCCTGCGCCTGCGCCAGCGGTGCAGCCAGGCAGGCCGCCAGGGTCAGTGCGGTGAGTAGCAGTTTCCTGTAATTCATCAAAGTTACTTTCCTCGTGTTGTCAATTCAGTCTCCGAACCGCCGTCATCGCGAGCGCAGTGCAGCCATCCATTGTCATCGCGACCGCAGCGCAGTAATCCATTGTCATCGCGACCGAAGCCTGGCAATCCATTGTCATTGCGAGCGCAGCGCGGCAATCCATGCATTCGGGCTCATGGATCGCCACGCTTGGCTCGCGATGACGAAGTTTCAAACTGCCGCTGCTTGCCGCGCCTTGTCCGCTTCGGAGGTAAAGGCGTCGGCGTAGAACTCGTCGGGAGGCAGGCCGGCCTGCGCAAAATCGATGCGGGCCGAATCGACGACGATCGGCGCGCCGCAGGCATAGACCTGATGGCCCGACAGATCGGGCAGGTCCTGCAGCACGGCGCGGTGCACAAAGCCGCTGCGCCCGCTCCACTGGTCCTCTGGCAGGGCGTCCGAGATCACCGGCACATAGCGCAGCTGCGGCATTTCGGCGAGTCTGGCCCTGACCCACGCGTCCAGATACAGGTCGTGCGGGCGCCGGCCGCCCCAGTACAGGGTGGTGGCGCGCGTGATGTTCTTGAACTGCATGTGTTCGAGCATCGCCTTGATCGGTGCCAAGCCGGTGCCCGAGGCCAGCAGCACGATCGGCTTGCTGCTGTCCTCGCGCAGGAAGAAACTGCCATAGGGCCCCTCGATGCGCAGGATCTCCTTTTCCTTCATGGCGCTGAACACATGGTCGGTAAACCGTCCGCCCGGCAGATGGCGGATGTGCAGTTCCAGCCCGCCGCCCTGCGCCAGGGTGTGCGGCGCGCAGGCCATGGAATAGCTGCGCCGCAGGCCGCCCTGCAGCAGGAACTCCACGTACTGGCCGGCGTGGTAGGCGAAGTTCTCGCTCGCCGGCAGCTGCAGGCGCAGCACGATCACATCGGTCGACTTGCGCTCGATCGCGCTGACGCGGGCCGGCATCTTGCGGATCGGCAAGGCGTCGGCCGGCGTCACCTGGCGCGACTCCAGCACCAGGTCGCTGCGCGGCGTGGCGCAGCAGGCCAGCACGAAGCCGGCGCCCTCTTCCTCGTCGCTCAGGGCCTTGCCCTGGTGCGGGCCGTGGACCACGCTTCCCGAGAGTTTGCGGCACTTGCATGAGCCGCAGGCGCCGTCCCGGCAGCCGTAGGGCATGGCCACGCCCTGGCGAATGGCGGCCGTCAGCACGGTTTCCGCAGCGCTGGCGGTAAAGCGGCGCCCGCTGGGTTCAACGCTGATCTGAAACTCTTTTGCGCTGGTTTCGCTGCTCGTCATCTTTTATGTATCCTTGGGGCCTGTTGTCAATTCACGGTTACCAGATTTTGCCTTCAATCCGCAGCCCCCACCCGATTCTGTATTCCAGCCGGCCGGGTGCCCTGCCGGCGCGTTTTCGCCGCATGCGGGTTCTGATCGTGGGCTGCGGCGACGTTGGCTTGCGCCTGGCGCAGGCCCTTGCGCCCGGCCTGCGGGTGCTGGCCCTGAGTTCCAGCGTCGAGCGACTGGCCCTGCTGCGCGCCCGCGGCATCACGCCGCTGCTCGGCGATCTGGACGATCCGCCCTCGCTGCGCCGGCTCGCCGGTCTCGCACAGCGGGTCGTTCACCTGGCGCCGCCGCCGTCCGGGGGCTGGCGGGATTCGCGCACACACGCCCTGATCCGCGCCCTGCGCCTGCGCAGCCTGCCGCAGGCCATGGTTTATGGCTCGACCAGCGGAGTCTATGGCGACTGCCAGGGCGAGGTGGTCAGCGAAACCAGAGCGCCCGGGGCCGACACGCCCAGGGCCAGAAGGCGCATCGATGCCGAGGACGCGCTGCGCTTTCTGGGGCGCGCCACCGCGGTGCGCGCCAGCATCCTGCGCATCCCGGGCATCTACGCGTCCGACCGCGAGGGCGGCACACCGCGCGCGCGGCTGCAGAAGGGCACGCCGGTGCTGCAGGCGGGCGACGACGTCTATACCAACCACATTCATGCCGACGATCTGGCGCGCGCCTGCAGCGCGGCCCTCTGGCGCGGCAAGCCGCAGCGGGTCTACAACATCAACGACGACACCTGCCTGAAGATGGGCGACTATTTTGATCTGGCGGCCGACCTGTACGGCTTGGCGCGACCGCCGCGCGTGCCCCGCAGCACCGCCAGAGAGCAGTTGCCGCTGATGCTGCTGAGCTTCATGAGCGAATCGCGCCGCATGGACAACGCGCGTATGAAGCGCGAGTTGCGGCTGGCCCTGGCTTACCCGACGGTGCGAACCGGCCTGTTGGCGGGGGAAGCATAATTGCCCATGGCTGAAACCTGGCATGCGGCGCACCCGATTTTTTTTAGGAAAACATCATGGCAAAAAACATCAGATACGTGTATTCATTCGAGGAAGGCGACGGCAAGAACCGGCTGTTGCTCGGCGGCAAGGGCGCCAATCTGTGCGAGATGACGCAGATCGGCCTGAACGTGCCGCCCGGCTTCACCATCACCACCGACGCATGCAACGCCTACCTTGAGAAAAACCAGCTGCCGGCCGGCCTGATGGACGAGATTCGCGGCTACATGACGGCGCTCGAGAAGAAGACCGGCAAGGGCTTCGGCGACGGCAAGAACCCGCTGCTGGTTTCGGTGCGTTCCGGATCCGCCATGTCGATGCCCGGGATGATGGACACCATTCTCAACCTGGGCCTCAACGCGAACTCGCTCGCGGGCCTGATCGCGCAGACCGGCAACGAGCGCTTTGCCTACGACGCCTATCGCCGCTTCATCCAGTTGTTCGGCAAGATCGCGCTCAACATCGGCGACGAGCATTTTGATGAACGCATGGCAGCCCTCAAGCGCAAGTACGGCGCGCAGCAGGACGTGGATCTCGAGGCCGGGCATCTGAGGGAATTGTCAGCCGAGTTCATGACCATCGTCGAGCAGCACACCGGCAAGCCGTTCCCGCAGGACCCGTTCGAGCAGCTTGAGATTTCGGTCGGCGCGGTCTTTCGCTCGTGGATGGGCAAGCGCGCGGTGGACTATCGCAAGCAGTTCCGGATCACCAAGGCGCAGGCCAACGGCACCGCGGTCAATATCTGCACCATGGTGTTCGGCAACATGGGCAACGATTCGGGCACCGGCGTCGGTTTCACGCGCAACCCGGGCACGGGCGAGAACGTGATGTACGGCGAGTACCTGGTCAACGCCCAGGGCGAGGACGTGGTGGCAGGAATCCGCACGCCCAAGGCAATCGCCGAGATGGAGCAGGAGATGCCCGAGATCTACCGCCAGCTGATGACGCTGCACAGCCGGCTCGAATCGCATTACCACGAGGTGCAGGACTTCGAGTTCACGATCGAAAAAGGAATCCTCTACTGCCTGCAGACGCGCAACGGGAAGATGAACGCGCGCGGCATGGTGCGCAGTTCGGTGGAGATGTTCCACGAGGGGCTGATCACCAAGGAGCGCGCCTTGCTGCGCATCGAGCCGGCGGTGCTCGAGCAATTGCTGGTGCCTCAGCTGGCGCCGAATTTTCACGGCAAGTCGCTGGCGCAGGGGCTGTCGGCCTCGCCCGGCGCGTGCTCGGGCAAGATCGTTTTCGATGCCGATACGGCCGAACTGCGCGGTCGCGCCGGTGAAAAAATCATTCTGGTGCGCGAGGAAACCAAGCCCGAAGACATCCACGGTTTCTTCCAGGCGCAGGGCATCCTGACCAGCCGCGGCGGCAAGACCTCGCACGCGGCGGTGGTGGCGCGCGGCATGGGCAAGCCCTGTGTCTCGGGCTGCGAGCAGATCGTCATCAACGACGTCCTGCGCAGCGCCAAGATTGGCGAGACCACGCTGCAGGAGGGTGATGTCATCACCATCGATGGCAGCACCGGCCATGTCTACGCCGGCGAAGTGCCCACGGTCGAGGCCGAGATTTCGCCCGAGATGGACCGGCTGCTGGAATGGGCCGACGAGGTGGCGCGGCTCAAGGTGATGGCCAACGCCGACACGCCCGAGGATGCGCAGCGGGCGCGCGACTTTGGCGCGATGGGGATCGGCCTGTGCCGCACCGAGCGCATGTTCAACAGCAGCGACCGCCTGCCGATCGTGCAAGAGATGATTCTGGCCGAGTCGGTCGAGGAGCGCCGCTCGGCGCTGGAGCGCCTGCTGCCGATCCAGCGCGCTGACTTCAAGGGCATCTTCAAGGCCATGAAAGGCCTGCCGGTGACGGTGCGCCTGCTCGATCCGCCGATGCACGAATTTCTGCCGACGGCGGCGCAGCTGGAACTGGAAATCGCCCACCTGCACCACCTGCGCGACACCATCAAGGGGCTGGAGGAACTGCCTGACACCCTGAAACTGCTCAACCCCAAGCTCTACCAGCAGTATTCGGACGGCCTGAACAAACTGATGGACGGCCTGCATACCTTCAAGGACTCCCACCTGGAGGAGGATGTGATCGGCAAGAAGGAGCGCATCCTGAAGAAAGTGCGCACCCTGGCAGAAGTCAACCCGATGCTGGGCCACCGCGGCGTGCGCCTGGGCATCACCTACCCCGAGATCTATTCGATGCAGATCCGCGCCATCATGGAGGCCGCCGCCCTGTGCGCCAAGCAGGGGATCGAGATCTATCCCGAGATCATGGTGCCGCAGGTGGCCACGGTGGAGGAGCTCAAGCGCATCCACAGCTACGTGCAGCGCGTGCACAAGGAGGTCAAGGCGACCCATGGCATCGATGTGAAGTTCAAGTTCGGCTCGATGCTCGAAGTGGTGCGCGCCTGCGTGCGCTCCGGGCGCATGGCCGAGATCGCCGAGTTCTTCTCCTTTGGCACCAACGACCTGAGCCAGGCCACTTTTTCCTTCAGCCGCGAGGACGCGGAAAACAAGTTCCTGCCCTTCTACAACGAGACCGGCATTCTGGAGGACAACCCGTTTGAGGTGCTCGACATCAAGGGCGTCGGGCAGTTGATGAAGATGGCGGTACAGCAGGGCCGCCAGACCAATCCGGACCTGAAGATCGGCATCTGCGGCGAGCATGGCGGGCACCCCGGCTCGATCCACTTCTGCCATTACATCAAGCTCAACTACGTCTCCTGCTCCGGCCCGCGCGTGCCGATCGCGCGGCTGGCAGCGGCGCAGGCCAAGCTGCTGGAAGACCAGTACCGCGAGCCGGTCTGACCGTTTGGCAGCCCACCGAGCAAGGCCGTGGACGAACTCAAGCAGCTTGAATCGCTCGGCCTGGTGCTGCCAGGGCCGGCCTACATTCTGGGCTCGATCCTGTTCGGCTTGCTGGGCTACGTGGCGTTTCGGCGCGGCAGAAGGATGGAGCGCTCCGATCTCACCTGGACCGGCGTGGCGCTGATGCTATACCCTTACGCCATTGACCAGACGTGGGTGCTGTGGGCGGTCGGCGCGGCCCTGTGCGGCTGGCTCTATCTGAAATGGAACTGACCTCAAGGAGCTGATCTTGTCTGAACTCGTGTCCTACCAACTCGAAGACGGCGTTGCCACGGTGACCCTTTGCAACGGCAAGGCCAATGCCGTCTCGCCCGATGTTCTTGCCGGCCTGCACGGCGCGCTAGATCGCGCCCTGCAGGACAAGGCGATCGTCGTCATCACCGGTCAGCCGGGCATTCTGTCGGGCGGCTACGACCTCAAGATCATGCTGAGCTCGCCCCAGAACGCCATCGCGCTCGTCACGGCCGGCAGCGGCCTGGCCCGGCGCATGCTGGCGCACCCGTACCCGATCATCGTCGCCTGCACCGGTCACGCGGTCGCCAAGGGCGCGTTTCTTCTGCTCTCGGCCGACTACCGTGTCGGCGTCGAAGGCCCGTTCACGATCGGCCTCAACGAAGTGCGGATCGGCATGACGATGCATTACGTGGGTATTGAACTGGCGCGCGATCGCCTGAGAAAAGCGGCTTTCCAGCGCGCCGTCAACAATGCCGAAATGTTCAACCCGCAGAGCGCCCGGGAGGCCGGTTTTCTCGATGCCGTGGTGCCGTCCGCAGACCTGATGGCCGCCGCGCTGGCGATGGCGCAGGAGCTGAAGAAGATCAATCTGGCGGCGCACGCCGCCACCAAGCTCAAGGTTCGAAAAAACCTGCTCGATGTGCTGGACCGGGCGATCGAACTGGACAAGACGGCTTGGGGTCAGCCTGCCTGAACAAGATTCAGGGCAGGCTCCTTGCGGCGGGCGCCGGCTTTACGGCCCGGTTCTGATTTGGCTGGCGGAGTATGCCGCGAAACTTTCCATTCAAGGGGCAAGGGTCATCAGTAAAGCATTGGTTGTTCGCAATGCACTTGTGAAATCCCTGCTTCAGATCGACATTGACCATGCGCTCTTTGCAATAGGCTAGCTGTCTCGCCATCATCTTCTCCCTTTTCCTGGGGACAAGATAGCGCATTTGTCAGGCCGCGGGTTGATTTAGGTCAGACTTCTGGCAAGCCGCGGGGCTGTCAGGCTCGAATCAAAGGCATCTCGCGCCGCCTGCCCCAAGCGGGAATGACCGGTTGCTAAGAACCGTCAGTTGGCGATTGGCCAGGCATTTCCTCAACATGGTGAAATCGGGTCATGTCAACGACTCGATCGCCATCAGGGGTCAGCTTCAAGATGTCAACGAATCTGCCATTGAACATCACGTCCTTCGCCTCATAGCCCTTTTCGGCATATACCGACGCTGCCACAGTTTCATCATGCCCGGTTACAGACACCAGAATCCGGCAATGCGCCGTCGTCAATTGTTCTTCGTCCAGACCAAACAAAGGGCTGCGCTCATCAATCTTGTGCATCAGCGTCCATGTCAGCGCAAAGACCGGTGTGCGCTGCCTGACCAGATGCAGGTCGTGAACCTTGACAAAGCTCTCACCTTGCTGATTGATTTCAAGTCTTATGAACGACAGCGTCGCCGAAGCTTCCACAATGCGGTTGTAGCGCTCGTTGGCCATGCGCAACATCAGAAACCGCCCACCCTCGAAGTCGCGGATGAGGGCGTGGTCGCTAAAGAGTATTCGTGCGGTAGGCTTTGAAAAACGAACAAAGACCAGCCCGGTGGTAATCGCAACGCCGACCATCCCAAGCAGAATTTCAACCGAGGCCACCGTGTGGCCCATAAGGCTCGCCGGAGACATATTTCCATAACCCACAGTGGCAAGCGTTTCGATGCTGAAGAAGAAATAGTCGAAGAAGTTGTTCTCCCGAGCATTGGCGACGCTCCCCGGCAGCAACCAGTAGGCCACCCCGAACAGCAGATTCACAAGAACAAAGACCAGTACCAGCCCGGAGAAAAAACGCGGCCAGCTCAGGTTCAGCACCATGTGGTACGGGTCGCTCAATCTTCCATGCCGACGCTGATTCGTCAGTACTTTCGTATCACCGACATGAACCGTGCGGACACGGGAGGGTTTGGTCATGGCAATTCCTGAGACGACGAGGCACGTCCGGGCGGGTTCGTCAGCCCGCTCATTCCGAGCAGTTTAGTCTGAATATTTCACGCGAATAAGTCGGCAGTCCCGCCCGAAGGCGCGTTGTCATTGGTATCTGACGCCAATCACCACCGAGGACTGCCAATGCCAAACTGTACCGAAAAATCTGAGACATGCAAGATTGAATTTGGTCAACTTGGCCGACGCATTGTGGAGGGTCGTTTTGATGGTGGCAGCATCACCAGCGATGGCGGAGTCATGCTGCTTGGGGGCGACTGACCGCAAGCTTGGCTTGCTTGAGGCAGCGGCACGCTGCATCGCCGATCCGCGCAGCCCGCTGCGCATCACTCCCCCTCTCGGTCACGCAGGGAGTAAATGGGCGGCAGTGGAACGCCTTTAAAGAAACAGTCAAGAAGCACGGCAGCGTCGATGGCAGTCAGCACCTCGCCTTCCTGCACCCAGACGCCACCATTGCTCATTACGATACGCGTGGGTGCTTTCTTCGATGAGTCCCGCCCGACGGCGTAGCTGCGGTAGACGCCTGCAGCATCAGCTTTGCGAACTTCTACTGCGCAAGCAGACTGACTGCCACCACACTGCATGTACGACTCCTGGTCGAGTTCAAGCAGGTAGAAGGAATTGGTGTCCGGATCCAGCCGCGAAAGTGCTTCATCGAAGCTGACCTCCGGTGGTAGCGGTATTTCAATAAAAGCTTCACTTCTAAAAGTAACCATCTGCATTACCCAATTCGAGGGATCGATATTCGGCCGATCAAGGCAATTCCGCTGCCCACTGCTGAAGCGCTAGGGAGGGTTCACCATAGCTTACGAGCACGATGTCCAGGCCATATCCTTCAACCTGCACCATTGCTCTGGCGCACTTTCACATGCAGCATCAAGCCATCGAGTCGCCCATCAACGTGGACCGACTTCAGCGATATCTTCACTGTCGATGATGCGTTCGCGCGGCCACTGGGCCGTTTCCGATCTCACTTTCAGGTCGGGCAGCACCAACAGGTGGTTTAAATGGACGGATAGGTTGGCATCCTTCAGGCGGGAGCGCAAAGCGCCGTATTGAAGCCCAACCTGCGCCTTGATGTCTTTGGTCTTGGCGCCATAGGTCTTAAAGATGCCACCGGACTGGAAATCGACGTTGCCCGATTTGACTTCCATAAGCAAAACATCGCCGGCCTGGTTGACCACCACGATGTCAATCTCGCCGTGCTGTTCTTTCTCACCTGCGCCTCTTGACCACTCGACGCTATGGAACAGCGTGTAGGCGTCTGGGAGACCGCGTTCCAGTGTCTGAAGCAAGTCAAGTTCAGCGTACTCACCAGCATTCAATGCTGCGCGCGGAGGGAGGGAAGGGCAGAGACGGGCCATTTGGGGCTTGGTATGGCTTGCCTTGATGGTAACGCCGCAGCGCGGCCTTCAGCGTCTTCAATATCAGGGTCGCACTGAATCGAAGGATCGCACTGATGATGTTCGGGATAGAACAATATGCAATTAGAAGATTGCTCTTTAATGCAAAATAGATTTGCTTTATATTGTCCTATAGTGCAAACTACAAAGAACTAATATTGCGTCAAAGAGCAACTTATGAATGCGAACTTCTCCCAACTCAAGCTGCGCCAACTCGATGCCGCACTGACCCGCTGGCGCTCGGCTGATCTGCCTGCGCGCCCGTCTTCGGGCTGGCTCAAGTCCATCCGCGAGGCATTGGGCATGACAGCGACCCATCTGGCCGGTCGGCTGGGGGTTGCCACCTCGACCGTCACTCGTCTGGAGTCTTCAGAGACCGACGACACCATAAGCTTGGCTACCCTGCGCCGTGCCGCCGAAGCGCTGGGTTGCGAACTGCACTACGCGCTGGTACCCAGGCAAGCACTGGCAGACACTCTGGAGGCGCGCGCCAGCGCGGTGGCTCGCCAGCACATGAGCGCGATCAGTCACACCATGGGGCTGGAAGCGCAAGCTACTTCGGCAGAGGCCGTTGAAGAGCAAACGCGTGCCCTAGCCCATAACCTGCTCAAAGGTTCGCGCCGTGCCTTGTGGAAGGAATCGACGCCAAAGAAAGTGACCCAATGAGCGTCAATGTGGATTATCCTGCCGGCGCCACGCCACTCGATGCCGACGAACTGGCCAGCCTGATTCCCGGTCACATCACCTCGCAAGCTGAGTTAAACGAGTGGGAGCAACTCAACATCGTTCACGGTGACGGTTGGGCGCGCAAGCAACGCAAGGAAATGCTCAATGAGGGTTTTCTGCGCCAACTGCACAAGCAGATGTTTGGGGAGACCTGGCGATGGGCCGGTGAGTTCCGCAAGTCTGACAAGAACATCGGTGTTGACTGGCTCAAGATCGGTGTCGAACTAAAAAAGTTGCTCGACGATGTGCGCTACCAGATTGAGCATGGCAGCTTCGTGGCCGACGAAATCGCTGTGCGCCTGCACCACCGTCTGGTAGCTATTCATCCGTTTCCCAACGGCAACGGGCGCCATGCGCGCTTGCTGGCCGATCTGGTGGTTGAGCGTCTGGGGCAGCCTCGGTTTAGCTGGGGTAGCCGCAACCTGGTCGATGCCAGTGAAACCCGGCAGCGCTACATCGCTGCTCTGCAAGCGGCCGATGCGCGTGACATTGCACCCTTGTTGGCCTTTGCTCGAAGCTGAATCTTGATGTCTTTGGTGACACAGGTGGTGGAA
Organism: uncultured beta proteobacterium; assembly: GCA_903839085.1. Lineage (GTDB taxonomy): Bacteria > Pseudomonadota > Gammaproteobacteria > Burkholderiales > Burkholderiaceae_C > Rhodoferax. The sequence continues at coordinate 34,944 of CAIMBE010000133.1, read as the reverse complement.
GTTTAGTCAGTTGTCTTGCAGGCTCACGCCATGAGCCTTGCGGTGACTAAAGTCATTCCGAACTATCGGAGGACGACATGACTACCGGAAAACTGATACTGGAATTGGCACAGGCCATTGAGCGACTGGATGATGGCCAAAGAGAGCATTACCGACTGCTGTCCAAAGCGCTGTTGAGTTGCTACGTCAACGACGGCCAGCGCGCCGCCGTCATCATTGGCAGGGAGCAGGACAGCTCAGAAATCCGTATGAGACTCTATGCCCCTGGGGTCGAGCGCTGAGGTCCGCCTGGCGGAGGGGGGCCAAGACAGATCAGGATCCGTTTTCATCTCGCATTTGCTCGCCGGCGACACGCCCACAAATTTCTCTGGTGTTGCGCCGTTGACGCACTATCAACGCAAGAAATTCTGGCAATATTCTGGCAACGGACACCAGAAACAAAAAAGCCTGCTACAAATGTAATAGCATTGTTTCTATATTTGGCGAGGGTTTGAATGGTGGGAACTGAGAGATTCGAACTCTCGACCTACGGATTAAGAGTCCGCTGCTCTACCAGCTGAGCTAAGTTCCCATTCGGAGAAATTTGGGTGAGTCGGACGGGGTCGATCCCGCTTTTCACCAGCGGGGATTCTAGCAGCAGTTCCGCTCGTTTCTTTGTGGCTGCGCGGGGTGATTTGCCTGTGTATGGCTGGGGCTGGCCGGGGTGCGGCAGGTTGGGACAAGCGCTCTGGGGATTCAGGCTGGATGACCGCCTGGGTTCGGCATTGGGGTCGGGGAGTGGGCAGGGGGGCGGTGGCGATGCCAGCGGCACCTCGAGTTCATACCGAAATTTGCTGAACCTGCAGCAAGCGTCGACAATGAGGTCATCCTGAAGCACAGTGGGGAGCGCAATCTATGAATGGGACGAGGGCACAAAGTCTGGCAACCACCTTGGTCGTGGCCTTTGTGTTGGCCGCTTGCGAATCCGGCCCCATGCAGCCTGTGAGTTCCGGTTCGCCCAAGGCGGAACTGCAGTTTATGGATTTGCAGGGCTTCGACCGGGATCTGGCCGCTTCCTTGTCGGTGCCAATGCCTAAAGTGGAAGTTACTTTCTATGACCGTGTGGCCCCAAGCGCCGTGCCAGAGCGCTTGCAACGTTGGATGGCATCCGTTGAGACGGGTGGAGGTACCGTTAAAGTCGTGCCGCCCCAGGCCGGGGCGACGACCAGGAGCCTACTTCTCTTGATCAGTTCCATCAGTAGCCTTTGGTCCGCGTCGAAAGCGGTCAAAGACATGTCCACACAGGCTCAGTTCAACGCAGCCAAAATGTTCGATGCCGAAATCATTCTGAAGCGGGACGAAAGTGGCGAGGCGGTTGTGGATAAAGTAGTTTTTCTTCAGCGAAATAAGCGATGAAATTAGCCATTGGCAAAGCGGGCCCCGTGGTTTGGTGATGTGGGCACTTCGGCTATCATTTCACGCACTATCGTGGGACAACTTAAGAGGCAGACATGAAGAACTTGACCTTGGCGATTCTTCTCATCCTGAGCGGCAATTCCTTCGCGCAATCGACCTTGAAGCAGGGTCTTTGGGAAGTTAAGCCCATCAGCCAGGTCAGGGACGGCAAGGACATGACGGCGCAAATGGCCGCAGCCCGGGAACAAATGCGGAAGTCCCTGGCCAACATGCCGCCCGAACGACGCAAGCAGATGGAGGCCATGATGGGCCAGGGCGGCACTACCGGAGGTGGAGCAACGCGCATCTGCGTCAGCGCGGCGATGGCCGCAAGAGACAAACCAATGGTGGACTCTGAAGGACGCTGCGAGCCGGCCAAGGTCGCTCGCAGCGGTAACAAGAGCAGTTTCGAGTTCAACTGCACGACCGAGGGGCGTTCCATGGTTGGCAAGGGTGAAAGCATAACCAGTGGCGATATGGTCACCACCCGCATGGACATGACCACGACCGACACCCAGGGGCGCCACACGATGCAGAGCGAGGTGCAGATGAAGTATCTCGGAGCCGATTGCCAGGGTGTCAAACCAATCGACCAGATGGTCAAGGATGCCCAGGGCTTGACCCGTTCGAAATAGGGCCGAACTCTGTTGAGTGCCGCCTGGTATTGCAGCACACCGACTCACATCAACAGGTGCTCGCTTGCCGCCACAGCCGTGGCCACTGCCTTTGCCCAACTGGGCGCCAGGTCAGTCAACATCGCTGTCCTGACCTCGCTGGTCCCGGCGGACTCGACGACTTGTCGCCAGCTGCTGCCGCTTGAAGGAACCATTGCAGGGTATGGGCTGGCGTCGGGTGCGTCGATTACGTCGGGTGTTTTGTAAAGTTTTCTCCTGGTGCCATTTGTAACGATTTTGTGCATAACGATTTTGTGCTTGCAATCTTGCAGCGTTGGCCTATAGTGGACCGTGACGGCAATTCAATTCGGCTCAAATGGTTTGGACAGGATTGCTTGAGAAAGGTGGTACGTATAGACAAAGATCACACCAACCTCACCCAACAACCGGTGCTACTTCACCGGTCTGCGTTACGGTAACGTGACGATCAAGGCCGCAGTCATGTGGCAGATATGCAGACCCTGCGTTCTTCGCGGGGTTTTGCGTTTCTGGAGGCTGTAAATCGAAGGATAAATTTTGCCGTCTCGCTGCGACCATTGGAGCGTATCGAGTTGGTCGTTCTGTGGCGTACATGGACAGTCCCGTCGTGGTTGACAGCCCGTCGCACGAAATCTTTGTCGATAATTGGCGTTGGCAGTCGACTTCGGCAGCTCGCGACGCAAGTACAGTCTTCGACAAGCGCTGGGACCAAGCGGGTTATACAATGAAAAAGCAAAGGAGAAATCTATGACGTCCCTCAGCAGAGAAACCCGGCAGAAGCAGTTGGTCGAATGGGAGGCGAAGTTGCAGAAACGCCTGACCCTTCTTGGAGAAAAAGGGCTTGATGCGATAAGGATCGCGCACGATATCGGCGTCAGGCAGTTGAAGTCAAAGGTCAAGGAATCACAGGCCCGCCTCCAGGCGATCGCTGCCGCGGAGAAACTGGCAGCGGAACTCGCCGCAATGAAGGCCGAGCGCCTTACAAAGCCGAAGGAAGAAGCCCCCAAGGCGAAGAAAGCGGCTAAGCCGCCTGCCCCGGCTGAGACCAAGCCGACGGAAAAAAAGAAGAAGGCGTAAGGTGACGAGGCGCCGCAGGATCGGCCCAGCGGGGATCCCAATGGATACGCATGGTCACCGCCAAACTCGCCTGTGCATGCAGGCCTTTAGGCACTCGCTGCAATTTCCGGTCGGCGATGGGGGGAAGGTGAAGACTCTGAAGCGGCCGATGAATCGGACAAAGGGCGTTCTTGCAGCCGCATTTTCATTGGTGCTCAGCGCCTCCGTACACGCGCAAGTGATGCATTACAAGATCGTTGGCGAGTATCGCGCGCAGACTGTCATTGCGTACCAGGAAACTGGCGGACAGGCGACCGTCAAGGATAGCGTGCAGCTTGAACTGGATTGGGACAGCGACAAACAAAAAGTCATTGGTCCGGTGCGTATCCAAAATGCAAAATCCGAACTATCAGACCTTCGCAATGTCGAGCGCTCCTGCCCGCCACCCTCGCCAAAGGGTGCCTACGAGCACATTGAAGTGACTGAGGCCAAAGACAATGGCTACGGTACGCTCGAACTCAAAGGCACCCGATCGTATCCCGAGGTCCAGGTGACCGCATTTTGTCAAGGGGTCGGTGTTCGGAAGACCATACCCGCCAAGCAGGAATTTGTCACCGAGGGGGTGGCCATGCTGAACGGAAATGTGAGTTCATTTTCGGTACAGGCCGGCGACTGGAAGTGGACTTACACGGGGACAGTCCGCGTGAAGGGAAAGTGACCGCGACGGGATGCCTTCAAGACGGCTGACATCAACACAGGGGTTGCAACTTTCTGTCCGGCTTAAGTGGTTTGATCACCGGTAGCTGGTCGTCCAATTTCCTCCATGCCTCCCCCGACGCGAGGTTTCATGGAAGCTTCCAAAACCGTCCCGCACGATCTGCGATCCGGTGTCGCGGGATTCCCGGTTTTGGCTCGCGCGGTCGAAGGGCGGGCACCTTATGCCAAGGTCGTACAAAATAGGGGGGTGACATGAGCAAGTATCTGGGAAGCATCCCGCGCATTCGGATCGCCAGCGCCTTCAAGGTCTCGGGCCCCGGCAAGGTTCACGCGATCATGGGCGGTTTTCATCTGATCCCGATGCACTACATCAGCAGGTGCTCGCCCGCGTTGTCGCCGCCGAGCGTGACGTAGTTGGTCTTGCGGATGTCCATCAGCTTCTTGCCGCCCGAGTAGCTGATCGAGCTTTGCACGTCCTGCTCCATTTCGATCAGGGTGTTGGCCAGCGTGCCCTTGATCGGCTCCAGGATGCGCTTGCCTTCAACGTGCTTGTACTCGCCCTTGTTGAAGTCGCTGGCCGAGCCGTAGTACTCCTTGAACAGCTTGCCGTCCACTTCGACCGTCTGGCCCGGGCTCTCCTCGTGGCCGGCCAGCATCGAGCCGATCATGACCATGGTGGCGCCGAAGCGGATCGACTTGGCAATATCGCCGTGCTCGCGGATGCCGCCGTCGGCGATGATCGGCTTGGTGGCGACGCGCGCGCACCACTTGACGGCGCTGAGCTGCCAGCCGCCGGTGCCAAAGCCGGTTTTCAGCTTGGTGATGCAGACCTTGCCCGGACCGATGCCGACCTTGGTCGCGTCGGCGCCCCAGTTCTCCAGGTCGATCACTGCCTCGGGCGTGGCCACGTTGCCGGCAATGACGAAGGCGGCCGGCATCTTCTCTTTGAGGTAGCCGATCATGTTTTTCAGGCTGTCGGAGTGGCCGTGGGCAATGTCGATCGTGATGTACTCGGGCACCAGTCCGAGCGCCAGCAACTGGTCGACCGCGTCGTAATCGGGTTTCTTGACGCCCAGCGAGATCGACGCGTACAGGCCCAGCGCCTTCATGCCCTGGACAAACTTCACGCTGTCCAGGTCGAAGCGGTGCATCACATAGAAGTAGCCGTTCTGAGCCAGCCAGACGCAGATCGCCTCATTGACCACGGTCTTCATGTTGGCCGGCACCACCGGGATGCGAAAGCGCCGACCGCCGAGTTCTACGCTGGCATCGCATTCGGAACGGCTTTCCACGCGGCATTTGCGCGGCAGCAGAAGAATGTTTTCGTAGTCAAAAATTTCCATGCCCGAACTCCAAAAAAAACCGGACCGCAATTGCTTGGGCCCGGTGATTGATTCTATCGGAATTATTTTTTGACCACCGCATAGCGCAGCAGAGTGCGCGCCCGCGCCGCGTCGTGCGCGACGATCGGTTGCGGGTAATTGCGGCCCAGCGCCACGCCGGCCTGCTGCAACTGGGCCGCGCTGGCCTTCCACGGCGCGTGCACCAGCTTGCCCGGCAACTGCGCCAACTGCGGCAGGTAGCGTCGGATGAACTTGCCCTCGGCGTCAAATCTCTCGCTCTGGCTGACCGGATTGAAGAGCCGGAAGTAGGGCTGGGCATCGCAGCCGCTCGAGCTGACCCACTGCCAGCCGCCGTTGTTGGCCGCCAGGTCGAAGTCGTTGAGGTGGGCGGCAAAGTATTTTTCACCCCAGCGCCAGTCGATGCCCAGGTCCTTGACGAGAAAGCTGCCCGCCACCATGCGCAGGCGGTTGTGCATGTAGCCGGTCTGATTGATCTGGGCCATGGCGGCATCGACCAGCGGATAGCCGGTCCGGCCCTCGCACCAGGCCCGGAACAGCGCCTTGGCGTGCGGCCCGTGCTCCCACACGATGGCGTCGTACTCGCGCTTGTAGGCGCCCTCGCTCACATGCGGATGATTGGCCAGGATCGCGAAATAGAAATCGCGCCAGATCAGCTCCCCAAGCCAGACCGCCGCGCCTCGGCTGCCCTCTATCTGGCGCTGCCACGCCAGGCCCGCCAGTTGGCGGATCGAGACCGTGCCAAAGCGCAGGTGCACGCCAAGGTAGCTCGGGCCCTTCATGGCCGGAAAATCGCGCGTTTCGTGGTAGTGGTCCATGCGCTCGAAGAAGTCTTCGAGCAGTTGCTGCGCGCCGCTGGCGCCGGTCGGGATTTTGAGTTCGCTCAGGTTGGTCTTCTGGAACCCGATCTCCGCCAGCGTTGGCACGCCTTGCTGCAGGGCCGGCGGTCGCGGCGCCAGCAGGCCGGCGGTCGGCGGCGTGGGGCGCGCGCGCAAATGCTCCGCGCCCACCGTGGCCAGCCACTTGTTCTTGTAGGGCGTGAAGACGCCATAGGGCGTTCCGCTTTGCGTCAGCAGTTCCCGGCCCTCAAATATCACGTGGTCCTTGCAGGTGCGCAGGGCAATGCCGGCGTTGGCCAGCTTGCCGCGCGCCAGGGCGTCGCGCGCCAGCGCCTGGGGCTCGTAGTCGTGGGCCGCGTAGACTGCCTGCGCGCGCAGCAGCGTGGCCAGCGCCACCACCTCCTGCACCGCTGCGCCGCTGCGCACGATCAGCCCGGCCTCGGGGTGGCCGGCGAGCTCGCGCAGGTCGGCGTCAAGCTCGCACAAGGCCTCGCGAATGAACTCCACCCGCCGGTCCGCGCGGGGCAGGGCGTCGAGCAACTCGCTGTCAAAGACAAAAACGGCGTGCAGGCTGCGGCACGATTGCAGCGCCAGGCACAGGGCCGCGTTGTCCGAGACGCGCAAGTCGCGTCGGAACCAGATCAGACCTGTGTCAAATTGCTTGTTCATGATCGCCATTAAAATCCGTGCATGTCCGGAGATTTTGCCCCCACCAACCTGACGAATCATTTTTTGATTGCCATGCCGGGATTGCAGGACGAGGTTTTCTCCCGCAGCGTGGTCTTTATCTGCGAGCACAGCGAGCATGGTGCACTCGGACTGGTCATCAACAAGCCCAGCGACATGGACATGCAGGGCCTGTTTGAAAAGGTCGATCTGCCCCTGCGCCGCGAAGACCTCACCCGCACGCCGGTGTTTCAGGGCGGGCCGGTGCAGACCGAGCGCGGTTTCGTGCTGCACGAGCACTCTTTTCCCGGGGCGGAGAAGCTCAAGGATTCGATCTACGCGTCCTCGCTGGCCATACCCGGCGGCCTTGAGATGACCACCTCAAAGGACGTGCTTGAAGCGCTCTCCAGCGGCGCCGGGCCGCGCCGGGTGCTGGTCTCGCTCGGCTACTCGGCCTGGGGCGAGGGGCAGCTCGAGTCCGAGTTGTCCGACAACAGCTGGCTGACGGTGGCCGCCAGCACCAGCATCATCTTCGACACGCCGGTGGCGCAGCGCTATGACAAGGCGCTGGGCCTGCTCGGGTTTGAGTCGTGGATGCTCTCACCCGGGGCGGGGCGCGCATGAGCGTCGCTCCGGTGTCTGTGGCGCCGGGTTTGCAGACGTTTCTTGCATTTGACTTTGGCATCAAGCGCACCGGCATGGCGGTCGGCAACCGGCTGCTGCGCACGGCCCAGCCGCAGGGCACGATCCAGGCCGAGGGCGATGCCCGCTTCAAGAAGATCGAGCAGCAGATCCGGCAGTGGCAGCCCGATGCGCTGGTGGTCGGGGTGCCGTTTCATCCGGACGGCGCCGAGCACGAAAACACGCGGCGGGCGCGCCGCTTTGCGCGCCAGCTGCAGGGCCGCTGCAAGCTGCCGGTGTTCGAGGTGGATGAGCGCTACAGCACCACCGAGGCGCTGGAGATGGGCGCCAAAGACGCGGATGCCGCCGCCGCCTGCATTATTCTGGAACAGTTTTTAAGGAGTATTCCATGAGCACACTGGTGCTGGACGCCGAGGCGCTGTACCTCGAGCTGCAAAAAGGCGTGCGCGCCCTGCTGCAGCCTGGCATGCGCCTGGTCGGTATCACCTCGGGTGGGGCCTGGCTGGCCGAGCGCCTGCAGCAGGACCTGGGCCTGGCGGGGCAAGCCGGCGTGATCTCGTCAAGCCTGCACCGCGACGACTACTCGCGCCGCGGCATGACGGCGGCGGCGCAGACCCGCATTGACTTCGACGTCAACGAGGCGCACATCGTGCTGCTCGACGATGTGCTGTACACCGGGCGCACGATTCGCGCCGTCGTCAACGAGCTGTTCGACTTCGGGCGTCCGGCCGGCGTCAGGCTTGCGGTGCTGGTGGACCGGGGCGGGCGCGAGCTGCCGATTCAGGCCGACTTCTGCGCCGCCCGCGTCGCGCTGCCCGCCGGACAGTCCCTGGCGCTGGCGCGCAGCGAGGCCGGGGTTTTCAGCTTCAACGTAAAGGCCCGCTAAGCATGTTGTACAAGCGCAATCTCCAGCTCAACAAACACGGCGAGCTGATCCACCTGCTCTCGACCGAGGGCCTGCCCAAGAGCGTGCTGACCCAGGTGCTCGACACCGCGGCCAACTTTGTCAGCGTCAACGACCGCGAGGTCAAGAAACTGCCGCTGCTGCGCGGCAAGAGCGTCTTCAACCTGTTCTTCGAGAACTCGACGCGCACCCGCACCACCTTCGAGATTGCCGCGACCCGGCTCAGCGCCGACGTCATCAACCTCGACATCTCGCGCTCGTCGGCTGCCAAGGGCGAGACCCTGCTCGACACCATCGCCAACCTGAGCGCCATGGCCGCCGACCTGTTTGTGGTGCGCCACAGCGAGTCCGGCGCGCCCTACCTGATCGCGCAGCACGTGGCGCCGCATGTGCACGTGATCAATGCCGGCGACGGGCGCCACGCGCACCCGACGCAGGGCCTGCTCGACATGTACACGATCCGCCACTACAAGAAGGACTTCTCCAACCTGACGGTGGCCATCGTCGGCGACGTGCTGCACTCGCGCGTGGCGCGCTCCGACATCCATGCGCTCACCACGCTGGGCTGCGCCGAGGTGCGCGTGGTCGGGCCCAAGACGCTGGTGCCCGCCGACATGGCGCCGATGGGCGTGCGCGTCTGCCACACGCTCGAAGAGGGCATCCGCGGCTGCGACGTCATCATCATGCTGCGCCTGCAAAACGAGCGCATGAGCGGCGCCCTGCTGCCCTCGACGCAGGAGTTCTTCAAGAGCTTCGGCCTGACGCCGGAGAAGCTGCAGCTGGCCAAGGCGGACGCGATCGTGATGCATCCGGGGCCGATCAACCGGGGCGTGGAGATCGACTCGGCGGTGGTCGACGGCGGGCAGAGCGTCATCCTGCCGCAGGTGACCTTTGGCATCGCGGTGCGCATGGCGGCGATGAGCATCGTTGCGGGGAATGAGGCCTGATATGAAAACACAGACAAACCTGTTGATCAAGGGCGGGCGGGTGATCGACCCGGCCAGCGGCTTTGACGAAGTTGCCGACGTGGCGCTGGGCAACGGCGTGCTGCTGGCGATCAAGAACATCGCCAGCGATTTTGTGCCGGCGCAGACCATCGACGCCAGCGGCTGCATCGTGGCGCCGGGCCTGGTGGACCTGGCCGTGCGCCTGCGCGAGCCCGGCCATGAGCACGAGCGCATGCTCGAGTCCGAAATGGCAGCGGCCGTGGCCGGCGGCGTCACCAGCCTGGTCTGCGCGCCCGATACCGACCCGGTGCTCGACGAGCCCGGCCTGGTCGAGATGCTGCGCTACCGCGCCGAGAGACTGCAGCAGGCGCGCGTCTATCCGCTGGGCGCGCTCACGCGCAACCTGGCCGGCGAGACCCTGACCGAGATGCTGCAGCTCACCGAGGCCGGCTGCGTTGCCTTCAGCCAGGCTGAAGTGGCGCTGGCCAACACGCAGGTGCTGCAGCGCGCCTTTCAGTACGCCAGCACCTTTGGCTTCGCCATCTGGCTGCGAGCGCAGGACTTCCACCTGGGCCAGGGCGTGGCAGCCAGCGGTGAACTGGCGACCCGCATGGGCCTGAGCGGCGTGCCGGTGGCGGCCGAGACAATCGCCCTGCACACGATCTTTGAGCTGATGAAGGCAACCCGCGGCGTGCGCGTTCACATCTGCCGGCTCAGCAGCGCCGCCGGTGTGGCGCTGGTGCGCCAGGCCAGGCTTGACGGCCTCAATGTCAGCTGCGACGTCAGCATCAACTCGCTCTACCTGACCGATGCCGACATCGGCTACTTCGACAGCCGCGCCCGGCTCAACCCGCCGCTGCGCCAGCAGCGCGACCGCGACGCCCTGCGCGCCGCGCTGGCCGACGGCGCCATCGACGCGCTGGTGTCGGACCACACGCCGGTGGACGAAGACGCCAAGGCCTTGCCGTTTGCCGAAAGCGAGGCCGGCGCCACCGGGGTCGAACTGCTGCTCAGCCTGGCGCTCAAATGGAGCGTGGACTGCGGCGTTAGCCTGACGCGCGCGCTGGACGTCATCACGCGCGGCCCGGCAACGGTGCTGGGCGCCGCGCTGGGCAAGCGGCAGGACCGCATCGGGCGCCTGGTGGCGGGTGGTGCCGCCGACCTCTGCGTGTTCGACCCGCGCGCCGCCTGGACGGTCGAACCCGCGGCCCTGCGCAGCCAGGGCAAGCACACGCCGTTCTCGGGCTACGAGCTGCCGGGCCGCGTGCGCTGCACCGTGGTCGACGGGCGGGTCGTTTATCAGGCTTGAGGGACTGGGAGCGGCGAGGGGGTTTCTACCTGGTACCACCGACGGGAATCGAACCCATATCTAGCGCTTAGGAGGCGCTTGTTCTATCCATTGAACTACGGCGGCGTGGAGCGGTATTCTATTTGGTCAGCAGGCGCATCGCTTCTTCCAGCCCCCTGAGGGTCAGCGGGAACATGCGCTGGCTCACAATCTGCTGGATCACGCTGATGCTCTGGCGGTACTGCCAGACGCCCTGGGGTTCGGGGTTGATCCAGGCGAACTTGGGGAAGGCCTTGGTCAGGCGCTGCAGCCACTCGACGCCGGCTTCCTCGTTGTTGTATTCGACGCTGCCGCCGGGCTGCAGAATCTCGTAGGGGCTCATGGTGGCGTCGCCGACGAAGATCAGCTTGTAGTCCTTGTTGTACTTGCGGATGATGTCCCAGGTCGCGAATTTTTCGGCGAAGCGGCGCCGGTTGTTCTTCCACATGAAGTCATAGACGCAGTTGTGGAAGTAGTAGAACTCCAGGTGCTTGAACTCGGTCTTGGTGGCGGAGAACAACTCCTCGACCCGAGCGATGTGCTCGTCCATGGTGCCGCCGACGTCCATCAGCAGCAGCACCTTGACGTTGTTGTGGCGCTCCGGGATCATCTTGATGTCGAGGTAGCCGGCGTTGGCGGCGGTCGACTTGATGGTGTCGTCCAGATCGAGTTCTTCCTCGTGGCCCTCGCGCGCAAACTTGCGCAGCCGGCGCAGCGCGACCTTGATGTTGCGCGTGCCCAACTCCTGGCTGTCGTCGTAGTCCTTGTAGGCGCGCTGGTCCCAGACCTTGACGGCGCTCTTGTTGCGGCCCTTGTCCTGGCCGATCCGGATGCCCTGCGGGTTCTGGCCGTAGGCGCCAAACGGGCTGGTACCGCCCGTGCCAATCCATTTGGAGCCGCCTTCGTGGCGCTCTTTCTGCTCTTCAAAGCGCTTCTTGAGCGTCTCCATCAGCTCGTCCCAGCCCATCTTCTGGATCTTGGCCAGTTCTTCCGGGCTCAGGTTCAGCTCGAGGTTCTTGCGCAGCCAGTCCAGCGGGATCTCTTTGGTGAAGTCAGCCACCATCTCGACGCCCTTGAAGTAGGAGGCAAAGGCGCGGTCGAACTTGTCGTAATGCTTTTCGTCCTTGACCAGCGTGGTGCGGCTGAGGTAATAAAAGTCATCGATCTTGTAGCCGCTGCTCTCTGATTCGTCGCTCGACTGCGCCGTGTTGGGGCCGACCACCCCTTTCTTGAGCGCCTCGAGCAGCGTCAGGTATTCCTTGACCGAGACCGGCAACTTGGCCGAGCGCAGGGTGTAGAAGAAGTCGATCAGCATCGGCTCGCTCCTCTCAGCGCGGCTGGTCCAGCAGGTACAGCAGCTGCGCCCGGGCCTCGGGCCATTCGCCGGCGCGCATGCTGTACATGACAGTGTCGCGAATGGTGCCGTCGCGGCGCAGGGCGTGGCCGCGGATGACGCCGTCCTTCCTGGCCCCGAGCCGCTCGATGGCCGCCTGCGAGGCATGGTTGAAGTTGTCGGTGCGCCAGCCCACCACGTGGCAGTCCAGGGTCTCGAACGCGTGCGTCATGAGCAGCAGTTTGGCCACCGAGTTGACATGGCTGCGCTGGCAGCGCCGGGCGTACCAGGTGTAGCCGATCTCGACGCGCTTGACGGCCGGAATAATGTCGTGGTAGCTGCTGCAGCCGATCACCGTGCCGCTGGCGGCGTCGAGCACGGCGAAGGCAAAGCGGCTGCCGGCCGCGCGCATGGCCAGCGCGTCCTCGATGTACTGGCGCGTTTGCTCGGGCTCGGGCACCGACGTGACGCGCAAGCGCCACAGCTCGCCGTCCGCCGCGGCCGCGCGCAGGCCGGCTTCGTGGCTCAGGGCCAGCGGCACCAGCGCGACGCCGCGCGCGCTCAGGGTGACCGGTTCAATGAAGGCCATCGCTTGACTCCCTTGTCAACGGTTGTGCCGCTGCATGAAAACCAGTTTTTCGAACAGCGTCACGTCCTGCTCGTTCTTGAGCAGGGCGCCGACCAGCGGCGGCACCGCGACCTTGTCGTCCTTGGTCTGCAGCGCGGCCAGCGGAATGTCCTCGGCCAGCAGCAGCTTGAGCCAGTCGAGCAACTCACTGGTGGATGGCTTCTTTTTCAGGCCCGGCAGGTTGCGCACGTCGTAAAAGGTCTTCATGGCGGCGCTCAGCAATTCCTTCTTGAGGCCGGGGAAGTGCACATCGATGATGCTTTTCATGGTGTCGGCATCGGGGAACTTGATGTAGTGGAAGAAGCAGCGGCGCAGGAAGGCGTCGGGCAGTTCCTTTTCGTTGTTCGAGGTGATGAAGACCAGCGGCCGGTGCCTGGCCTTGATCAGTTCGCGCGTCTCGTAGCAGTAGAACTCCATGCGGTCGATCTCTCGCAGCAGGTCGTTGGGGAACTCGATGTCGGCCTTGTCGATCTCGTCGATCAGCAGGGCCACCGGCTGATCGGTCGTGAAGGCCTGCCACAGCACGCCGCGCACGATGTAGTTGTGGATGTTCTTGACGCGTTCGCCGCCGTCGAGGTCGGACAGCTGGGAATCGCGCAGGCGGCTTACCGCATCGTATTCGTAGAGCCCCTGCTGCGCTTTGGTGGTCGATTTGATGTGCCACTGCAGCAGCGGCATGTTCAGGGCGCCGGCCACTTCTTCGGCCAGCATGGTCTTGCCGGTGCCGGGCTCGCCTTTCACGAGCAGCGGGCGCTGCAGCGTGATGGCGGCATTGACGGACAGCATCAGGTCCTGGGTGGCAACGTAGTTTTTGGTTCCTTGGAATTTCATGGTTCTGGCTTGTCTGGAAATGCAGCGAGGCGCTTGGGTGGAGGACGGGGGCGATGGCATCAATTTTTGATCTGTCGCAAACTCCGCTCGATTGTCTCCCGAAACCGGAAAGATTTCTGCTAGCAGCCTGGCTTGCGCGTGTCGCTTGCGTGACGGAGGCGGCCGCTCAGGCTTCGCGGCGCAGGGCCGGGAACAGGATCACGTCGCGAATGCTGGCGCTGTCGGTCAAGAGCATCATCAGGCGGTCCAGGCCGACGCCGCAGCCGCCGGTCGGGGGCATGCCGTACTCGAGGGCGCGAATGAAGTCATGGTCGTAGTACATGGCTTCGTCGTCGCCCTCTTCCTTGGCCGCCACCTGGGACTGGAAGCGCGCGGCCTGTTCCTGCGCGTCGTTGAGCTCGGAAAAACCGTTGCCGAACTCGCGCCCGGTGATGTAGAGCTCGAAGCGCTCGGTGACGCCGGGTTTGTGGTCGCTGGCGCGCGCCAGCGGCGAGATTTCCACCGGATGCTCGCAGATGAAGGTCGGCTGCCAGAGTTTTTCCTCGACCGTCTCCTCGAAGTACATCACCTGCAGGCTCGGCAGCGAGCGGCTGGCGAGCTTGTCCTTCTCATCGCTCAGTCCGAGCTTGCGCAGTGCACGCGTGAGCCAGGCGCGGTCGTTGACCTTGAGCTCGCTGCTGCCTTCAAGGCACTCGCCGGCTTCGGTGTGCCGGCAGATCGCCTCGACGATGGTCAAGCGCTCGAAGGGCTCGGTCAGATCGACCGCGCGCCCGCCATAGCTCAGTTGCAGCGTGCCGGCCGATTTTTGTGCGACGTCGCGGATCAGCGCCTCGGTGAAGGTCATCAGGTCCTGGTAGTCCCAGTAAGCCGCGTAGAACTCCATCATGGTGAATTCGGGGTTGTGCCGCACCGAGATGCCCTCGTTGCGAAAGCTCCGGTTGATCTCGAACACACGCTCAAAGCCGCCGACGATCAGGCGCTTGAGGTACAGCTCGGGCGCGATGCGCAGGAACATCTGCTGGTCCAGCGCGTTGTGGTGCGTGGTGAACGGTTTGGCGTTGGCGCCGCCCGGAATCGGGTGCAGCATCGGCGTCTCGACCTCCAGAAACCGGTGCGCTACCATGAACTCGCGAAGACTGCTCATGGCCCGGCTGCGCGCCACAAAGCGGGCCCGGGTCGATTCGTCCGTCATCAGGTCGACATAGCGCTGGCGGTACTTCGTCTCCTGGTCGTTCATGCCGTGGAACTTGTCGGGCATCGGGCGCAGGCTCTTGGTCAGCAGGCGCACGCTGCTGGCGTGAATCGAGAGCTCGCCGGTGCGGGTCTTGAACACCAGGCCCTCGGCGGCCACGATGTCGCCCAGATCCCAGTGCTTGAAACTGGCGTAGAGATCGGCGCCGATGTCTTCGCCCTTGATGTAGATCTGGATCCGCCCGCTGCTGTCCTGCAGGGTCGCAAAGCTCGCCTTGCCCATGACGCGCTTGAGCATCATGCGCCCGGCGACCTTGGCGATGGCGCCTTGTTCGATCAATCCTTCGGGGGTCTGACCGGCGTGCGCGGCAAACAGGTCGGCGGCACGGTCGGTCGGTTTGAAATCGTTCGGGAATGCCGGACCCTTGCCGTCGGCCTCGGCCTGGCGGATGGCCTTGAGTTTTTCCAGGCGTTCCAGGATCAGCTGGTTTTCGTCGGGCGGGGTGCTGGCAATGTTGTGTTCAGACATGAGAAGGGAAATATTGAGTGCAGCGAGGGATTTTAGGTTGCCGGCGCGAGCCTCGCTATGATGGCGAAAAGTTCCTATGCTCTATCAGATCATTTCCCTGCTGCTTGAAGTTGCCACCGGCGTGCTCGGTGGCGCCTGCCTGCTTCGGCTTTACATGCAGTACCAGCGCATTGCGATGTCGGCGCGGTCCGGCAATCCGATCGGCCGTTTTCTGTTTGCACTGACCGACTGGCTGGTGCTGCCTTTGCGCCGGGTCGTACCGGCGCTCGGGCGCTGGGACATGGCCAGCCTGGTGGCCGCCGCCTTGCTGGAACTTGCGCAGTTCCTGCTGCTGTGGTTGCTGACCGGCGCGCGGGGCGGTTTGTTCGCTATTCCCATTCTGGCCGTTTTCGGCCTGCTGCGGCTGGTGGTCTCGGGGCTGACCGGTCTGGTGATCGTTTACGCCGTTCTGTCATGGGTACCGACCCGCTCGGTCATCTCGGACCTGATCGAGCGGCTGGCGGCGCCACCGCTCAAACCGATCCGGCGCCTGCTGCCGCTGGTTGGCGGCGTCGATCTGTCGCCGCTGGCGCTGCTGGTGCTGCTGCAGATTGCAGCCATTCTGCTGGGCAACCTGCAGGGTATGGCGCTGCAGTTTCCCTGATCGAGGGGCGCTTCATAGCACCGCGTCAGCGGGCTGGCGCTGCAGCATGGCGAGCATGCTGGCGATCGTCTTGCGCAGTTCCCGGCGGTCGCAGATCAGATCGACGGCGCCCTTGGTCTGCAGGAACTCGGCGCGCTGAAAGCCTTCGGGCAGCGCGACCCGCATCGTCGACTCGATGACGCGGGGGCCGGCAAACCCGATCAGGGCTTTGGGCTCGGCGATCACCACATCGCCCAAAAAGGCAAAGCCCGCGCTCACCCCGCCCATCGTCGGGTCGGTCAGCACGCTGACAAAGGGCAGGCCCTTCTTGGCCAGCCGGGTCAGCGAGGCGTTGGTCTTGGCCATCTGCATCAGGCTCAGCAAGCCCTCCTGCATGCGCGCGCCACCGGTGGAGGTGAAGCAGACAAACGGGACTTTCTGCTCGATCGCGGTGTGCACGCCGCGCACGAAGCGCTCTCCGACCACCGAGCCCATGCTGCCGCCCATGAACTCGAATTCAAAGCAGGCCGCCACCAGGCCGATGCCGTGCACGGCGCCGCCGAAGACCACCAGGGCGTCGGTTTCGCCGGTGCTTTCCATCGCCTCCTTCAGGCGCTCGGGGTATTTGCGGCTGTCCTTGAACTTGAGGGTGTCGAGCGGCAGCACCTCCTGGCCGATCTCGTAGCGCCCCTCGTTGTCCAGAAACACGTTGAGCCGCGCGCGTGCGCCGATGCGATGGTGGTGGTTGCAGGTCGGGCAGACATTCTGGTTCTGCTCCAGATCGGTCTTGTAGAGCACGGTGTCGCAACTCGGGCACTTGATCCACAGGCCTTCGGGCACGCTGCGCCGGTCGGCCGGGTCGGTGTGCTGGATTTTGGGCGGAAGCAGTTTTTCGAGCCAGCTCATGGATGTTTTCCTGTTGTCAGAGGCGTGGGGACGCAAACGTCAGGCTTGGCCGGTCATCGCGAGCGCAGCGTGGCGATCCAGGTGTTGGGTGGATTGCCACGTCGCTACGCTTCTCGCAATGACGAAATCGGTGCGTCTGCAATTTTCCATTCCTCAAGAGATGTGAAAAGCTTGAATTATGAATCCAAAGCGCTCCGGATTTCGCGCAGGAAGTTCTGCGCCGTGGCGGCGACCCGGTCCCGGGGCTGCGGGTCGATCAGTTCAATCAGGCGGGTGCCGATGACGACCGCGTCGGCCACCTTGCCGATGGCGCGGGCGGTCGCCGCGTCGCGAATGCCAAAGCCGACGCCGACCGGCACGCTCACGTGCCGGCGGATGCGCGGCAGCATCGCCTCGACCGCGCCGGTGTCGAGGGTGCCGGCGCCAGTGACGCCCTTGAGCGAGACGTAATAGACGTAGCCGCTGGCGATGCGCGCGACCTGCTGCATGCGCTCGTCGGTGCTGGTGGGCGCCAGCAGGAAGATCAGGTCGATGTCGCGCGCCCTGAGTTCGGCGGCGAAGTCCTGCGATTCTTCCGGCGGGTAGTCGACGATCAGGACGCCGTCGACGCCGGCGCTCGCCGCGTCCGCGACAAAGGCGCTCTCGCCGGCCGGCTGGGCATGCGTCTGGTTGTAGCGCTCGACCGGATTGGCGTAGCCCATCAGGACCACCGGGGTGCGCTGGTCCTGCAGGCGAAAGCGGCGCACCATGTCCAGCACCTTGGCCGTGCCGATGCCCTGCGCCAGCGCCCTGTCGCCGGCTTTTTGAATCACCGGTCCATCGGCGCTGGGGTCGGAAAAGGGCACCCCCAGCTCGATCACGTCGGCGCCGCCGGCGACCATGGCGTGCATCAATTCGGGGGTGATGTCGGCAAACGGGAAGCCGGCCGTGACGTAGGGAATGAGGGCCTTGCGCCCCTGCGCTTTGAGGGCCGCAAAAGTGGCTGCAATGCGGCTCATGTGGAGACCTTTGCCGCGCCACCCTTGACCGATTGCCCGGTGCAACTGGGGCGGCAAAAGAAGTCGGCGTTCGAGAGGTCTGCCACGGTGCCGATGTCCTTGTCGCCGCGTCCCGAGAGATTGACCAGGATCGACTGGTCGGGTCGCATGCGCTTGGCCAACTGCATGGCGTAGGCGACGGCGTGGCTCGATTCGAGCGCCGGGATGATGCCCTCGGTGCGGCACAGGTAGTGAAAGGCCTGCAGGGCTTCCTGGTCGGTGATGCCGACATACTCGGCGCGGCCGATGTCCTTGAGAAAGGCGTGCTCCGGGCCGACGCCGGGGTAGTCCAGGCCGGCACTGATGCTGTGTGTTTCGGTCACCTGGCCGTTGTCGTCCTGCAGCACATAGGTGCGGTTGCCGTGCAGCACGCCAGGGCTGCCGCGCTGCAGCGAGGCCGAGTGCTTGCCGCTGTCGATGCCTTCGCCGGCCGCCTCGACGCCGATCAGGCGCGTATCCGCATGATCGATGTAGGGGTGGAAGATGCCCATGGCGTTGCTGCCGCCGCCAACGCAAGCGACCACGGCGTCGGGCTGCGCGCTGTGGCAGCCCGCCGCGCGCAGCATCTCGGGCATCTGCAGCAGGCATTCCTTGCCGATGACGCTCTGGAAGTCGCGCACCATCATCGGGTAGGGGTGCGGTCCGGCCACCGTGCCGATGATGTAGAAGGTGTTGTCGACGTTGGCGACCCAGTCGCGCATGGCTTCGTTGAGCGCGTCCTTGAGCGTGCGGCTGCCGCTCTGGACCGGCACCACGCTGGCGCCGAGCAGCTTCATGCGGTAGACATTGGGGCTCTGGCGCTTTACGTCCTCGCTGCCCATGTAGACCACGCATTCGAGACCGTAGCGGGCGCAGATGGTGGCCGTGGCCACACCGTGCTGGCCGGCGCCGGTCTCGGCAATCACGCGCGGCTTGCCCATGCGTTTGGCCAGCATGGCCTGGCCGATGGTGTTGTTGATCTTGTGGGCGCCCGTGTGGTTCAGGTCCTCGCGCTTGAGAAAGATCTGCGCGCCGCCCTGTTCCCGGCTCATGCGGGCGGCGTGGTAGACCGGTGACGGTCGGCCGACAAAGTGCGCCAGCTCAGCGTTGAACTCGGCGACGAAGGCGGGGTCGTGCTGATAACGCGCGTAAGCGTCCTTCAGCTCGTTGATGGCGTAGCTCAGTGTTTCGGAGACGAAGCTGCCGCCATAGATTCCGAAGTGACCGCGCAGGTCGGGTTGTTGATAGGGGTTCATCTCTGGTTATCGTGGGACGTTGTCTGCGGCCCTGACGGCGGCCACAAACTGGTGGATCTTCTCGGGGTCCTTGCGGCCCTTGTTGGCAGGACCGGACAGCTCGACGCCCGAGCTCACGTCGACCGCCAGCGTGTTACAGCGCGGCCGCAGCTCGAAGATGCCGGCGGCCACGTTTGCAGCGCTGAGCCCACCACTCAAGACGAGGTGAGCGTTGACGTTTGGAGGCAGCAGTGACCAATTGAATGTTTGCCCGGCGCCACCGTACTCGTCGACCTGCGCGTCGAGCAGGATGGCCTGGGCTTTTGAATAATCGAGCGCGTATTTTACGAGATCGAAGTGGCGGCCGGCGTCGCCGCGCGGAATGCGCGCCGCCCGCAGGAAGGGGGTGCTGGCGTTGCCGCTCGCGGCCAGGCACTGGCTTGGCGTTTCATCGCCATGAAACTGCAGCGTGGCATTGGGAATGGCGGTGCGGGCCTGCCGGATTGCCTCGATCGATTCGTTGACGAAGAGCAGGACCGGCGTCACAAAGGGCGGCAGGCGGCGCGACAATTCGGCCGCGCGCTGAATCGACACATGGCGCGGACTCTTGTCGTAGAGCACGAAGCCGAGGGCGTCGACCCCGGCCGCGATGGCTGCATCGACATCGGCCTCGCGCGTCAGGCCGCAGATCTTGATCCGGGTCCTTTGACTCATGGCAGCCCGTCAAAGGCGGCGGTCCGCTCCGGCAGGCCCCAGTGGGCGGCGTAGCGCGGCCCCAGAAAATACAGACCGTCCGGCGAAAAGGTTGGCGCCGCGGCGTCGCGGTTGCGCTCCGCCAGCACCGCCCGCAACCAGTCCGGCGGCTGCCTGCCCTGGCCGACGGCAATCAGGCAGCCCATGATGTTGCGAATCATGTGGTGCAGAAACGCGTTGGCCTCGAATTCGAAACGCCAGTAGGCGCCGCGCTGCGTGATGTCGATGCGCTGCAGCTTCTTTACCGGCGACAAAGCCTGGCAGGCGGAGGCCCGGAACGACGTGAAGTCATGCTCGCCCAGCAGACAGGCGGCGGCCTCCTGCATTGCGTCCAGGTCGAGCGGACGAAAGGCCCAGCCGACACGCCCGCTGTCGATGCTTGGGCGCACCGGCGACTCCAGCAGGACATAGGCGTAGCGGCGCGACAGGGCGCTGGCGCGACAATGAAATTCAGCGGGCACCGGTTGCGCCCACTGCACCGCGATGTCGCGCGGCAGGAAGGCGTTGACGCCGCGGATCCAGGAGTTGGCGGGGCGCTCGAGGCCGGTGTCGAAATGGGCCACCTGCATCAGGGCGTGAACACCGGCGTCGGTGCGCCCGGCACACAGGGTCGACACCTTGTGCGCGCAAAACTTGCCCAGGGCCGATTCGAGCTGATCCTGGACGGTTTGGCCCGAGAGCTGGCTTTGCCAACCCTGGTAGCCCTGGCCGTTGTAACTGATTCCGAGTGCCAACCTCACGGCAGGGGCATCAGGCCTGAAGATTGCCCAGGGCGCGCTGTGCCTTGAGTTTCATGTCGCCCGCTGCCTCGGCCACGACTTCCTCGATCAGCGTGCGCGCACCGGATAGATCGCCGATGGCTTTGAACTCTTCGGCCAGCGCCAGTTTGGTGGCTAGCGGATCGGCCGGCGCCTGGGCCACTGGCGCCGGTGCTTCCTGTGCGACCTCGTCGAGATCAAGCGACAGGGAGCCGAGGTCAAACTCCAGCATGTCATGGGCTGGCACGGGGGGCGTTGGCTCGGTTGCTGCCGCTGGCGGGTTCGGGAGTTTGGCGGGGGCTGTCTGAGCCACGCTGTCGCTGGTCTCAAGCGGTGCGTCGGCTGGATCCTCGTCGAGTGAAAAATCGAGATCCAGGTCGAGGTCAAGATCCGCTGAATTGCCGGTCTGGGCCGGCGCAGCCTGACTTTGCGGCGCGGGCTTGCTGCTTGCCACTGGAGCGGGTACCTGGGGCGCTTCAGGCGCGACTGGTAGCGCTGGCAGTGTGGGTGCAGGCGTGGATTCAGCCGCCGATTCCACCGGGCGCCAGCCTGGAAGATAGCGCGGATTCTTCTCGTCAAGGCTAAGACCGAGTTCGCAAATGCGCTGCCATTCAGCGCCCTGGCCCTGAGTCAGCCGGAACGCCTTTTCGGCGGTTTCTTCAAATGCCGCGGCATCGTTGCGCTTGGCCAGGAGTTCGAGCAATTTCTGGTGGATGGCAAGGCGCTCCGGATGGGCTACCAGGGCCTCTTTCAGGATTTCCTCAGCCTGCAGGTCACGGCCGTAGGTCAGGTAGACCTGGGCTTCGGCGATCGGGTCGGTGGCATCGACGCCGGCCGGTCGGCTCGGCTCATAGACCACCGTGGCGCCGCTTGCCGCCCCGTCCTGGGTGTCGACGCTTTGTCCGCCGTTGACAGCAAAATAGGCCTCCGGACCTGAGCCGCCTTCCGGTGGAAACTCGGCAACTTGCACGACGCCCCTGTGCTTGCGCGTCCGGTAGAGGCCATAAATGACCAGCAGGGCAATCAGGCCGATGGCGCCGGCCGGAAGCAGCGGGCTGTCCATCAGACCATCGATCACGCCGGTCTGCGGTGCCGATGCTGGCACCACCGGGCCTTTGACGGCAGCGGCGGCACTGGCGGGTGGTGCCGCGGTCGCCGGTCGGCCCACAGCGGCACTGGAAGCGGCGCCCAATTTGCCAAGATCGCTGATGTTCCTGGCGATCTCAGCCGCCCGTTCGACACGATCCCTGGCGCTGCGCTCTTTGGCCAACTGGTCCTGCGCAGACAGTTTCTGGACAGTTCCCTTGGAGAGGGTCAATTTGTCGGGCGAGGTGGCGACGGGCTTCTTGTCCTCGACCCGCGCCTGCACGGTTCCACTCGCGTTGCGATCTGCCGTTGCCAGCGTGGTGTCGGGCGCGCTGGCCGCAAGCTTCCTTCGGAAATCGTTGAAGTCCCGGCTCTGGGCAACGATCATCTGTGTTGCTTCGGCCGCGGGTGTCGCCACCGCCTGTTCTGGCGACGGTAGGGTGACGACGGCACCCGCCTTGATGCGGTTGACGTTGTTGCCGACAAAGGCTTGCGGATTGGCGCGCAGCAAAGCCACCAGCATCTGATCGAGCGATACGCTGTCCGGCCTTGCAGCGGCTGCGATCTTGCTAGCCGTGTCACCGGCTTTGACGGTGAACGATCCGCTGCCTGCAGGCACAACCTTGGCCGCCGGCCGCGGGGCTCTGGAGAGCGCTTCGGCAGCAGTTGGCGCGGCCGGGCTTGCCCCGGTCCTGGCAGCCCGGGGTTGGCCTGCGGCGGCCTCGACCGGCACTTGCGCCGCTGTGGGCGCTATTGGCGCGGTCCGGCGCAGGCTCGGTGGATCGAAGAGCAGGGTGTAGTCCCGCACGATGCGGCCGCTGGCCCAATTGGTTTCCAGAATCAGGTCGATAAAAGGCTCGTTGATGACGTGGTCGCTGCTCAGGCGAATGTAGGCGCGCCCATCGGGCATCCTCTGGAGGCTGGCCTTGATATTCGCCGTCGTGGCGCTGTAATCGAGCCCCGCCGCCTTGAAGCTTTCCGGCGATGCGATCCCGGTCGCCAGGGAGGCGGCTTCTTCGGCATTGATATTGAGTACTTCGACTTCGGCGCGCAGGGGTTCGCCCAGCGCCGACTGAACGGCAACGCGCCCCAGTGACAGCGCCAATGCGCTGGCGCCCCACAGACTGACCGATGCCACCACGGCGACGGCCAGTTGCTGCCAACGACGTGACTTGTCAATCAATTTTTGGGCTCCACTGTGCGGGGTGTCGGAGTGATGCATCTCGTGATGCGGAATAAATGGAGTATTACCAAACATGGAAAAGGCACCATAACATCAATGGCATGACCTGACAAGCCACGTGATTCATGACCATGCAGCGTGCCCTGTCGCGGCGCGCGGCGCCCGATTCCATGTTGTTGACCTACAACGAACTGCGCGCTCCGGCAATCAGCTTCAGGCTGCCAGCAACACGCGCAGCATGCGGCGCAGCGGCTCCGCTGCGCCCCACAGAAGCTGGTCTCCGATGGTGAAGGCGCCGACATATTCCGGCCCCATCGCGAGTTTGCGGATGCGCCCGACCGGAATGCCCAGGGTTCCGGTTACAGCCACCGGTGTCAAGCCCTGCAGGCTGGCCTCGCGCGTGTTGGGCACCACCTTGACCCAGGCGTTGTCGGCCGCGATCATGGCCTCGATGTCAGCCGTTGGCACGTCTTTCTTGAGCTTGAAGGTCAGGGCCTGGCTGTGGCAGCGCATGGCGCCGACGCGCACGCAAAAACCGTCGACCGGGACGGCCGCGGTACCGAAACCCGGCCCCTGGCCGAGGATCTTGTTGGCCTCGGCGCCGGCTTTCCATTCTTCGCGGCTGATGCCGTTGCCCAGATCCTTGTCAATCCAGGGGATCAGGTTTCCGCCCAGCGGCACACCAAAATTGGCGGTTTCCGCGCTGTTCAAAGCCTGCTGCTTGGCCAGCACTTTGCGGTCGATTTCGAGAATCGCGGACTTGGGGTCATCCAGCAGGCTTCTTACTTCCGCGTTGAGGGTGCCGAATTGGGTCAGCAGTTCGCGCATGTGTTGCGCGCCGCCGCCAGAAGCCGCCTGGTAGGTCATGCTGGTCATCCATTCAACCAGTCCCGCCTTGTACAGCGCGCCAACGCCCATCAGCATGCAACTGACGGTGCAGTTGCCGCCGATCCAGTTGTTGCCACCCTTGTTGAGCGCAGCCTGGATGACCGGCATGTTCACCGGGTCCAGGATGATGACGGCATCGTCCTTCATGCGCAGCGTCGAGGCGGCGTCGATCCAGTGGCCGTTCCAGCCGGCTGCGCGAAGTTTTGGAAAGACCTCGGTGGTGTAGTCGCCGCCTTGCGCGCTGATGATGATGTCGCATTTTTTCAGCGCGTCAATGTCGAACGCGTCCTTCAACCGCGCCTCGTTCCTGGCCTGGGCCGGGGCCTTGCCGCCAGCGTCGGAGCTTGAAAAGAAGACCGGCTCGATCAGGGCGAAATCGCCTTCGGACTGCATGCGGTCCATCAACACCGAACCGACCATGCCGCGCCAGCCCACCAGGCCGACCAGATTACCAATTTTCTTCATGTTGCTCTTTCAAATGGTTAGATAAAAAAAGTCAGAATTCAAAGGGCCTTGACCACGGCGGAACCCATCTCCCGGGTGCTGACGCGCGTGGTCCCGTCGCTGAAGATGTCGGCGGTGCGCAGGCCCTGGGCCAGCACGGCCTTGACTGCCGCTTCAATGCGCCCGGCGGCGGCTGGCTGGTTCAGGCTGAAGCGTAGCATCATGGCTGCGCTCAAAATGGTCGCCAGGGGGTTGGCGATACCCTTGCCCGCGATGTCGGGAGCGCTGCCGTGGCTGGGTTCGTACAGTCCCTGGTTGCTGGCATTCAGGCTCGCCGACGGCAGCATGCCAATCGAGCCGGTGAGCATGGCCGCCTCGTCGCTCAGGATGTCGCCGAACATGTTGCCGGTGACCACCACATCGAATTTTTTCGGTGCGCGCACCAGTTGCATGGCGGCGTTGTCCACGTACATGTGGTCGAGTGCTACGTCAGGGTACTGCTTGCCGACTTCGGTGACGACGTCCTTCCAGAACTGGAAGGTCTCCAGCACGTTGGCCTTGTCCACGCTGGTGACGCGCTTGCTGCGCTTGCGGGCCGCCTGAAAGGCGACATGGGCGATGCGCTCAATTTCGGGCCGCGTGTAGCGCATGGTGTCAAAGGCTTCCTCGGCGCCCGGAAAATGGCCGTCGGTGGCGACGCGCCGGCCCCTGGGCTGGCCAAAATAAATGTCACCGGTCAATTCCCTGATGATCAGGATATCGAGGCCGGCAACCAGTTCGGGCTTCAGGCTCGATGCGTTCACCAGTTCCTCGTAGCAGATGGCGGGGCGGAAGTTGGCAAACAGGCCAAGGTTCTTGCGCAGTCCGAGAATCGCCTGTTCGGGTCGCAGGGGCCGATCGAGCTGGTCGTATTTCCAGTCGCCGACGGCACCAAACAGGATCGCGTCGGCCTGCCTGGCGAGCTGCAGCGTGGCCTCGGGAAGCGGATGGCCATGGGCCTCGTAGGCGGCGCCGCCGACCAGCGCCGTTTCCATCTCGAAGCGGAGCTCAAGCGCATTGAGCACCTTGACCGCCTCGGCCACAATTTCGGTGCCGATGCCGTCGCCGGGTAATACCGCAATTTTCATGGTGAATCAGAATCTCGCAAAAGGTTGGAGGAAGGAGGGCGTGACGCCACTTACAACTGCATCGAGCGAGCGAGCCACGGTTTTTCTGCCAGGCGCTGCGCCTCAAAGGCCTTGATCCGTTCGGCATGGCGCAAGGTCAGGCCGATGTCGTCAAGGCCATTGAGCAGGCAGTACTTGCGAAACGCCTGCACCTCGAAAGGCAGTTCTGCGCCATCGGGCTTGATGACCACCTGGCGTTCGAGATCGATCGTCAACGCATAGCCTGGGAAGGCCGCGGTCTGGTCGAACAACTGGCTCACCTGGGCCTCGCCAAGGACAATCGGCAGCAAGCCGTTCTTGAAGCTGTTGTTGAAGAAGATATCGGCGTAGCTCGGCGCAATGATGGCGCGAAAGCCGTATTGATCGAGCGCCCACGGCGCATGTTCGCGCGACGAGCCGCAGCCAAAGTTCTTGCGCGCCAGCAGGATCGAGGCATTCTGGTAGCGCGGCAGGTTGAGCACAAAGTCGGGGTTGGGCTTGCGGCTGGCCGGGTCCTGCCCGGGAAAACCGGCGTCGAGATAACGCCACTCATCGAAAA
Source organism: uncultured beta proteobacterium (assembly GCA_903839085.1). Classification (GTDB taxonomy): domain Bacteria; phylum Pseudomonadota; class Gammaproteobacteria; order Burkholderiales; family Burkholderiaceae_C; genus Rhodoferax. The sequence continues at coordinate 9,291 of CAIMBE010000133.1, read as the reverse complement.
GGTTCTGTCCAAATCCGGTCTTGCGAATGGACTTCAGAAATTGCTTTGGGATGATGGCGTCAGTATCGACATTCTCCCGGTCCATCGGGGCCACAAGCCCCTGGTGCAGTGTGAATTTTTGCATTGGCGCCCTATTTCTTCTTGGCGGCGTCTTCAATTTTCTCGCCGGCCTTCTGGAGATCCTGGCCAACGCCCTTGACGGTGTTGCAGCCGGTCACGGCGAGGGCGAGAGACAACAGGAGCAGTACTGAAATGGTTTTCATGGTTTCCTTCGGGGCAAGTAGGCTCAGGCGAATTTTCTGACATCGACAAAATGGCCGTGGATGGCAGCGGCCGCGGCCATGGCGGGGCTGACCAGATGCGTGCGGCCGCCAGCACCCTGGCGTCCTTCAAAATTGCGATTGCTGGTGGAGGCGCAGCGCTCACCCGGTTCCAGACGGTCAGCGTTCATGGCCAGGCACATGGAGCAGCCGGGTTCGCGCCACTCGAAGCCGGCAGCCTTGAAGATCTCGTGCAAACCCTCGCGCTCGGCCTGCTCCTTGACCAGCCCGGAGCCCGGCACCACCATCGCCAGCCTGATGTTTTTCGCCACTTTGCGCCCGAGCTTCTTCACCAGTGCCGCGGCTTCGCGCATGTCTTCGATCCGGCTGTTGGTGCAGGAACCGATGAACACCTTGTCGACAAAGAGGTCGCTCAGCGCTTTGCCCGGCTCCAGGCCCATGTACAGCAGCGCGCGCTCAATGGCGCTGCGCTTGTTGCTGTCCTTCTCCTTGTCGGGATCGGGGACGCTGCGGTCAATGCCGAGCACCATTTCAGGCGATGTGCCCCAGGTGACCTGCGGCACGATCTGGCTGGCGTCGATCGCCAGGACGGTATCGAACGCGGCGTCGGCGTCGCTGTGCAGCGTTTTCCAGTAGGCAAGCGCCTGCTCCCACTCAACCGCAGCAGATCGATCATGGCCGACCTGCTGACCAGGTGCCAGCGGGCGGCCTTCGACGTAGGCGATGGTTTTCTCGTCCACCGCCACCAGCCCGGCGCGGGCGCCGGCTTCAATGGCCATGTTGCAAACCGTCATCCGACCTTCCATGCTCAGCGCCCGGATCGCCGAGCCGCCAAATTCAATGGTGTAGCCTGTGCCGCCTGCGGTGCCGATCTTCCCGATCACCGCGAGCACGATGTCCTTGCCGCCACAGCCGGGTGCAAGCGTGCCGTCAACACGCACCAGCATGTTCTTGGCCTTCCTTGCCAGCAGGGTCTGGGTCGCCAGTACGTGCTCCACTTCGCTGGTGCCGATGCCATGCGCCAGCGCGCCGAAAGCGCCGTGGGTGGAGGTGTGCGAATCACCGCAAACGACGGTCATGCCGGGCAGGATGGCGCCATTCTCAGGTCCGATCACGTGCACGATGCCCTGTCGCCGGGACAGGAAGGGGAAGTAGGCGGCCGCACCGAATTCCCGCATATTGGTGTCGAGTGTGACGACCTGCTCTTTGCTGGTGGGGTCCGTGATGCCGTCATAACCCCTCTCCCAGCCGGTGGTGGGGGTATTGTGGTCGGCGGTGGCGACGATCGAACTGACGCGCCAGACCTTGCGCCCGGCCTGCCGCAGCCCCTCGAAGGCCTGCGGACTGGTCACCTCGTGCACCAGGTGGCGGTCTATGTAGAGGACGGCAGAGCCGTCTTCCTCGGTGTGAACGACATGTTCGTCCCAGAGTTTGTCGTACAGCGTGCGGCCATGCATCTTGGTATCGGTGCGGAGCATGTGGTTTTTCCTTGGCATGGCGAGATTTTAAGCGGCGTGTCTGCAAGCCGCGCCGACAGTAAAACGCCCGCCGGTGTTGCCATCCGGCGGGCGTGCAAAAGTAGACCGTGTCAGCGCTGCGCCAGGGGCAGAACGTCACGCTTGACGGAGCCCGAGAACAACTGGCGCGGACGCCCGATCTTGTACTCCGGATCGCTGATCATTTCGTTGAGCTGTGCGATCCAGCCCACGGTGCGCGCCAGGGCGAAGACGCCGGTGAACATGTTCACAGGAATGCCGATGGCGCGCTGCACGATGCCAGAGTAGAAGTCGACGTTGGGGTAGAGCTTGCGCGAGACGAAGTAATCGTCTTCCAGCGCAATCTTCTCGAGCGCCATGGCCAGCTTGAAGAGGGGATCGTTCTCCAGTCCCAGTGCGGTCAGGACTTCCTTGCAGGTTTCCTGCATGAGTTTGGCGCGCGGATCGTAGTTCTTGTAGACGCGGTGTCCAAAACCCATCAGCTTGACGCCGGAATTCTTGTCCTTGACCTGTTCCATGAACTGGCCGACCTTGGCAATGCCGCCGGTCTGCTGAATTTCTTCGAGCATGTTCAGGCAGGCCTCGTTGGCACCACCGTGCGCCGGACCCCAGAGACAGGCGACGCCGGCAGCCACGGCGGCAAACGGGTTGGTGCCTGAACTGCCACACAGGCGCACGGTGGAGGTGGAGGCGTTCTGCTCGTGATCGGCGTGCAACACGAAGATGCGGTCCAGCGCGCGCTCGATGACCGGGTTGACCGAATAGTCTTCGCAGGGCGTGGCGAACATCATGTGAAGGAAGTTGCCGGCATAGCTCAGATTGTTCTTCGGGTACATATAGGGTTGACCCATGCTGTACTTGTAGGCCATGGAAACCAGGGTGGGCATCTTGGCAATCAGGCGCAGGGCGGCAATTTCACGATGCTCCGGATTGTTGATGTCGGTGCTGTCATGGTAGAACGCGGACAGGGCGCCTACCAGCCCGGTCATGATGGCCATCGGATGGGCGTCGCGACGGAAGCCGCGCATGAAGAACTGCATCTGCTCGTTGACCATGGTGTGGTGCGCCACACGGCGGGTGAAGTCCTCTTTCTCCGCCGCATTGGGCAGGTTTGCGTACAGCAGCAAATGGCAGGTCTCCAGGAAGTCACAGTTGGTGGCGAGTTGTTCGATCGGGTAACCACGGTACAGGAGTTCGCCCTTGTCACCGTCGATGTAAGTGATGGTCGACTGGCAGGAGGCGGTGGAGAGGAAACCCGGATCGTAGGTGAACATGCCGGTTTGTCCATACAGTTTGCGGATGTCCACCACATCCGGCCCCACGCTGCCCTGGTAGACAGGCAAGTCGATACTGGGGCTGCCATTGCTGAAGGACAGGGTGGCTTTGTTGTCAGAGAGTTTCATTTTCTTGCCTTTCAAGGGGTTTTCTCAACATACACAATACTTCACGCACATCTTCGCGCTCAAGATCCGGGTTGACTTGCGCAAGCGTTTGGCGTGCCAGGTGCAGGTCCAGCAGATCGTTGTCACTGAGTTCCATCAAAGCACTGAGACCCTGCGACTGCGCGACAGTCAGGCTCGACTCAAAGCGCCTGAAAAAACGTTCGATGAAGATGTCATTCTCAAGCAGACCGCGACGGCAACGCCACTTGAGCCTGCTCAGGTCTCTCGCATCGACCAGTTCGCTGGTTTGTACCATGGCGCGCGGCTCTCGATGTTGATCGAAGTCAAACCGTTCGCATGACCATCATTTCCTTGATCTTGCCGATGGCTTTGGTCGGATTGAGTCCCTTGGGGCAGACCTCGACGCAATTCATGATGGTGTGGCAGCGGAACAGCCGGTAGGGGTCTTCCAGGTTGTCCAGCCGCTCGGCGGTGGCCTCGTCGCGGCTGTCGGCCAGGAAGCGGTAGGCCTGCAACAGACCGGCCGGTCCGACGAACTTGTCCGGATTCCACCAGAAGCTCGGGCAGGACGTGGAGCAACTGGCGCACAGGATGCATTCGTACAGTCCGTTCAACTCATCGCGCTCCTGCGGGCTTTGCAGGCGCTCGCGCTCGGGCGGCACGCCGCTGTTGATCAAGTAGGGTTTGATCGAGTTGTACTGGGTGAAGAACTGCGTCATGTCAACGATCAGATCGCGCACCACCGGCAGACCGGGCAGCGGTTTCAGAACAATCGTGCCAGGCAGGGTCAGCATGTTGGTCAGGCAGGCCAAGCCGTTCTTGCCGTTGATGTTCATGGCATCGGAGCCGCAGACTCCCTCGCGGCATGATTTTCGAAAACTGATGCTCGGATCCTGCGCCTTGAGCTTGATCAGCGCGTCCAGCAGCATGCGCTCGCTGCCGTCAAGTTCGGTCTCGATCGTCTGCATGTAGGGTTTCGCATCGGCATCGGGGTCGTAGCGGTAGATCTGGAAAATGCGTTTTGACATGGTTCTTCTCGTTAAAAGCTGCGCACCGTCAGCGGCACGGACTCGGCGGTCAGCGGTTTCATCTGCACCGGCTTGTAAGCCAGGCGGTTGCCGTCGCGGTGCCAGAGGGTGTGTTTGTGCCATTGCGCATCGTTGCGCCCGTTCGGATGCGCGGGGCTGTCGGCGTAGTCGTCCACCGAGTGCGCGCCGCGGCTCTCGTGGCGTGCGGCGGCGGAGACGATCGTGGCCTGTGCCGCTTCGATGAGATTGTCGACTTCGAGTGCCTCGATGCGGGCGGTATTGAAAATCCTGGACTTGTCCTTCAGGCCGATGGCGCCAACGCGCTCACGCAAGGCGGCCACTTTGAGCACACCCTGGTCCATGCTGGCCTGGGTGCGGAACACGCCGGCATGCTGCTGCATGGTGCGCCGGATGTCATTGGCCACGTCCTGCGAATACTCCCCGCCGCTTTCATGGTCCAGGCGCGCCATGCGTGCCAGCGTTGTCTCGGCCGCGTCGCCTGGCAAGGGCTTGTGAGCGCTGCCGTCCTTGTTGAAATCGACGATGTGATTGCCGGCCGCGCGGCCGAAGACCAGCAGATCGAGCAGTGAATTGGTGCCCAGGCGGTTGGCCCCGTGCACGCTGACGCAGGCGCACTCTCCCACGGCGTAAAGTCCTTGCACGACCCGGCTCTGGTTGCTGGCGTCCTGCGTGACCACCTGGCCGTGGATATTGGTCGGGATTCCGCCCATCTGGTAATGGATCGTGGGCACCACCGGAATCGGCTCGCGGGTGATGTCAACGTTGGCAAAGTTGTGACCGATCTCGAAGACCGAAGGCAGGCGCTTCATGATGGTTTCCGAACCCAGATGCGTCATGTCAAGGTTGATGTAGTCGCGCGCCGGTCCGCAGCCGCGGCCTTCCTTGATTTCCTGGTCCATGCAGCGCGAAACATAGTCCCGCGGCGCCAGATCCTTGTAGGCGGGGGCGTAGCGCTCCATGAAGCGCTCCCCATCTCCGTTGCGCAGGATCGCGCCTTCGCCGCGGCAGCCCTCGGTCAGCAGCACGCCTGCCCCGTAGACGCCGGTCGGATGAAATTGCCAGAACTCCATGTCTTCGAGCGGGATGCCCGCGCGCGCGGCCATGCCCAGGCCGTCACCAGTATTGATGAAGGCATTGGTCGACGCCGCAAAAATCCGTCCGGCGCCGCCCGTCGCCAGCAGCGTGCTTCTGGCTTCAAAAATGTGCACATCACCGGTTTCCATCTCCAGCGCCGTCACGCCCAGCACGTCGCCTGCGGCGTCGCGAATCAGGTCCAGCGCCAGCCACTCGACAAAGAAACTGGTTCTTTCCTTGACGTTTTGCTGATACAGCGTATGCAGCATGGCGTGCCCGGTGCGGTCGGCGGCAGCGCAGGCGCGCTGCACCGGTTTTTCACCGTAATTGGCGGTGTGGCCACCGAAGGGTCGCTGGTAGATCGTGCCGTCGGGGTTGCGGTCAAACGGCATGCCCATGTGCTCCAGGTCGTAAACCACCTTGGGCGCTTCGCGGCACATGTACTCGATCGCGTCCTGGTCGCCAAGCCAGTCGGAGCCCTTGACCGTGTCATAGAAGTGATAGTGCCAGTTGTCCTCCGACATGTTGCCCAGCGAGGCGCCGATGCCGCCCTGGGCCGCCACCGTGTGTGAACGCGTGGGGAAAACCTTGGACAGCACCGCCACTTTCAGACCGGCTCTGGCCAGTTGCAGTGAGGCGCGCATGCCTGAGCCGCCGGCGCCGACGATAACGACGTCAAATTTGCGCCTGGGTAGTTTGGAGGTAACGGTCATGGTGAGTTTCAATGGGTTGTCGGATTGGGCCACGGGGGGTGATGCCTTGCTGCCAGGCGCTACTGACGCCACAGAACCTGAATTGCCCACCCGGCACAGGAAAGCAGCCAGACGATCGTGAATACTTGAAGCGTCAGGCGCAGCCCGACCGGCTTGATGTAGTCCATCCAGATTTCGCGCATGCCGACCCAAACGTGAAACACCAGAGCGATGATGATGCTGAAGGTCAATGCCTTCATCCATTGGGAGGCGAATATTCCCGCCCACCTGTCGTAGCCGATGGGGCCTTTGCTGAAGATCAGCTGTAGCAGAACCAGCGCCGTGAAGAGGGCCATCAGCACGGCGCTGACCCGCTGCGCGAGCCAGTCGCGCAGACCGTAATGGGCGCCCGAAACGAGGCGCCTGGAACCATAATTGACAGACATGCTTTTCCTTGAATCAGTAGAAGCCAAACAGTTTGGCGCCCAGTACCAGCGTCAGACAGGCACTGCCGGCCAGCGTGAAAGCAGCAGAGAATTTGCCGAACTCGCGGTTCACGGCATCATGGCTGATGTCCATCCAGAGGTGGCGGATGCCCGCAATGAAATGGTGCAGCCAGGCCCAGATCAGCGCCAGAGCGACCAATTTCCAGATGCTGCCGGGCAGGCCCAGCATGCCGATGTTGAAGGCCGACTTGAACTTCGCAAATGAAATTTCGGACGAGATCGAACTGTCGAACATCCAGATGATGAAGGGCAGCAGCAGGAACATCATGAGCCCGCTCGCCCGGTGCATTCCCGAGACCACGGCGGCCATCGGCCAGCGGTAGCCGGGGAGGTCCTTGAATGCGTTGATATTGCGAAATTCGGGACGCCTGTTCTTGGCATCCCCTGTTAGTTCGGACATACTTTGCCTTCCATGTTTGTACTGAATGCTGCGTAATCTGCCTTGATCGACTGCCGGAAATTTCGATGACGGGGTGGTCAGACCCAGGATCCTCAGCTCAATCGGTTGTGATAGTAGTGGGTGTCGGTGCGATAGTACCCGCGGCGCAGTTCCATCGGAATATCCTTGTAGGTGTAGGCGATTCGCTCCACGCTGAGCAAGGGCGTGCCGCGGTCGACCTTCAACAATTCCTCAAGTCCATCAGTGGCCGGTTCGGCGCGAATTTTTTCTTCGGCCCGCACCATGCGCACGTTGAATTCGGTCTCGAACAGGGCGTACATCGGCCCCTGGTGGTTGGTCAGCCGCTCTGCGGTCAAGCCTTTGAAGGGGGCCGCCGGCAGCCAGATGTCTTCGAGAATGGTGGGCGTGTCGACAAAACTCAGCACGCGCCGCGCCTGAAGCACCGCATCGCCGGTGCGCAAGTCCAATGCCCGTGCCACATCGAGGCTCGCACTGACGCGACGGCACTGAATTATTTCGCGCTGGGCCGGGCCTTCGCTGCCAGGGGTGCCGCTGTTGGGGACCAGTTTCAGGAAGCGGAACTGCACTTGTTGTTCGGCATGGGTGGCGACAAAAGTGCCTTTGCCCTGTCGTCGCACGAGCAGGTTTTCCGCAGCCAGGTCATCGATCGCCTTTCGCACCGTGCCCTGGCTGACATGAAAGCGCGTGGCCAGATCCATTTCGCTCGGAATCGCCTCGCCCGGTTTCCATTCGCCCAAGCGCAGGCTGTTCAGGAGCATGCTCTTGATCTGCCGGTAAAGGGGGCTGAAGGAGGGCGCCAAAGATGGCGCGCCTGCACTGATTGCAGGACTCTGGTCGGCAGACGGGATGGGTGTTGTGGACATGGATTCTTATCCTCGCGCAGTGCAGTACGCCTGACCCGTATCTTATCTTATATAAGACATAAGACAAATTAAGAGATCAGGGTTTTCCAGAGTAAACTAGCGGCGCACTCTGTGGGGTTCAGCTAACCCGCTTGAGCCCTCCCGGTACCCGTTTCACAACAACTCTGGAGTCTCACCATGAGCAAAAAGCCCGTCCGTGTCGCCGTTACTGGCGCAGCAGGTCAAATTGGTTACGCCATTCTGTTCCGCATCGCCTCCGGCGAGATGCTGGGCAAAGATCAGCCCGTCATTCTGCAGTTGCTTGAGGTTCCGCTGGAAAAACCCCAGCAGGCCCTCAAGGGCGTGATGATGGAACTGCAGGATTGCGCTTTCCCCCTGCTGGTCGGCATGGAAGCCCACGCGGACCCAATGACCGCCTTCAAGGACGTTGACTACGCCTTGCTGATCGGGTCGCGCCCGCGTGGTCCGGGCATGGAGCGCGCTGAATTGCTGGCTGTCAACGGCGCCATTTTCACCGAGCAGGGCAAGGCCCTGAACGCGGTGGCAAGTCGCAACGTCAAGGTGCTGGTGGTTGGAAATCCGGCGAACACCAATGCCTATATCGCCATGAAGAGCGCGCCGGACCTGCCCCGCAAGAACTTCACCGCGATGCTGCGTCTGGACCACAACCGGTCGCTGAGTCAACTCGCCGCCAAGACCGGCAAGGCAGTCGCAGATATTGAAAAAATGGCAGTCTGGGGCAACCATTCGCCAACCATGTACGCCGACTACCGCTTTGCGACCGTCAACGGCGCCAGTCTGAAGGAAATGATCAACGATCAGGATTGGAACGCCAATACGTTCCTGCCCACGGTAGGCAAACGGGGCGCGGCCATCATTGCTGCTCGCGGTGTCTCGTCGGCTGCATCTGCGGCCAACGCGGCCATTGACCATATGCGCGACTGGGCCATGGGGACCAATGGCAAGTGGGTCACGATGGGCATCCCCTCGGATGGACATTACGGCATTCCGAAAGACACTATGTTCGGTTTTCCGGTGACCTGCTCGGGAGGCGAGTACAAGATTGTCGAGGGTTTGCCAATCGATGCATTCAGCCAGGAGTGCATCAACAAGACACTCAAGGAATTGCAGGACGAGCAGGCGGGCGTTGCGCACCTGGTTGGATAGGCCGTTTGCTTGTTGCGCCTGGCACGTCAATTCAACTGGTGCCGGGCGGTGCAATGAAGCGGGTTTTTGTGCTGGCGCTTGCGACGCTTGCTCCGACCATCGGGCTAGCCCAGGCCAGCCAGCCGTCAAGCACCGTGCCAAGGGCTGAGCAGCAGGTTGTGCAACCCGCACCTCGAGCCGGAATCAGGCGTTCCGCGCTCAAGGCGGTGGAGCAGAGGACGCCGGTGGAGGGCGATAGCTCCGTGGCCTTGACGGAGGAGGAACTGGAACTGGCGAAACGGGTTCATGTCGGAGTGATTCGGTGTGAGATGGGCTCGTCAGTCACGATCACCGCAAGCG